>JAPXRQ010000116.1:0-9254 GCA_033813515.1 Thermomicrobiales bacterium
GGTCTGTCAACGTCGCCGATCCGCATGTCCTGGCCAGTCACATCCTTTGTCGCTTATAGGTGGGCTAGACCAGCATCCCGTCAGATTCAGAGCGAACGTGCGTCGATCGGATTGCACCAGGCCGAGGACTCGTTTACTGGATACCAGTTGAAGGATCGCCGCGCTGAAAGGTTCCATATATTGGTTCGATCAGGGCATCTTCCTGTAGCTACTCCGCCGGGTAGCTGTCGTGGTATTCGAGTTTCATGTTGTCGCGGCCGCGGGGGGTTAGGTCGAGGTAGTTGACCAGGCCGTTGGTGATGTCGAGCTTGCCGAAATAGCTCGAAAAGGTCTGGAACACCCGGTCGCCATCGCGCACAAAGACGCTGGTGCCGCCCTGCTCTCCGTTGGTGAAGTACCAGTCGCCGATCTGATCGAGTTCGGCCTTGCTCTTGTACATGTAGTTGACCGGATCCTGCGTCCCGTCCAGCGAGGTGAAGAAGTCCTGGTTGAAGGTTGTGTTGGCCGCGGAGACCCAGGGGAAGGTCCAGCCCATCCGCTCCTTCCACGCCTGCAGCTTCTCCAGCGGGGCGCGGGAGATGACGACGAAGTTGGTGTCGTTGGCGCGCAGGTGGGTCAGATCGCCCAGGTTGTCGACATTGAACGAGCAGACCGGGCAGGCGGCATCCCAATCCGGACCGTACATGAAGTGGTACACGATCAGCTGGGTGCGCCCGTCGAAAAGATCGAGCAGCGACTTCGGGCCATCAGGCGTGTCAAAGGTGTAGTCGGTCGTGATTTCGACCATGGGCAGGTTGTGGCGCGCCTCGCTCAACCTGGCCAGCACATCGGCGGCCTCGTCTTCTTGCGCCTGAAATGCCATACGCGCGGCGAGCCATTCATCGCGCGATGCGATCCGGGGGAGCTCCATGGGTTGTCTTTCCTCTCCTGAACTGCGATTCAACATTCGCGAGGTTGTCGAACGATATCCGCCACAATCGACAACAATGCGAGCGAACCTGTATCCGCCCAAGGAGCATGCCGACGATGACCGACCTCACCGCAGCGCAACAGGCCAATATTCAGGCCGTGCGCGATCTCTACGATGCGATCAACCGCAACGACATTCCCGGCGTGCTCGCGCCGCTCGATCCCGAGATCGTCTGGTACGAGCCGGAAACCTGGGGCTCCGGCGCGAATCATGGCGTGGATGCCGTCGCAACACTTGTCGCCAATGGTCGCGGAAACTGGGCCGAAGGAACGTGCGAGCCAGAGCAGATCTACGCCCGGGGCGACAAGATCATGGCCGTGCTCAGGATCCATGTGCGCGTCAAGGACCAGCGGGACTGGATCAATGCCAGCCACGCCGCCGTCTTCACCTTCCGCGATGGCAAGGCAGTTGAGCAGCGCATCATCGACGATATCGACGAGGCATTTGCGTACGCGGGGCTGACCAGTGCCGACCTGGTGAACTGAACCGGCGGGTCGGCCCGCTACGGGATGCTGCTGGAGGTCTCGCAGCCACCGGTTGGCCCGGAACTGACGTAGTAGTCAACGCCAGGGCCGCCACTGCAGTAATCATCGTCGCCGGCGCCACCTTCCATGGCGTCATTGCCGGCCTCTCCATAGACACGGTCGTCTCCATCGCCGCCGCCGACCGCATCGAAGCCGCCTCCGCCGTAGATCCTGTCATTACCTTGGTCGCCAGAGATTGAATCGGTGGCGCTATCGGCCGCGTTGGTCTGGTTGCCATAGAGGATGTCGTTGCCGAGGGAGCCGACGATGACGTCCTCGCCATAGCCTCCGTTGACACGATCGTTCCCCGGTCCGCCTGAGATGGAATCATTGCCATCCTCGCGCACAGGGTTGCCGTCGATGTCGTACCCGATCCAGTCGGCGTCGTTCCCGCCTTCGATCCAATCATTCCCCGGTCCGCCGTTGACGATGTCTTCGCCGGCTTCGCCATAGATGCGGTCGCTATCGGCCCCGCCCGAGATGTAGTCGTTGCCGTCATTGCCATTGAGCGAATCGGGACCGGATTCCCCATAGATGCGATCATCACCGTCGCCAGCAGAAACGGAGTCCTCGCCTGGTCCCATCACCAGTTTGTCGTTGCCACCGCCGGTATCCTGAACAAAGTCGTCCCCGGCTCCGGCCGAAATCGAGTCGCTGTCCGGGCCGGAATAGAACTGATCGTCGCCACCCTGGCCGTACATGCGGTCGCGGCCGCCATATTCGTCTTCGAAGTAATCGGCGCCATCTCCACCGACCTGTTTGTCTGCTCCCACTCCGCCATACAGCGCATCGTTGCCGTCCTGGCCGGTGAGCGAATCATCTCCGGATCCACCGTAGATCTCGTCATCGCCGCCGCCGCCACGGATCGTGTCATTGCCAGCGCCACCGTCCACGGCGTCATCGCCCGAGCCAAGGGTGATGTCGTCATTGCCACCAAGCGAGCAGACGACATCGGTGCCGCCCTTGCCATCAATCACATCCCGCCCGGCCGATCCGAGGATGACGTCGTTTCCGGGCGTACCGTTGATTGTTCCGGATCCGACGATTGTCGCGGTGAACGGACCGAGATTGTCCGTCGCACAAGTCGCGGCCAGGGCGCCCGGAGTGCAGAACGTGAATATGCCGGCAATGAGGAGAACGGCGACGGCGATGCGGAACGTGGAGTGCATTGAACCTACCTCCGTGTGTAATGGAACTGATTGACTGGCATTGTATCGGGCGCAATCCCGTCTCGTTGAGTTGGATTGCACGAATAGCGCGACGACCATGCACACCAGTCGTTGCCCCCTCGGCGAGGACGACGATGCATGGATTTGGCCGAGGGACTTACACCCCGTTCAACGCGGCCTACCCGTGGGACTCATCCGCTGGAATCAGGGAATGCTGGAAATCTGTTCGCAGCCGTCTCCGGCCATCGAGCCGATGAGCACATCACTTCCGGAGCCGCCGCTGCAGTAGTCGTCCGGTCCCTCGCCGCCTTCAAGGCCATCCCCGCCTGCCTCACCGTACAGGCGATCCGTGCCGGGACCGCCAGCCAGGGCATCGTTGCCGGCGCCTGCATACAGTTTGTCATTGCCCAACTCGCCGAACAGCGAATCGCCATCATTGCTGTCGGGGTTGTACTGATTGCCGTAGAGGAGGTCGTTTCCGGCGGAGCCATAGATCATGTCGCCACCTTCGCCACCATTAACGCGGTCGTTGCCCGGGCCACCGTCGAGCGAATCGACACCGTCTTCGCGGACCGGATTGCCGTCCATGTCGTAGCCAATCCAGTCGTCGCCGTCGCTCCCGGTCACCAGGTCGTTGTCTGGTCCGGCGTTGACCACATCGTCTCCACCGCCGGGCGCGATACTGTCCTCGCCTGATCCTCCGGAGATGTAATCGTTGCCATCGCCGCCGTTCAGCGTGTCGTTGTTCGATTCGCCGTAGATCCGATCAGATCCCGGGCCCCCGGTCGCCTCATCGTCGCCAGAACCCAACACCAGTTTGTTGTCGCCGCCATTGTCCATGACACGGTCGTTTCCGGGGCCGGCGGAGACTGAATCGTTGCCCGGTCCGGGACCGATAAGGTCATCCTCGCCCTGACCATACATCCGGTCCCTGCCGCCGCTGTCCTGGAAGTAGTCGGCGCCTGCACCGCCGACCTGCTTGTCGTCGCCATCCCCACCGTAGAGCCCATCATTGCCGTCCTGGCCGGTCAGGGAATCGTTACCGGTATCGCCGTAAAGCTCATCGGCTCCACCGCCGGCGCGGATGGTGTCGTTGCCGGAGCCGCCATCGATCAGGTCGTCTCCGGAACCCAGGGTGATATCGTCGTTGCCGCCAAGCGCGCAAATGACATCGTTGCCGCCTTTGCCATCGATTACATCCCGGCCGGAAGATCCCATGATGACATCGCTGCCGGGGGTTCCGTTGATCGTTCCGGAGCCGACGATCGTCGCAGTGAAGGGGCCAAGAAATGCCGTCGAACAGGTGGCGGCCAGGGCGTACCCGGTGGAGAACGCAAGTGTTGTCGCGATCAATGCAAGGGAGGTCAGCAGGCGGAAGAGAGGATGCATCTTGGGTCGCTCCAATCGGATTGGTTTTCGTATCGCCGGCATTCTACGGCAGCGGTGAGGCGGTCCACGCGGCCTCCAGCCGAGCCAATATGGGAACTGGTGCCCGATCTCGGATCGCGTCCGGGCTGAACGACCTCGTCTGCCCGGTTCCTTCCCTACCAGATGCCTACGTCAGTGCTGGGCAGACGACATGGTGTTTGCGATGATGTTGGTCTGTTTCTTCCGGTTAGTCACAAAGCTGAGGTTCACCACGTCCATGTTCGACCGCCGTCTCCTTCGTACCGGTCCTCTTCGCCTCGTCGCCGCAGCCCTGATGATCGGAACCGGCACGGCCGTTGCCACCCAGACAGTCAGCGCGGCCAGCTGCTTCGTTGGCGGCACCGCCTACACCGTCACAATGACCGGCTCGGGTACCTTCAATGGCACACCGGGCAATGATGTTATTCAGGGGTCTGCCGGGCGCGACAAGATCAACGGCATGGGCGGCAACGATGTTGTCTGCTCCGGTGGAGGGAACGACGACATCACGCTTGGTGATGGCAAGGATTTCGTGGACTCCGGCGACGGCGACGATGTCGTACGGCTCGGTGGTGGCGACGATTACGTCGAGGATTACGCGGGCGCCAATTCGTTCAGTGGTGGGGATGGCAATGACCGGCTGGTCGGTGGTCCAGGCTCGGACAAACTGGTCGGTGGCGATGGCGACGACTGGTTCGAAACCGGCGACGGCACAGGCGACGATCGCATCTACGGCCAGGGTGGGGACGATCTGGTGCGCGGCGGGGGCGATTTCGTCTCGGTTTCGGCCGGTGCGGGCAATGATGCGGTTGCGCTCGAATCGAACACCGCCAAAATCGTCGGCGGCGAGGGCAATGATGATCTCCGCGGCGGAAATGGCAACGATCGCATCTACGGCGAAGGTGGCAACGATTACATCGAGGGCGGTCCGGGCGACGACAGCATCTCTGGCTCGGGCGATAACGATCAGATCCAGGGCGGACCGGGCGCCGACACCATCACCGGTGGCTCCGGCGAAGACGATATCCAGGGCGACGACATCAACAATCCGGCCGCCTCACGGTCGGGCAACGACAGACTTTCTGGCGGCTCGGGTGCCGATATGGTCGCGGGCGGCTACGGCGACGACACCATCGGCGGCGATTCCGGTGATGACTATCTGCTCGGCGAACGCGGGCACGACACCATCGACGGCGGCACGGGTTCGGACACGATCCTTGGTGATGCCGAGGGCGCTCCGGCCGGGAACGATCAGATCAATGGCGGCGACGGCGATGACCAGGTTTCCGGGTTCGCGGGCAACGACACGATCTGGGGTGGCGCAGGGGCCGATAGCCTGCTCGGTGGCACCGGATCCGATGCAATCGACGGCGAGGCCGGGGAAGATACCTTGTTCGGCAACGAAGGCAACGATCGGCTGTTGGGTGGCGATGATACCGACTACCTGATCGGCGGAACCGGGAACGACAAGATCTACGGACAGGATGGCACCGACACCCTGGACGGTGACACCGGCGACGGGAATAGCGGCACCGCGGATCATTGCGACGGTGGCACCGGGACCGACTGGCAGCAAGGCACCAACTGCGAGACCACCATCCGCATCGAGTTTTAGCGAGGCAAAGGCCGCACGCCTGGCAAACGTCTTACGGCACGGGAGCGATCGTCATTGATCGCTCCCGCTCCTTTTGCGTGTGATTTGACGGTACGAGCGCTACTGCACTGCCATGGCCAGCTTGGCGCGAACCTCGTCGGCCAGCTCGTCGAAGGTGGCTTCGCTGATATCGATCATCACCTGCCTGATCGTGCCGGTGAATGAGAACGGCGAGGCGTAGGCCGGCGCAACCGGAGTCACCAGGTCGCATCCGACATCGAGTGTTTCGTTGACGGTGAAGCGGAACGGCACCTGGCGCTCGAAGCGGCCCGATCCGATCTGCTCCTCACCCATGTGCAGGGTGACGGTGCCGCCGCCGCCGAACTTTCCTTCTTCGTCCGGAACGATCGACGCCGAGAGGATGTGGTGTCCAGCCGGAATTGGAGTATCCGAGGAAACGACGTATTGATCGTCGGCGAACCAGTTGTGACACCAGTGCAGCCGGCCGTCCTTCATGTAGAACGACCAACCAGCTGACGATCCACCCAGGCAGACCAGTACGCCCTCGGCCCCCGAATCCGGAATGTCGACTTCGGCCGCGATAGTGTGCGTGACGTTTTTCGTGTTGGGCGCGGATGGTTCCGGAATCCGGACCGTGCCCGGCAGGTAGGTGAACCGGGTGATTCCGGCGATATTGCTTGGTCGCAGGCGTACATCGGCGCGTTCGGAGAATCGGTCGTCCAGCGGGAGGACGTTGTACCGCTCCGCTTCGGCCATGAAGAGCGCTTTCATCTCGGCGAGTTTCTCAGGCTGCTCGGCGGCGAGGTCATTCGCCTGCGAGAAATCAACTTCGATGTTGTACAGCTCCCACTGATCGTCCTCAAACCCTGCCGAACCTGAGGTTTGCCAAGGCAGCTTGCCATGGCGACACCCTGCGACCCACCCCTCGTGATAGATGGCGCGATTGCCGAACATTTCGAAGTATTGGGTGAGGTGGCGACCGGGTTCGGTGGCACTGTTCCACGTGTAGGCGAGACTGACACCCTCGATTGGGCGCTGCTGGATTCCGTCGACGTGTGTTGGAGCCGGCAGATTGGCGACCTCGAGAATCGTCGGGCCGAAATCGATGACGTGGTGGAACTGGGAGCGCAATCCGCCGGTATCGGTGATGCGGCCCGGCCACGACATGATCATCGGGTTGCGGGTGCCGCCGAAGTGGCTGGCAACCTGCTTCATCCACTGGAAGGGTGAGGAGCCCGCCCAACACCATTGCACCGGATAGTGGTTCTCGTGTTTCGGACCACCGATTTCGTCGATGACGCGCAACATGGTCGCGACATCATCTGGATAGCCCTGCTGCGTCTTCATGTTGTTGAGGGTGCCCGTCAGCGAGCCCTCGGCGCTGGGGCCGTTGTCGCCAATGATGTAGATGATCAACGTGTTCTCGCGGATACCCAGCATGTCGACCGCATCGACCAGCCGTCCGGCCTGGGCATCAGCATGCTCCAGAAAGCCGGCAAAGACTTCCTGCATGCGGCTGTAGAGCTTCTTTTCATCGGCCGAGCACGAGTCCCAGGCGGGAATCGAATCCGGCCGGGGCGTGAGTTCGGTATCTGCCGGGATGACGCCCAATTCCTTCTGTGCGTCGAAAGTTAGTTCCCGTTGGCGATCCCAGCCGTGATCGAATGCCCCGCGGTACTTGTCCGACCACTCGGTCGCAACATGATGCGGGGCATGGGCAGCGCCCGGGGCCCAGTACAGGAAGAACGGTTTGTTGGGAGCCGCCGCCTTTTGCGCCCCAATCCAGGAGATCGCCTTATCGGTCATCGCCTCGGAAAGGTGCCAGTTCTCCACATCCTGCGGTCGCTCAATTGGCGTGACGTTCTCGTAGAGCGGGGGATCCCATTGGTGCGTTTCGCCACCCTGAAAGCCCCACCAGTAATCAAATCCCAGACCGGTCGGCCAGCGGTCGAACGGGCCGGCGAGACTGATCTCGTAATCCGGAGTGTTGTGCCACTTGCCGAACGCGGCCGTTGAGTAGCCGTTCTGACGGAGGGTTTCGGCAATCGAGGCGGTGTCCTTCTGGATCATGCCGTCGTGTCCGGGGAATCCGGTGGCGAGTTCCATGATGATCCCGGTGTGGACCGAGTGATGATTACGGCCGGTCAGCAGTGCGGCCCGGGTTGGTGAGCAGAGCGCCGTGGTGTGAAACCGGTTGTAGCGAATCCCTTCGTTGGCCAGACGGTCAGCGGTCGGCGAATGCACCGGACCACCGAATGTGCTGGTGTGCCCAAATCCCGTGTCGTCCAGCATCATGATGATCACGTTCGGGGAATCGGCGGGCGCGTGGAGCGGTGTGGATACGTGCGCTTCAGATGTGGCGTAGGTCTCGCCGATGGTTCCGGTGAACTCGGCCGACTCGATGGGCAGACTGGATCGGTCGGGCTTGATCGTGCTGCGGTCTGAACTCGTGAACAAATCTCCGTTTCATTCCGACCCATCGCCGGTATGGAAGTGCGGAAAGCAGAAGGTGGATGGGACGTGGCGTGAGCATTGGCATTCGGGTGCCGTGATCCATTGTAGGCACCTGACGCGCGCGAGATGAGAGCGTGCGACCGCAGATCGCGACTACGAAAGCCGCTCCTGGTCGTGTCGAAGTGCGGCCCACTGGATGAGCATGATTGTTTTGGCGTCGCAGATCTCGCCCGAGTCGATCATCGCCAGCGCCTGATTCAGGGAGACCTCCAGGAGCTCGATATCCTCTGTGCTGCCGGCCTCGCCACCGCCCGGATTGATCCGCTGATCGGCGTGATATGCGGCTGCGAAGAAACTCAGCCGTTCGGTCACCGATCCGGGCGACATGAACGCATCGAAGAGATGGCGGACCTCACCGAGCCGGTAGCCTGTCTCCTCCTCGGCCTCGCGGCGAATGGCGGTTTCGGGATCGTCGGCATCAAGCAGGCCGGCGCAGACCTCGAGCAGCAGTCCGGGCTCGTAGCCGTTGGACCAGGCCGGATACCGGAACTGCCGGGTGAGCAGGAGCATGCCGGTTTCCGCATTGGTCAGCAGGATCGCAGCGCCATTGCCCCGATCGTAGGCTTCGCGGCTTTGCGTTTGCCACACCCCGTCTCGACGCAGGAAGTCGAAGGTTGCCTTGCGCAGGACATACCAGTTGTCCGAGAGGGTCTCCACGCGCAGATTGCGAATACGGTCGGCTATTGGCACGTCGGAAAGCTC
This sequence comes from Thermomicrobiales bacterium, assembly GCA_033813515.1. Classification (GTDB taxonomy): domain Bacteria; phylum Chloroflexota; class Chloroflexia; order Thermomicrobiales; family UBA6265; genus DASQCG01. The sequence goes on from JAPXRQ010000116.1 coordinate 8,902, forward strand.
CTGGAGATGTGGCATAGTCCCGGCAAGTTCGGTTCCTACGATTCTATTGGTCAGGATGATGCTGTGGCAGATCCCCAACGGACGGAGCGACGGCGGGCGGTAAGTGGAACGCCAGACGACGCTCTCGAGTCCAGTAGCCAGCCTGAGTATCCCGTCTGGGACGAACTGGACAGTATTCTCGACCACTCCTACTCGTCGGCGAAGCTGCGGGATGGCATTCGCCGCGCGGGATCGCCGGCCGTGCTCTTCGGGCCGCTTGTCTTCCTCATCCTGGTATTGATCGGCATCTTTCTGCTCGCCGATTGAACCCGACTTGTCCCCAGATCACGATCGCTCGCCGGTGATGTACTGAC
>JAPXRQ010000117.1:0-9248 GCA_033813515.1 Thermomicrobiales bacterium
GTACTAAGGATGCCGTTCCCGTCGCGGGTATTGGCCTGGCCGGTCGAATGCAGGTACCAGGTGGTCTCCTGAGCGCGGGCAATCGGCCAATCAGGCTCGGTGCGCCAGGTATCCGGTCCCATCACGAAGATGCGGACGTGGTCGCCCTCGTCCCACCCGTTATCCGCATCGCGCAGGACGTGGTCGAAGAAGCGGAGTTGCATTCCGTCAAAATCGATCGTGCCGTGGTGGGAGCGGATCCCCGGATCGTAGTTGCCCATGGGGAGGTGACTGGAGAAGGTGTAGTGATCGCGCGGATTGATCAGCAGCCACTGCCGGTTGCGGGCGCGTTCCGTTTTGGCTCCAGTTCGCATGCCCGTGTAGTTACGCAGCGTGCCGCCCAGGAAGATGTCGTACCAGCCACCGGAATGGAAGCAGGCGAGATCGAGTTCGCCGTAACGACCGCCCACCTTCAGTGCCTGCCAAAACGAGTCATCGTCGGGGTGGGCAAGCCAGTCGTTGTCATAATACGGCGCGATTTCGTCCGCAAGCGGATCGCCGGCCAGCGGAATCCGATTGAGCAGGGCGTGCAGATTGTCGGACCGGTCCCTGGCCTGTTCGACGAGGTCGCGGCCGGGCTGATCGCGGTCGAGCCGGAAGGCGGTGTCCTGAGCGAGTCCCATCGACCAACTGACATTGAAGCCGAGTTCGTAGGCGCCGCCCTGGTACGCCCAGCCGTCGTGGTAGTCGGAGGCAGTGATGGCCGGGGAGATGGCCTCGAGGCCGGGCGACTGGGCGAGGGCAGCCTGCCATTGGGTCAGTCCGACATAGCTGCCGCCGAACATGCCGATGCGACCGTTTGACCAGGACTGACCGATGATCCAGGCGCAGGTGTCGTGTCCATCGTCGGCCTCGTGGACAAAGGGACGGAAAATGCCGGGCGAGTCGTAGCGGCCACGCGTGTCTTGCATGACCACAGCGAATCCGCGTTCTGCAGCCAGCAGGGGAAAGGCAGGCGACGACTGGCGATGGTAGGGCGTGCGTTGGAGCAAGGTGGGGTAGGGGCCATCGGTCGGCGGGAGGTAGAGATCGGCGACGAGTTCCAGGCCGTCCCGCATGGGGATGGTGATACCGCGCTGAACGGTGACGGTCTTGCTGGCCAACTGCACGCCTTTCTCACTCGCGGTCTCAACTGCGGGGCATCTTCGCATATCGATCCTGACCTGCCGACGGTTGTTTGTGCTCGGAAGCGGTCGATGCCAATCGCCCACACTGGCGTTGTTGTTTCGCCTGGCACATGAAGGAGTCGTCACCATCGCTGCGAATACCGAATCCATCCCACGTGATGACCAACAATCGCTCCGCCGGTTCAACCTGGTGGTCGGGTTGATTCACCTGGCCCAGGCGGGACTGATGCTGGCGCTGAGCAACGATTTCACGCTGCCGGTCTCGCGCGCCTATCTCAGTGGGCCTCCGGGCACGCAGCCCGATTCCGCGCACTGGTTTGATATCCGGCTGGGGCCACTGGTCGCGGTTTTTCTGCTCTTTGCCGCTGCTGACCACCTGCTCTGCGCCTCGCCGATCCTGAACGGGACCTACAACCGGCTGCTGGCGGTCAAACGCAACGACATTCGCTGGATCGAATACTCGATGAGCGCGTCGCTGATGATCGTACTGATCGCGATGATCACGGGCATCAATGATGCGGCCGCGCTGATCGCGATTTTCGGCGTGAACGCGACGATGCTCTTCTTCGGCATGGTGCAGGAGCGCATGTCGTCGCCGGGCGATGCGCAGGTGAACTGGCTGCCGTTCCTGTTTGGGTGCTTCGCCGGGGCCGTGCCGTGGATCATCATCGCAATGCAAATCTGGACGAGCGAAGACCTGGGAACCGGCGGTGGCGTGCCCGGATTTGTGTACGGGATCATGATCTCGCTCTTCATTCTCTTTAATACGTTCGCGGTCAATATGGTGCTGCAATACAAGCAGGTCGGAAAGTGGCAGTCGTACTTGTTCGGTGAGCGGGCGTACATCACGCTCAGTTTGGTCGCGAAAACGGCCCTGGCCTGGCAGGTATTCGCAAACATCCTGGTCTAGCGGCCAACCGCCGGCGAGCGCTGAACGTAAAGGTTGGTGTGGTAGGGTAGAGCGACGAATTTCCGAGACCGTCCCCCCGTCGGTCCCTGCGCGCGCAATGCACGAATGAGACCGGCCTGTCCAGCATGACGACGATTAATCAAACACGCCTGTACCGTTGGATCGCGCTGATTGTGATCGGGCTGACCCTGATCGCCCTGATCGTGCCGGACCTTGTTCCGACCGGCGCCCGCGCCCAGGACGATCCCGAGACGCCACCACCCTCGGGCAATGTCATCGTTGTACTCAAAACTGATGAGGAAGCGAGCGAGTTCACGACCGCTTCCGAAGGTGTGGCAGGTGTCGAGCCGGAGCAGGTGTACTCCGAGGTCTTCGACGGCTTTTCGGCGACGGTGACCCAGGCGGAAGCGGAGGCGCTGGCCGATGATCCCAGAGTCGAAGCAATCTATCCCGACAATGTCTACACGCAGGCCGATCAACTCCAGTCGACCGGAATCGACCGGGTTCAGATCAGTGCCAACCCGAATGCGGATATCGATGGGGTCGACGATGTCCGGGTGAATGCCGACATCGCGATTCTCGATACCGGCGTTTCCTCGAGCACCGGCGATCTGGTGATTGCGGGCGGCACCAATTGCGTCTCCGGCGGCACATTTACGTCAGACGGCACCGGACACGGGACCCATGTTGCCGGAATCGCGGCGGCGCTGGATAACGGTGTCGGGGTTGTGGGCGCTGCGCCCGGAGCACGCGTCTGGTCGGTCCGGGTCCTGAACTCGTCGGGAGCCGGATCCGATTCGACGCTTATCTGCGGTCTGGATTGGGTTGCCGCACGCAGTTCCACGATCGATGTCGTGAACATGAGCATCCAGGGTAGTGGCGCGGATGGCGCCTGCGATTCGTCGGCGTTGCATGTCGCCATCTGCCATGTCGTGAACGATGCCGGTATTCCGGTCGTGGTTGCGGCTGGCAACGAGGCCAAGAACGCGAGCAATGTCGTTCCCGCGACCTATGACGAGGTCATCACCGTCTCCAATGTGGCCGATTACGATGGCCTTCCAGGTGAGTTGGCAACCAGCGGACCCGGCACCTGCGGCAAGGCGTACACCGACGATTCGCTATCCGGTACCAGCAACTTCGGTCCTGATATCGATATCGCCGCGCCCGGTACCTGCATTCTCTCGCTGACGCAGGCCGGCGGAACGACCTACAAGTCAGGCACAAGCATGGCCTCACCCGTCGTTGCCGGTGCGGCCGCCCTCTACAAGTCGGTCAATCCATCGGCGAGTCCGGCCGGGGTGCGTGCCTGGCTCCTGGCCAATGCCCGAGCGCAGAGTTCCCCCGATGGCTTCACTGGCGATCCTGATGGAAATGCCGAGCCGCTGGTCTGGTTCGGATCGGCAGCCGTGGCCACCGCGACGCCGACCACCGTGCCAACCGGAGCCTACCGCCTCTACCGCAGTGGCGCCTCACCTCAAAGCGCGGCCTCGACGTACGTCCGCGATGGCAACCTGAGCACAATCTGGAAAACCAAGCCGATGTCGTCCGGTCCGCCGGCCGAGGCGTGGGTCTGGGTCGATCTGAGTGATCGCAAACCGGTCGGGACGATCCGCTGGGTCTTTGGCGAATACGGGATTGGTGATTACTTCGAGATCGAGGGATCGAACAATCTCATCACGTGGGAATTCATCACCAAGCGCAACGGCAAGCCTGTCGGGGTCTGGCAGGAGAAAACGCTCAGCAAGAACTACCGCTATATCCGATTCCGGTTCGTGAACAAGAAGAACCGGACGGTTCTGGGTGGTCTGGCCGAGGTACAGGTTTGGTCGCCGGGTCTGGCGCCGCCGATCGGGACGACGCCGACGGCAACCCCGACCAGAACACCAACCGTCACGCCGACTGTTCCGGCCGACAATGCGTATCAGGTGACAGGCAGTATCGAAACGGCCAACTCGACCGATTCCGATGCCGTCTGGGATAACGATTTCGGCTCGATCTGGCAGACCAACGGGCTGACTGTGCCCACGTCGGCATACTTCTATGTCTCGCTAGGCACCAGCAAGCAAATCGGACAGATCCGCTGGCGCTACGGGGCGAGTGGGATGGGCGACGCGCTATCCCTCCAGATCTCAAACGACAAGGTGACCTGGACCGAGGTGTATGCGGACACCAACAACTCCGCGGCCGGGGTCTGGTTTGAAGTCAGTCCACCAGCGAATACGACGGCCAAGTACGTGCGCTGGATGTACACGAATCCAAACAGCGATCCAGTGATCGGTGGGGTGGCCGAGGTGCAGATCTATCCGCCGGGCAGCGGTGGACCGACCTCCACCCCGACGGCAAGTCAGACTCCGACCGCGACACCAACCGAATCGGCAACGATGGAAGGTGGAGAGGACCCGACTGCGACGCCGAGTCCATCGGTGACGGAGACTGCGTCGGAGACATTTACTCCAGAATCGACGGCGACTGAAACACACACGCCTGAACCAACGGCGACTGAAACGGCAACGGAGACGCCGGCAGAGACAGCGACCGAAACGGCAACCGCCACCGCGACCGAGATGGGTGGGGCATCGGAGGCTGGTGCGAGCGCGCCGCCAACTGAGACCGTTCCGGCCGAGGCGACGTTCACCGCAACGCCGTACGTCGTCGTCGGGATCAAGCGCTCGACGAACGCCAGCAATGGCGGCGATGCAGTTGATCACAATCCGGACACCGCCTGGAGCGCGTCCGATGATGGCAGCTCGGCGATCGGGGTACTGCAGCTGGATTACGGGACCGAGGTGACGGTTGGCGCGATCCGCATTCTGCCGGGCGAGGGCGGACTTTCCGGGACCGGGTATGTCGAAGTCTCCGCCGATGGCGAGACCTGGACTCGATACGGGACAGTCGATCGGGATGATCCGGTCGGCGCCGAAGGGTGGGTGGTTGTCCAGCCGGAGCCGGATCTGGTGCTGCCGATCGATGCGCGGTATGTGCGGATCGTGTATGAGACAACCGGCGGCGTGACCGGAGTGGGAAACATCGCCGAGTTCGAAGCGGTTCCCTGAGTTAGTGCCAGTGTTAGGGGATAGTGTTAGTCGGGTTGTCATAACGACGCGACCGATGTAGGGAGGCTCCCTTGTGGGCCTCCGCTGCTCTTTGCGGACCCGCTGCCTTCCGGGTGAATGGTGATCGGACGGGGTGGTGCATGCAGCCGTGGTTGCCGGGAGCGGTCGGCCGACCACGGAGGGATCGGCCCTACGTGAAGTTGGTTTCCAGGCGAATGGTGATCGGCGCTACGTGCGGTTGAAGCCTCGGGGCTACTTTCGGTGGATGACGCCGGTCATGCAGTGGACGGCGCCTCCGCCTTTCATAAGCTCGCTGATTTCGACCTCGAAGACCTCGCAGCCGTTCTCCTGTAGTGTCCGGACCGTGACCGGGTTGCCTGCCGGGAGGACAACGACGCGCGGGGCAAGCGGGACCATGTTGATGGCCATACCCATCTGCGCCTCTTCGCCGCTGGGAAGATCGACAAAGCGGAATCCGTGGCGGCGCATGGTCTCGTAGACCACCCACGAGAGCTGGGTCGGGAAGACAAGTGAGAGGTCCTTGTCGATGACATTGATCGTGCCATCGATGTGCCCGCAGCCGTAGGGGATCTCGACGATGATCACTTCGGGCACACCCACCCGGCGGAAGGCATCGGCGACCTGTTCGGCGCCGGAGCGATTGCTGCGCATGCCGTGTCCGACAAAAACGAGGTCCTCATTGGCCACGACGACATCGGCGCCCTCGAAGGTGCCCTCACCGAAGACGGTGTGCATGATCGGGACACCGAGATCGGCCAAATCCGCAGCGGCATAGCGCTCCTCACCAGCCCGGCTGGCGGAGGCCATGCGACTAATGACTGCGCCCTGCGGCGTCATGCAGAAGTGATCGCGGCAGAAGTAGGCGTTGGGCATGTTCAGGGCGACTTCGCGGCCGAGATTGACCGTCACGCCGTGTGATCGGTAGAAGTCGACCAGGCCGGCGTGCTGCTCCCGCGCCTTGATCGGATCGAGCAGGTCGTACCAGAGGGCAGGGCGGGGATCGGTGACGGCTTCGATCTCCGGACCGGGTGTGCGCATCAGAACGGAGCGGAGGGTGGCGTACTCCGAGGCGACCCCACATTCCGCCCAGAGGGTGCCGAGCTCATCAGTCAGCGATCCTTCGCGACCGGCCCAGCCTTCGCCGCCATGGGGTGCTTCATCGGTCTGCTTGACGACATCGACAACGCGTCCGGTTTCCAGTGCCATCGTTGGCCCTTTCGTGAACAGTGCAAATCCAGTTGCGCGAGTCTAGCCGAGGGAAGAGGTAAGGGGGAAGAGGTAAGAGGACCATAAGCGGAACAGTTCGTTGCGCGCTTACAGCGACAGGTGGTCGCCCCTGCGCCACGCAAGGTTCCATTGGCCGCTTTCCTCTTTCCTCTTTCCACTTTCCGCCGCCCGGTTAGTGCTTGCGGGTGTTTATGGCGTGGTGGGCCATGTTGTATGCGGCGAGGGAGAGGATGACGATTCCGATCCCGATACCCAGGTAGATGATGTCGCGCCCGCCGGTCCACGAGATCGCCATCGCAAGAAAACTGACCGCGAGCAAGACGACGATCACATTCAGCAACTGGGTCTTGAGATCGCCGAGATCGCGGACCTCCATCCATTCAGGCAGACCAGGAATGGGGCGAATGAACAACTGCACCATCCCGACCGCAACGACATACAGCGCCATGCCGAAGAGGAAGAAATCGGTCAGTTCGATGAGTTCGATGGCGAGGTGCTTGGCGTGCTCGAGCGTGTACGGTCGATCACCGAACGCCTCCCGGATGACATGGATAACAACCAGCAGCGCGTACCCCATCATCGCGATCGCCGAAAGGGCGGTGCCGATGATGGCGAGAAAAATGGTGAAGCGTGTTACCCGGAAGACGGGACCCATGTGGTCAGCGTAATTGCCCGATTCGGCGGTGGTTGAATCGCTCGTGCTCGCATTCTGTTTCGTCATGCGCGGATTCTACCGAACTCAGGGAGCAGCCTTGCTGTCGGTCAGGCGGATTTCATCCCAGGCGATGACCCAATCGGTCCAGGTGGCGCCGGCTCTCGCCGTCTGGTTGAGTGGGGGAAATCCGGTAATGGGGGACTGCGCGAAGACGGCGTCGAGATCGGCATAGTTGGTCAGGCCGGCGACGACTGGATCGATCATCGGGAGCGCGGCCAGATTGACGATGCCGCGCTGGGTGCGATTGGCGAGTCCGGCCTGCTCGCCGGGATCGAGCATGAAGTTGATGAACTGGTGGGCGGCAGCAGGATCGGGCGCATTTGCGGGAATGGCAAAGGTCTGGACAAATGTGAAATCGCCGGGGGCGAGTCGGGCGACGGCCAGTTTGCCCTCGGCCTCGGCATAGATGGTCATTGCCTCGTATCCGGTCAGGGAGATGGTGCACTTGCCCTGGCGCAAACGCGTGACCAGATCGACCGGCGCGGCAGTGAAATGGGACACTCGCTCGCCCTTCAGGTCTTGCAACAAGTCGGCGGCATCGTTGAACTGACTTTCCGTCATGAGCGGCATGTCGGTCGAACCGATTGCCCGGCCAGCCAGATTGAAGTTGCTGAACGGGTCGTCCAGCATGCCTATCTGACCGGTGAACGCATCACTGTCGAGATCGGACCAGTTGGCGGGCGGTTCGGGTAACTTCTCGGTGTTGTAGATGCAGGGGCAGGTGCCGAACAGGGCCGGGATCGCGTACTTCTCGCCGCCGATGACGGTGTCGGTTTCGAGCGCGAAGTGGGGATCGATGCCAGCCAGGTTCGGGATCTGGGCGGTGTCAATCGCCTGGATCAATCCCTCCTGCTGGAGTCCGCGAGTCAGGCCCTCGTGCGGGATAACGACCGAGTATTGCGGCCCGTACCTGGAGCGGAGGTGGAGATTGATCTCGTCGTAAGAGGAAATGTTTCCGACGACCAGTCCGATTCCCGTCTGGGCCGTGAAGCGATCGATCAGATCCTGATTGGTAAATCCGCCCCAGGCAAGGACATACATGGGCTCGTCAGCCCTGGCCGTTTGGCGAATGATGGTGGGAGCGGCAACGGCGCCGAGGAGGAGTGTTCGGCGATCGATCATCCGGATCCATCGGCTCGGGCGGAGCCGGGTAGGGGAGCGGCAGGCAGCGGCATATCGATACCGAGAGTCAGGCCGCCATCGAGCGTCAGCGCCTGGCCGGTGATGTAACTGGACTGATCGGAGGCGAGCCAGGCGACAGCCGCCGCGATCTCGGCAGGCTCGGCGAATCGGCCCATGGGAACGCGCTTCAGGTATTCAGGGCCGCCGACTGGATCGGTGGTGATGAAGGCAGCGCGGGTTTTGACCATGCTTGGTTCGATGGCGTTGACCCGGATGCCGTACTCGCCCAGATCGATCGCGGCCGAACGGACCAGGGCATGCACCCCGCCCTTGGATGTGTTGTAGTGGGCGAGATTCTTCTCGACATACCAGGCATTGGTTGAGGAGGTGCAGACGATTGCGCCCTTGCCATTGGGAACCATCGCCCTGGCCGCCTCCTGCACACAATGGAAGGTGCCGGTGATATTGACATCGATAATGCGCTGCCAGCTGCGATCCGTGATCTCGAGGAACGGCTCCCCATCGGCGATGCCGGCATTGGCCGCGAAGACATCGAGCCGGCCGAAGCGATCGAGGGCTGTCTTGATAGCGGCGGCAACCTGGGCACGATCGGCGATATCGGCAGTGGCAGCGACGACCTGGTCGCCGTAGGGCGCGATGGACGCCTGCAGCGCGGCGGGATCGATATCAACCGCGACGACCTGCATCTGCTCCTCGAAGAAGCGCTGGACGATGGCCTGGCCGATGCCATTGGCCGCGCCTGTCACGATTGCAACCCGATTTTCCAGATTGAGCACACGTCCTCCTCATTCGTTATGCGGAAATTTACCGTGTCAAGGTTGAATCGCGTCGATTTCTGCGACACATGTAGGAGGGAATTGACATTCGCGTAACACTGTTGTTACATCTTTGTATGGACGCCATTGCCTCAGCCATAGCCGATCCCACCCGCCGCGGGATTCTGGAAGCGCTGGTGGTTCGCAATCGAACGGCCGGCGAGTTGGCCGCGCTGTTCCCAATTTCGCGGCCTGCGG
>JAPXRQ010000118.1:0-9236 GCA_033813515.1 Thermomicrobiales bacterium
GAAGGCGATCAGCCTCCTGCCGGCGCCGGTAGTTCTGAAACTCGGCGACACTGCGCTGCAACTGATCGACCAGTTGATCGCGCTCGGCCACCAACGCCTCCATGGATACGGTCTCGCCGCCAATCTCTGACGCCTCGACCTCCTCAATGGTTCCGTCCTTCGTGTCCAATCCTTCTCCTTCCGTCTCAAACATTCCGTTAGTCAACTGTCGGACCGAAATCCGCCATCAGATCGCTCATCAGGCGGGCCATGTATCGGACTGTGGAAACAGTCCGCCAGTACGACATGCGGGTCGGCCCGAGCACACCCAGCACGCCGGTCATGGAATCCGCAACGCCGTATGGTGAGAGCACCACGCCGAAGCGGTGAAGTCCGGTCGGGAGATCTTCCTGACCGATGAAAATCTGAACATCGCTGCTCTCGGTCAACCGCGGTAGCAGGGCAGTCATGAGCCCACCCGAACTGAGCAGGCCCATCATGAGCTGCAGATCGGGATCGCCGACATCGGGCTGCCCAACCATGTTCTCGAGTCCGCTATGCCGGATCTCGACCTGTCCGGCCGATTCGAAGCCGTGCAGCATGTCGGCCAGTTGGAGAAGGACCTGTCGGCTCGTGATCTCTGCGCCGATTGATCCGAACTCGATCTCCTCGGCACTCTGACCACGGATTTCCGCGACCAGGGCATCCGCAAGCGCCGACAACTCGGCCTGGCTCATTTCCTGCGTGAAGTGAATCATTGACTGCCGGACCGCACTGTCCATCGTCACGAGGACGATCAGCCCAACCGTCGGCTGCAACTGGATCAGTTCGAAGTGGCGCAGACGGGGGACGGCCGTGCGGGGAGCGGTCACGAGTGACACCGCGCCGCTTGCCGATGCGAGGACGGTAGCGGCCAGTTCGACCCAGCCATCGAGGTGATCGGCGGCCTGCTGGAACTGGTGGCGGATCATGATCTGATCGCCGGTCGGCAACTCGACATTGCCCATCAGGTTGTGGACATAGAACCGATATCCGGCGTCCGTTGGCACGCGTCCGCCCGAGGTGTGCAGCACCTGGAGCATTCCGGCGGTCTCGAGCGCGGCCATTTCGTTGCGAATGGTGGCCGACGAAAAGGGAACACGAAAACGCTCGACCAGGGTTTTCGAGCCGACGGCGCGACCCGACTGGACGTACTCATGTACGACCAGGCGCAAGACTTCGCGCTGGCGGGGGGTGAGATCAGGATTCGGCTGGCGAGCGGGGAGTGACGACGTGTCCGTGTGCATTCCTGTTTCCAACTTAGCACTCTACCGTCGAGAGTGCTAATGCCGAAAATGATAGCAACTTTACACGGGTCATGTCAAGGTGTGGCGACAGAAGCAATCAAAGATGCAGGGCGGCTACTCGACGTCGCCATCCCAAAACTGGGCGCTGTCAACTTGCGGTTGGGCCTTGCTGCTTCCGCCCCGGATGCGCGCGATCAGACCCGGTTTCTTCGGCGGTTTGGCCGCCTCCTCCAAACGGGTGCGAAGATCCTTCGGCAGGGTCTTCCGCTCAGCCGTATGGACCGATTGCCCCGCCGCCAGCACACCATGGGGAACTCCGGCCGCTTCGAACAGTCCGGCATTGGCACGTTCCGCGGCCTCCAGCGCCAGTAACATCGCACCCAGATTGGCAACCGGATCAATTTCGGCATCGCGCATCCGCGTGATCTGACGGTCGAGTCGCATCTCCAGCAATTGCCTGGCCTGCGGCACAAGTGAAGCTGGCATGTAGGCGCCACCGGCCGGTCCGCTGGTGCTGTCGAGGCGAATCGGGTACACCTGCGCCGCGGTTCGATCCATCCCGGCATCGATCAGAATCCGGGAGGCCGGTCGCAACATCATGCCGATTCCGCGTTCGATCGAAGCCTCCCACTGGGTCAGCGAGATGTCATCGAAGTACCAGGATGGATGCCGCGCCGCGAGTAGAGCGGCGAGGTCGAGCAGCGCACGACGGGCATCGCGATCGGAAGCCACTGTCATCGCCTGCGGATTGCCCGCGAGGAACTCCGCGACATCGTCAGTTGTGATCAGGTGGAGCGTATACATGCCGGACTCGTACCATTGCAGTTGGTCGCACGGATTGGCGCGGCCAAGCCGATTATAGAGAAGCAATGGCCGACGCTCCCCACCCGACAACCGATCTGACCTGGTTACGGCTGTCGATGGACTGGCGTTGGCATCGCCCGAAACGCCGGGCGGACCTGCCGAAGGGAGAGCCGCGGCATGACGAACGCCCGGTCAAGTGCGAGCTCGGCGATGAGCGGTTTGGGGCGCCGGCCGATGCTCTCCCGTTCGCAGACAGATCAATCGATGAAATCGATTGTGGACACGTCTTCGCGTACGTGCGCAATGACGAAGGGCTGGCGCGGGAACTGGCCAGGGTGGTTCGCCAGAACGGACGGGTGCGTCTCAGCGTCCCGGCAACCGGGCTCCTGGCCGGGCTGGATGCCTACAACCTGCATCGCTACCTGGTCGATGTTTCAGGGCGGGGTCTTCGTCCGTTCGAGACTGCGGAGATCGGTTGGCGACGGCATTTCGGCATCGAAGATCTCCGTCTGCTGTTTCCGGAATCGGAGTGGACCATCACTCGCCTGGAACGCACCGGGCTGGCAATTGACCAGGCCGTGCGGCTGGGCGGGTTTGTTGGATTCCGCTGGCTGCGTCCATCGCGCGATCGCTACCGCCGGGCAAAGCGCTGGGCCGACCAGATTGAAACAAAAGAACGGCGCCTGACGACGCCGTTCGGATTCTGGCTCGAACTGGAACTGGTGCGAACGGCTACTTGACCGTCAGGGTGCCCTTCATGCCAGCTTCGGTGTGGCCTGGAATCGGGCAGTGATAGGTGTAGGTGCCCGCCGGAAGATTGATCGTCAGGTCCTGTGTCTCGCCACTGTTGAGCACGTCCGACTCGACGTCCTGGCCTTCGATTGCGAACTGGTGCTGCAGGGCCCCGGAGTTGACCAGGTGAATCGTGACATCGGTGTTGGCCGGAATCTCGATCGTGGTTTCCTTGAACGAAATGTCCTGCATATCGATCTCGACAGTGGTTGCTTCGCCGCCGCCACCGGTTCCGCCACCGCCGGCATCACCGGTCGGGCTGGCCGCCGCTACTTCGGTGGGCGGCGCCTCGCCTTCAACAGTCGGCGTGTACGTTGCCGGGGCGTTGGCAGCGTCCGGAATACGGGTAACGGTCGGTTCGACCTTCTCTTCCTCGGTTCCGCAGGCGGCGACAGTAATCGCGACCAGAAGGCCCAAAGCGATCATCGAGATCGAACGTCGAATACCGTTGCTCACCGGGGAAACCCTCCGCCTGCCGTGGATGTGTGCATGCCAAACGGAGGGAGCGCAATCCCTCCGCTTCATGCGCAATGGTACTCTGCGGGGGGCGCAAATGCTGGTCGATTCCAGCGAGCCGACCATCAATCCAAAATGCACCGAGGATCAATCAGTGAGCGATAGCCAACTCAGCATGACCCGCACGATGATCCCCGCCCGCGGCACCAAAATCCACATCACCGAGGTCGGTCAGGGTCCACTGCTGGTCGCCATCCACGGCATCGGCAGTTCCGGACAAAGTTGGCTGCCAGTACTGCGTCCGTTGGCTGAGCAGTTCCGTCTCGTTATGGTGGACCTTCGCGGACACGGGAAGTCGGGCAAACCTGGGGCCGGATACCTGCTCGACGACTATGCGGACGACCTTGAGGCCATCCTCGGGCACTACTCCGAGGCGCCACGGATTATCGGCCACTCGCTCGGCGGACTGGTGACCGTCACCTGGGCAAAGCGACATCCAGGCACCGCGGTCGGAATCGTGCTCGAAGATATGCCAATGCTCCTCAATAACGAGCAGGTCGGGCGCCTGAACGGTTGGGCAGAGTTGGCCGCTATGTCGGTCGATGAGATTGAAGCGCATTACCGGGCGGAGTATCCCGATTGGGCCGAGGACGACTACCGACGTCGCGCCGAAATCATGCACGCGACCGATGTTCATGTCTTTCTTGAACTGCGCGATCGTGCCCTGGTTGGCGAAGGGCTGGAGATGGCGGACGAAGTGAGAGGCATCACATCGCCCATCTGTCTACTCTACGGAGATGTTGAGGCGGGCGGTCTGATTTCACCGGAGCGCGCGGTCCGATTTGCAAGCCAGGCTCCGAACATTACCGCGGTGAACATTCCCGGCGCCTCGCATTCAATCCACCGCGATGCGACGGATGCGTTTCTGGCCGAGACATTCCGCTTTTTCGATGGACTCGAATCAGGGTTGGGCGGCTAACCGGACGGCGTTTGCGTGCGGAAGACCCTGGTCGGTTCCGGCTGATCAATCGACGGCGATCCCGTTGCGCACGCGGCAATGGCGACCAACACAAAGGCCGCCATCAGCAGAAACAGAATCAGGGATCGAAGCGATCTACCAGATGCCGAGCTCGTCTTTCGCGTCCTCGCTCATCATGTCGGGAGACCACGGCGGGCTCCAGACCAACTTGACATCCACTTCGCCGATCCCCGGGAAGTCCCGCAGCGCGCCCTGGACTTCCTGGACGATGACCGGACCCAACGGACAGCCGAGCGATGTCAGGGTCATGGTGACCAGCACATCGCCGCCATCCGAGATATCGGCATCGTAGACAAGACCGAGATCGACAATATTGATCCCGATCTCCGGATCGTAAACCTGCTTGAGACCCTCGCGAACATCTTCGCGGGTGAAATCGACCGACATGTTTCTGCTCCCCTGAGCCGCACGGGCGCCGATGCCCGTGGTGCGCGGATAATCACAATGGACTGAGTGTACCCAGCCGGGTGCACCATTTGCTACAGAACTGGGTGAAATCTATCGTCGCGGGATTTCGTGCCACTCGGCCTCGGCAATCCCGTCGTCGGGTGGCGGCGTTACCCGCCGATTCGAATTGAACCAGAACCAGCCGATGATGATGACTGGCACGACCAGCACCGCGATGATTCCGAATCGGATAACCATGCTCACAAAGCCGTGGAACATCCAACCCATCATCAATCCAACGAAGAGACCGATGGCAAGACCAAAGCATCCGAACTTGAAGCGATCCTGACCGGAAGTGATGATCAACGACGTGCCTGCATTCCTGTGCGCGCTCACCCGTGTGGTGACCACATCGTGAGAATACAGTATGATCTGCAGATAGCGAACATGCGTTCTTACCGGATTGCCGATGGACACGACTGACCAGATCGATCGCGCCGTTGCGAATCTCAATGCGTTGCCGGAAACCACCCTGCGCAAACTGATCGGCCATTTGCGCGGTGTTGGTCGTTTTGACGACGCCTCCAGCGCGATTGATGCCCTCGGCGAACGCACCGGGCCGACGGGGAATCTGCTCGATCTGCGGGCAGGTCTCCTGGAGGCGCAAGGCGAGGTTGCCGCGGCACGCACCTTGCGTCAGGAACGCTGTCAGCACTATCCCGAATCCATGGCCTGGATCCAGCTGGCTCGTCATGCCATCGATTTCGCCGCGCCTGAGACGATTCTGGCCGCGGTTGATCGCGAACTGGCCAATCAGGACACCTCCAGCATCGATCTGGAAATGAGTCGATGCGAGATCGCTTTTGCGCGAGACCGTCTCGACGATGCCATGGCGATGGCGACCACGCTGCTGGAAAGTTCGCCGCGCAGCTCCCGCCCGGGCGTCATGCTCGCCAGACTTGCCCTCTCCACTGGCGATGTCCGGGGCGCGGAACGGCATTTGCGGCGGGTAGCGGAGAAGTTCGGTGCTCGCACGGCCCAGGCCGATGTTGAGCGGCTGGAACGCGAGATTGCGGCAGAGGATGCGGCCACCTTGCAGCAGGTGATTGCGGTGCTCAAGCGGCCTGCCCCCGAGCATCGTCAACTTGCCGAGGAGATTGATGCGTTCTTCAATCAAGCGCCGGAAGAGCCACCTGCCCCGCTAACCGATACCAGCACCGAATCCGCCACGCCCGATATTCTGCGTGTGCTGCAGGACATCTTTGGTTATGACGAGCTTCGTCCGGGCCAGGCAGAAGTAATCCAGAACGCGATCGCTGGCAACGACACGCTTGCGATCATGCCGACCGGTTCTGGCAAGTCGCTGACCTTCCAGATCCCTGCCCTGCTCCTCGATGCGCCGGTCGTTGTTATCTCGCCGCTGATCGCATTGATGCAGGACCAGCTGGAGGGGTTGCCGTCCGGGATACGCGAATACGCCACATTCATCAACAGCACCCTGACTGCGGACGAGATGGAGCGGCGCAAGGAGCGCATTCGGCAGGGCGAAATCAAACTGATCTACGCTGCGCCCGAACGCCTGCGCCAATCCGAATTCCTCGATCTGTTGCGATCGGTTGGCATCGGTCTGGTCGCGATCGATGAAGCCCACTGCGTCTCGATGTGGGGGCACGATTTCCGCCCCGACTACTTCTTCATCACCCGGGCGCTCGAGGAACTCGGTGATCCGCCGGTGCTGGCAATTACGGCCACCGCGACGCCGCTCATGGCAAAGCAGATTGCTGAATCGCTGCACCGGCCACTGATCGAGATCCGCACCAGCGCCTATCGGGAGAACCTGCACTACTCCGTCATCCGGAGCGACAACCGCGATTCCAAACTGAACGAACTGATCCGGCTGTGCAAGGCAGAAACCGGTTCAGCGATTGTTTATGTCCAGACGCGCGACGATGCCGATCAGATTGCGGCAACACTGGGACAGCATGGCTGCCGGGCCGTTCCGTACCACGCCGGAATGCACAAAGACCTGCGGGTGAGGAACCAGCGCGCGTTCCTGAGCGGGGATGCGCACATCATCGTCGCCACGATTGCGTTCGGCATGGGGATCAATAAACCGAATGTGCGCCTGATCGTGCATTTCGGCCCCTCATCGTCTCTGGAGGCGTACATTCAGGAATCCGGACGGGCCGGCCGCGATGGCGAGGTTTCCCGGTGCATCCTGCTGGCGTCAACTGCCGATGGCGGCACGCTGCGCCGGCGGGCAAATCAGAACCAGATCATGATTGACGAGCTGCGCGGGGTCTACAAGCGACTGCGGGCGGCGGCTGTCGGTCACTGGGTGCTGATGGACCGGACCACCGCAGCCGAATTGGCCCACGATCAGACATCGTCGGCGGTGGCAATTGGGCTCCTCGAGCAGGCGGGTTTTGTTCGGCGTCACATGGACGTTGGCCGGGCGATCACCATTCGCTGGGGGCAGCGATCAGCAGAATCCGATGCCAGCCAGGACCGGGATCGGTTTGGGGCCTGGCTCCAGCGCATTTCCTCTGGCAGTTCCATCATCACCGTCCCGACCGCGACCGCCTGCAATGAGCTCGGTTGCTCTCCGGCGGTCCTGGAACGGGCGCTCACTGCCCAAACCGGTGTCACGGCCAAATTCGGCTATCAGTCGGTCTGCCTCGAATTGCTGCCATCGGCTGATGCCCGCACGAATGACGTCCAGCGCCTGCTTGATCAACTGCACGAGCGCGAAATGCAGCGTGTGGATGAGATGGTCGCCTACATTCAGGGCCGCAAATGCCGCCATCAGCACCTTGCCCGGCATGTCGGCGAGGCCATCGCACCCTGCGGAGCGAGTTGCGACACCTGCGGTGGCGGGGTGAAGGTCGAAGCGGCCGATCGCAAGAAGTTGCGCCTGGGCGATCCCTACTACGCCGCGCTGGTCGCCTGGCGGCGTGAACGCGCACGATCGATGACGCAACCGGCCTTCGTGGTGGCATCGGATCGCTTGCTGGAAACGCTGGCCACGACGCGACCGCGAACCCTGAGCGACCTTGTCCGGATCAAGGGCATCGGCCAGATCAAGGCGGAGCTGTACGGCAACGAGATCATCTCGGTGGTGCGCGAAGTTAGCGAGCAGGAGCGACGGGCCGGCGTTCGCTAGCCGTTCGGGACGCGTCGAATCTGCCTGGCATCGCCGATCGTGCTCGGTCCAACCCGCAGATTGCGCTCGATCCACTCCACGACATCACTGCGATTGGGTGGATCACCGCCCCATTTCCGCTCCGAAACCGTGGCGGCCAGGATATCGGCGACCACCATCAGGGCATCGAATGCAATCAGGAAGGTACCGGCTCGGGCAACATCGGGTGAAAGCACAGCCAACGCCACATCGGAAACCTCGGAAAGCGGCGAGTTGGGCACCGTCGTGATGCCGATGGTCTTGGCGCCGAACTGCCGCGCCAGTCGCATGAGCTCAATCGTGTCGCGGGTGCGGCCTTGATGGGAGACGCCGACCACCACATCGCCCGGCTGCGTGCCAATGACAACATTGGAAAACATGTCCGGCGCCGCCTCAAAAGCAGGTACGCCACCCCACATCAGCTTGACTGACAGGCCGGTTGCCGGAACCTGGGCAGCACCATGGCCAATGATGACAACGCGACGAGCATCGGCGAGCAGCTCGGTCGCCCGTTCAATAGCGTCATAGTCGAGCGCGTTCAATGTGGTGTGCAGCGCCTCGACCTGCCGGCGAACGATGGTCTCGGCCAGCTCCCGAACGCCACCCGGCGCGTGCTCGGACCTGATGGTGTCGAGATCGCGCGAATCGATACGACCAAGTGACTGGGCAATGCCCTGCACCAGTTCGCGAAAACCGGTGTATCCAACGGCCCGACAGAAGCGGGTCACTGACGGGAGACTGACTCCGCTCAGTTCGGCGACTTCGTAGATCGTCATCCCGAGAATCGCCCAGGGATCCTTGACGATAGCTTCACCGACCTGGCGAGAGGCGCCGGTCAGCGCAGGCAGGCGTTGTTCAATGATGGTCAGGCAGTCAATCGAGCGATAACGCGCGGACTTGTCCATTGGTTCAGATCTACTGCGGGGCGGCAGACGCGAGTCTTGTCGAAAGAAAGTTTCGCGTATTGTAAAGACGCCTGAAACTCTGTCAAACGCCTATTGCAGCGCAGTGGCGTGCTGGGCGGAGAAGCTCAACGCAACGATGGTGCCTGGAGATACCGACGTCCCGATCGCCGCATGTGCGACCACTTGCCGCGGTTGACCTATATCCACCACGATCTGGTTGTGGGAGCCAACGTACACCACCTCCCGGACCGTGCCTGTGATCTGATTCGGCGCGTTGAACTCGCCGGTGATCTGCATCTGGACATTCTCGGGTCGGACAGAGACTGCGACCTCCTCGCCCTCCCTGAGGTTGGGCAGGAGTCGCGCGCCAACAACCGCCCCGCCCCGCATTCGCACCAGCGCCTGGT
>JAPXRQ010000119.1:0-9209 GCA_033813515.1 Thermomicrobiales bacterium
GTAGTTTGCGGCTCAGGTATACTGGCTCGACCGTGCCCACCTGCTTCGAACGGGCAAACCGCGCCGGTCCAACCGACCACGCACACCGCTGTGCACCGACCGTCATTCTGCCGCGCGGTAGATCATCAACCAGATTGCGCATGACCTCCAGACACCTCCCCCGAATTGATCGTCGCCAGTTCCTGTTTGCGTCCGCCGCTGCGGCCGTTGCCGCCACCGCCAACCCGCTGGAACGGGCATTTGCCGCCCAGACCCAGGCCCGATCCCTCCTCAAACAGATGACACTGCGCGAACGTATCGGGCAGATGTTCTTCTTTGAGGCGCGGGGCCAGGTCATGTCGCCCGGCTACCTGGCCGATCTGACCTCTGTCTTGCCTGGCGGCATCCTGATCGTCGGCGCCAATATCGGGACGGCCGCGCAGTTCCGGCAGTTCATCTCCGATATCCACACCAGCAACGAGCTCATCCCGCCGCTAATCTCGATCGACCAGGAAGGCGGACCGGTTACCCGACTGGCCGGCGATCCTGCTCCGGGTGCGGTCGCGATGGGGGCGATGGACGACAGCACCGTCAAGGAGCTATCGCGCGAGCGTGCGGCCTTCCTCGGCAATTACGGTCTCGATGTCAACTTCGCTCCGGTCGCCGATATCGCCTACGACGCGAACAGCACGATGGCGACCCGCAGCTTCGGCAGCGATCCCGAAGCAGTGGCCAAGAAGGTTGTCGCCACGGTCAACGGCTCGCGGGCCGGTGGTGTCATCGGCGCGGCCAAGCATTTCCCCGGCCACGGACGCACCACCACCGATTCGCACCAGGACATCCCGGAGATCGATGTGCCGTGGAATGAGTGGCTCAAAACCGACGCGGTTCCGTTCCGCAGCGCGATCCGCAATCATGTCGAAATGATCATGCTCGGTCATCTGCGCTACGACCGCATCGATTACAAGCCCATGTCCCTTTCTCGCACCGCCGTTCGTGCCCTGCAGGAAGACCTCTCCTTTGGCGGAATTGTCGTCACCGATGATCTCGGGATGGGCGCGCTGGCCGATTGGGACTCGTACGACAAGATCAGTCAGGCGGTCGATGCCGGGGTCGATGTGATGCTCTATGGCTCTCCGACGACCGGATGGGCGGCGCTGGTCGATCACGTCTACGACATGGTCAGTCAGGGACTGGTGGAGCGGCAGGAGATCAATCGCCGGGCCGAGAAACTGGTCGCGCTCAAGATTCGCCACTTCAACATCCCGGCCTAGATGCGTCGCCTCGCCCCGATCCTGATTGCTCTGCTTATGGTCGTTCTGGCAGGATGCGGCGGTGGCGATGATCCCGATCCCACGCCGCCCCCGATTCCCACGTCAACCGCCAGTCTTGCGGGGAGCACCGCGACCGATGGCATCTGCCAGGTGACGATCCCGGATGACTGGGTCGACGATGGCACCGGGCGTGGCCAGACCTCGCTTGGTGACCGGTGGACCGTCTTCGGCGGCACGATTGCCAGCGATGATGCCTGGGTCCGTGCGATCGAACTGGTCAAGGCGCAGGTCGGGACCGATGGCGCGACGGTAGATCAGACCGACACCGCGATCACCATCACCCAGGCGAACGGTCGCGGCTATGTCCATCGGGAGCGGTTCGGCTCGCGGTATTGCGAGTTCTCGGTCAAAACCACCGCAGATCGAAGCGCCGAGGTGGTCACCGAATGGCAGCAATCCGCCGCCACGCTCCAACCCATCCAGAAGTAGCAACCGTATCCTGGCGGCCCGAATGCGCCGCCCGCCTCAATCCGGCCGACCTGTAGCGCCGCATCGCAATGCGGCCCAGTCTCGGCACCAGTGTTGCCATGCGGAAAGTACGCCTCCCGCAATCGATTGCCGTTAGGGAATGAGCGGTCGCACACAGGGTTGCGACGGTGCGTTCCGTGGTGGTGCATGCGGCCATCGCGTTCACTAGGTTGATGTAGTCACGGGGCGGCTCTGCCCCGTCTCGCCAACGGCGAGGTCGCCCGAGGGCGATCATGGAGTCGACAGACCCGGCGCCACGCTGAGAATCCGATTTCCGCCGGCGACCGCCGAAGCGGAATGAGCGGACGCACACAGGGTTGCGACGGTGCGTTCCGTGGTGGTGCATACGACCATCGTGTTCGCCGAGGTCTACGGGAAACGGGCCCGGAGGCCCGACATTCCGCCGTACCCTCCAACATTCGACATTCACCATCGAACCTTCAACGTACCGCTACTGCTCCCGTTCCAGCCATCTGAGGAACGCGCGTCTGGCCCGGCCGATGCCGAAACCGCTGTCGGCCTCCTCGATCTCCTCGGCCAGATCCCGCGCCGCGTCCTCCGGATCAACCTCGTGATCGTCCCGCGCCATCAGTTCCTCGCGCCGCCGCATCGCCCAGAGATAGACATCCGCCTCGGTCCGCCTGCCCCCGACCCGCTCCAGCACCCCACGATCCCGCGCGATCCGCACAATCGGCAGGTACACATCGTCGTACCAGGCCTCGACCGCCTCTGACAGCGGCACATCGGCCCCTCGCTCCTCGCTCAACTGGAGTTGCTTGAGCAGGATCTGATCCCACATTTCGTCGTAGCGGCCAAGTTGGGTCGGGCGGATATCGTGCTCCGGACGCAACCGATCGAGATCGGTCAGGCGCAGGAACTCGGCGTACTCGACCTGCATCAGCAAGGCGAACGGCGTCATCGAGGCATCGATCGGCACACGCACGTGGCTCTCGATCACCTCGGCATCGATGAACTCGACCCCCCGCTCCCGGGCCACCGAGATCCGGTGATTGCCATCCTTGACGAAGTAGACATCGCCCACCTTGTACAGCTGGACCGGAGGCAGGCGCACATCCTGGTGATAGGCGCGATCGACATTCATCCACCGGTTGCGCGAGTGCGTCCCCCGGGGCAGGAACTCCCGGTCGAAGTCGCGGAATCGATCGAAACTGCCGATGATCTGGCGGACCGGAACTTCCTGCATGCCACGGTAACTCTCGCCTTCGGGCTTGAACCGCTTCCGCACATCGTGGAACGACATCAGGTCGTTGGGACGGCGATTGAAATGGGAAAAGAGCTCGTTGAAGAATGCCTTGGTCCTGGCCCGTTCGAAATCGGTGCGGACTTGCTCGTCAACCATTGGTGGTGTCCGATTCACGGAACATCGTTGGTCGCGCGTGGTGCTCGGCGGTGAGCGCAATCGTTCGGTAGGGATAGACGTTGATCACCAACGTCTCGCAGAACGGTGTTTCCACCTGTTCGTTGCGATCGTAGATGTGAATATGGCCGTGCAGGTGAACAGTTGGTTTGAACCAGCTGAGAAACCGGCGCAACGGCGGGAAGCCCCGGTGCGGCAGATCCTCCCGATCGTTCACATGCCGCGGCGGCGTATGGGTGATCAGGACATCGAGATAGCGACCGTGGCGAAGCCGGTTGTAGACCAGCCGCGGTATCATCCGGTACATCATCCAGGTGATCTCGCGGTTGCTGTATTGCTGATCGCTCTCCCGGCTGTATCGCGGCGAACCAGGGAAGCCAGCCATTATCAGACCGGTGTACTCGTCCCGCCGCACCTTGCCACCCAGATCGATACAGCCCATCGGCTCGTACCGCTTCCCGGCCGCGCCTTTCCGGACCAGTTCCTCGGTGTGGTTGCCGAGCACAAAGTAGACCGGGCGATCGAGCGCGTCGGCCAGGAACTCCAGGTACCGGGCCGGGACATCGCCGCACCCGATGACGATATCGATGTTCTCCATCCGTTGCCGGACGGTGGCCGTATGGATGCGCGGATCGACCGTGTCGGAGACGGCCAGCAGTCGAATTGGCTTGTCAGGGGCGCGCGCGTCGCTCATGCATCAAAGGTACACCCGCGCCGGTTCTGCGTCAGGCCTGAACCCGATCGATGGCCCGGCCGAAGCGCACGATGATCTCGTCCACGATTGCCGGCGTCATCGGGGTTGAGGTGCAAAGCATCAACCTGGGCGCCGCAAACACACCCTCCAGCAATAGCGCGACATGGAGCGCGCGCTTCATCGTCTGGTTGCCGACCGCCGCATCGCGATAGTTGCGGACCTCGCCCTCGACCAGATGCACGCCGACCATCGAGCCATACCCGGTGACCGTGCCCGGGATATCGTGATCGGCAAGTTGCTGGCGGACACCCTCTCGCAATTGATCGCCCAGCGCATTCAGCCGGGCAACTTCGTCCGCCGGGTAGAGGCGCATGGCCGCGGCGCCGGCAACCATCGTCACGGCATTGCCATTGAATGTGCCCGATTGGAAGACCGGGTTCGATCCGCGCGCATCGAAGAGGGACATCACCTCCTGCCGTCCACCGAACGCCCCGACCGGGAAGCCGCCGCCGATGATCTTGGCGAAGGTGGTCAGATCGGGGGTGATGCCGTATGCCTCCTGCACGCCGCCATAGCCAAGGCGGAAGGTCATCACCTCGTCGGCGATAAAGAGCGCGTCGTGCTGTTGGCAGAGCGCCTGGGCGGCCTGCAGAAACGCTGGATCGGCAGCAATTGTCCCGGCCGAACCCATCACTGGCTCGATGATCAGCGCGGCCACCTTGTCGCCATGCTCGGTCATGATCCGGGTCAGAACCTCGACATTGTTGAAGGGCGCAACCAGGACTTCGCTGGCCGTACTGGCGACCACTCCGCGGGCATCGATCGTCGAGACCGGATCGTCGGCCGGTCCGGCCAGAGCCAGATCGGGATGCACGCTCACCTCGAAGTCGTCGAAGCTGCCGTGATAGCCGCCTTCCATCTTGACGATCAACTCGCGTCCGGTGAAAGCACGCGCGGCCCGGACGGCGTTCATCGTCGCCTCGGTCCCGGAGTTCGTGTACCGGATCTGGTCGACCGATTTGACGCGTTCGGTCAGGATCTCGCCGAGCTCCACCTGCGCTTCAAGAGCGGTCGCGAAGGTCGTGCCCTTGGCGATCTGAGCGAGGACAGCGGCGGTGATCTCGGGGTGGGCATGACCATGGAGCAGGCTGGTGTAGTTGCTGATCAGGT
The DNA here is from genome assembly GCA_033813515.1 of Thermomicrobiales bacterium. GTDB lineage: Bacteria > Chloroflexota > Chloroflexia > Thermomicrobiales > UBA6265 > DASQCG01. The sequence continues at coordinate 5,024 of JAPXRQ010000119.1, forward strand.
CGAAATAGACATTGCCATCAAGATCGGTGAACTGGCAACCGCTGCCATGATCGCCGGTCAGCGGATAGGGCGCGTGAAAGGTAACGGTCCGGGTCTCGCCACCCGGCATGACCTTGCGGGCGCGCTCGGCTGCCTTCTTTGACTGCGGCGTGCGGGCTTCGTACTCCGCAACGATGGCCGAGCCGGTTGCGGGCTTGACGGCGAAGAGGGAGCGATTGATCTCGATAGCCATGGGTGGGTCTCCTGAACCTGATCGCGCGCGGACATCGTTCGGTGTCTGTCTATTCTCCCGTAGAATCAGCCCCACGTGTGCCGTCTTTCAACATGATCGGGAAAATGAACGTGATCGACCTCTCCAGCGATACCGCAACGAAGCCGTCCGAAGGCATGCGCCAGGCCATGGCCAAAGCCGAGGTGGGCGACGAGCAGCGGCGGGAAGATCCGACTGTCAACGCGCTCCAGGATCTGGTTGCGGAGATGACCGGCAAGGACGCCGGACTCTTCCTGCCCAGCGGAACGATGTGCAATGTCATCGCGCTGGCGGTGCACTGCAAGCGGGGCGATTCGGTAGTGCTGGATCGCTTCTGCCACATCTCGACCGCGGAAGGCGGTAGTTCCGCCTTCATCGCCCAGGTCATTCTCCGCCAGATTCACGGCGAGCGCGGCATTCTGACGCCGGATCTGATCCGCGCCGAACTCTCCGCCAATGGCACCCACACCTCGCCCACCACTCTGATTTCGGTCGAGAACACCACCAACCGGGGCGGCGGCAAGGTCTGGACGCTGGAGGAACTGGCTGCGGTTCGCGCGGTCGCCGATGCGGAGGGAATGCTGGTTCACATGGACGGCGCCCGGCTGATGAACGCCGTGGTCGCAGGTGGGTACACCGCTGCTGATGCTGCGTCGCATGTCGACTCGGTCTGGGTCGATCTCTCCAAGGGACTTGGGGCACCAGTCGGGGCCGTGCTCTGCGGAACCGAGGCGTTCATTGAGGAAGCGCGGTTGCTCAAGCACCGGATCGGCGGCGCCATGCGCCAGGCCGGCGTGATTGCGGCAGCCGGACTCTACGCGTTTGAGCACAATGTCGAGCGGCTGGCTGAGGATCACGCCAATGCGAAGGTGCTGGAGGCCGGTGTTGCCGATATCCCGGGGCTGGAGCTGGTCTTTGGGCCGGTCGAGACGAATATCGTCTTCTTCGATGTCAGCAAAACCGGCAAGCAGGCGATGGATATCTGCGCTGAGCTGGAGCGCAAGGGCGTGCGCATGTCGCAGTACCCCGATCCGACCAAGATTCGTGCGGTAACCCATCTCGATGTCTCCCGGGCTGATTGCGAGAAGGCCGTGCAGGCGCTGCGCGAGGTCGTCCTCTCGGCCTGAGCCTGATTCGTTGCCAAATGAGCCTCTCTTGCTAGAATAGAACACATGTTCTGTATCTGCAAGAGGGGTAATCATCATGGCCTGGATCAAGCTGCACTCGTCCGTCACGACCAACCGGAAAATCCTGACCGTCGCCGATCTCCTGAGAATCTCGGAGGCCGCGGCGATTGGTCATCTGTCCATGCTTTGGCTTTGGTCAATCGAGAATGCGCCGGGGGAGTGATCACGGTCGGGTCCGAGATGGTGCGGCGCGTGTCCGGGTACCCGAAAGCAGGGCGTTCGTTCGTCGATGCGCTCGTGGCCGCTGAGCTGCTGCGCGCGACGCCTGATGGCAAATTGCACATCGTGAATTACGACGAGCACATCGGTCCGATCATCACCGCTACCACCCGACACCGGCAGAGCCAGTCTGAGTACCGGTCGCGCCAGCAAGCGTTTGTGCAATCAAAAGTGATCGGCCGGTGATGATCACGTGATGAAGAAGATTAGAAAAGAAGAGATCAAGAGGCATAAAGCCGGAGAAGTCCTTCAGGAAGATTAAGCGACGACGACGTTCACCTTTTTTTGTTCGTGCAAATCCTGGATTTCAAGGCTGGAAAGACGGTGTGACAGCAGGCAACCGGGTTGTTCCGCCGGTTTCCGCGGCCGGACATAATGTTCCGGATTGTGGATAACATTGTGGATAAGTAGAACACTTGTCCACATTTTGGCCATTTTCCTGTGGATAACCATGTGGATAACTTTTGCCTCGGCGCGTTTTGTGGCCGGAATTCACGGAGGTTTGACGCAAAGTCACCGGTGTTTCATGTTCGTCTCGCGCGGCAAATCGCGTGGTTCCGGTTGAGCACACCATCCCCAACAACCGCGCGTCCAAGGCACGAGCTGGAACACGCGCCACTACGTTTGAGGGTCTTCCGCATCGAGCCGGCCTATCGGAGCACGCAATCCAAACGTAGTGCGATTTGTTCCAGCCAATCGCAAACGGGATGTTTCGGTTGGACGCGGCAGCTCCAACAACCGCGCGTCCATGGCACGAGCTGGAACACGCACCACTACGTTTTGAGGTCTTCGCATCGGACCGGGTCGATGGAGCACGCAATCCAAACGTAGTGCGATTTGTTCCAGCCAATCGCAAACGGGATGTTTCGGTTGAGCACACCGGCTCCAATAACCGCGCGCCCAAGGCACGAGCTGGAACACGCGCCGCTAAATCACGGGTCCTGCTCACCGACCTGTCCATTGGCTCTGTCACGGTGCTGTCGATTGCGGTTCCCTCCCATCGACCACAATGCACTACGCAATCGCCATTCATCGTCCGAGGAGTTTCATGACCGCCAACACGAATGTCACCATCACACCGCTCCTCGTCGCCGATCTCCAGGCGACCGAGGATGAACGCATGCCGGTCTACGTCCACCTGATCGACCTGCCCGGCACCCGCATCCTGGTCGATACCGGCTTCACCGAGCTTCACCCGGCCGCCGCCGACATGGATCCACGCATCTATCCGCTCACCGGCCACGACCTCGATCTGGACAGCATCGATATCGTCGTCAATACCCACCTGCATTTCGATCACTGTGGCGGCAATCATCTCTTCGCCGACAAGCCGATCTACGTCCAGCAGATCGAACTCGACGACGCCCATGGTCCGGAGGAGTACACGATCCCGGACTGGGTCGATGCGCCCGGTGTCGCGTACATCGCGCTGAATGGCGAGCACGAGCTGCTGCCGGGTGTCCGCCTTGTCCCGGCGCCGGGGCATTCGCGTGGCATGCAGATCGTCGTGATCGATACCGATGATCGCCCGATCATTGTTGGAGGCGATGTCGCCGTCTGGTTCGGAGAGCTCGATGAACCCGAGACAGAGGGGCAGATGAAGGTCGTCGCGCTGAATCCGCGGGAGGTCTGGCTCGCCCATGTCGCGGAGCCGTGGCGCCCGGGGACGTAGGGCGTAGACCGTAGTCCGTAGTCCGTAGCCCGTGGGTCGTGTTCGTCGTTCGTGTTCGTTCTCGGAGCGCCTGGACTCCGCTCGGGTGGGTAGCTGGGATTGACGGGGTGTGGAGTCCGTTGAAACACCACCGCCGGTTGGTTCGCCTCGAATGTAGTCACGGTACCGCTGTGTGCCGTCTCGCCAACGGCGAGGTCGCCCGAGGGCGATGATCGTGCCCACCGGCCCGGTGACACGCCGAAACGCCGGGAGCGACACGTGGGGCGGTCTGCGGGAATCGGGCGCGCAACGACCATCGGTTGGGATACACGCGATGTAGCGCCGCATTGCGATGCGGCCCGGTTGCCGGCAGACCCGGTGACAGGCGGAGAACACGGTATCCGCCATCAACCGCCATTGCGGAGGTCGAGGTCACACACAGGGGTACAACGCTACGTCCGGTGGTGGTGCAGGGAAACCGGGTGGGGCGACAGGTCCGGTGGTGGTGCATGGGGACGCGGTGGTCGTGAACAGCCGCATCGCAATGCGGCGCTACAAGGTTGGGGGGTCAATGTTTCCGCGCTCAACAGCCAGTAGTGCACGGCAATGTGGCGATCGGGGAGGACTACGGAAAACGGGCTCGGAAGCGCGGAATTACCGTCGGTTCGGGTGCACGCGATGTAGCGCCGCATTGCGATGCGGCCCCTTGCCGGCGGCCCCGGTGGCAGGCGGAGAACACGGTATCCGCCATCAACCGCCGTTGGGCGATGCGAGGTCGCACACAGGGGTACGGTGGGGGCGATACGTTTGGTGGTGGTGCATGGGGACGCGGTGGTTGGGAACAGCCGCATCGCAATGCGGCGCTACAAGGTTGGGGGG
>JAPXRQ010000120.1:0-5866 GCA_033813515.1 Thermomicrobiales bacterium
TGTGCCGTCGTCGGCAGCGTCAGATGTGTATAAGAGACAGGATCCGCCCAATCCACGAACAACATCGTTTCCGGACCCGGCATCGACGTGGTCGTCACCGTCGCCCAGGGTGATGTCGTCGTTACCCGCGCCACTGCAGACGACATCGTTTCCCCCTCCACCGGAGATGACATCCCGACCTGAGGATCCCTTGATGACATCGTTCGCGGGGGTGCCGGTGATCGAACCTGATCCCGTCAGGGTCACGATATATACATGTCCGCCGACATTGCAGGTTGCCGATGCGCCGGTTGATTGTTCCCGATGGATCGAGACTCCGAACGCAATCACCGCTCCCATTAACAAGCGCACGAAGACGGAGGGCGGCTTCGACATCACGTTCCCCACATTCAGACCTGGCGGCCGAGTCCATCTGGGCCAACGGCGATGCCATGGCCAGAGACTCACTTTTCAGGTGTACGTCGCGTGGGGCCGATCCGTATCTCTCTGGGCGAGCGTTCCGGTTGAAACCTACGTCGGGGGAAGAATCTCGACCGGCTGGTCAAAGTTGGAGAAGGTGAACCGGCGAATCACATCCCGCGACTCGGTATCCAGGAGCGGCCCCTCCTCCTCAATCTGGACGACCTTGCCGTCGTCTGCGATCCAGACGGTGAGGTCAACGGGATCTGAAGACAGCTCAATCGGACTGTCTTCGTCCATCGCAACCGGGGTGCCACCCATGACGATCGATTGCAAGTCTGTGGGCACAAATGACCCGACCACCCGCGTCGTGTTCAGGCCCCCGATCTCCTCGGACCCGTCAATCTTCGGTTCATCGAGAATGGTCAGTGCCGCGAGGAAAATCGATTCCGGATTCAGGACGAGCGTCAGCATATCGCCTGCCTGACCATCCTCCAGACCGTCCGAGAGTTGCTCCCAATCACCGTCCGAAATCGGATTTGTTGCCCAAACCGCGCCATCGATGGAGATCACCTCGACCGTCACATCGGCGACAGCCAGCTTGGCGGTAATGGTCGCCTGGAACGAGGCCGGGCGGACGACATCGCCTTCCACATCGCGGAGTTCCAGCGCACCCATGATCGTCGCCGAACCCGCCACCGTCTCGAGGTGGAAGTGGAAGGACGAAAGCGCGGCCATCGTTTCCGACGCCTGCTTGAGAAGCGACTCGACGCGGTCATCCTGCGCGAACGCGGGCATGGACGGGCGAGCGAGCGCTCCCAGAGCCAAACCGCCGAGCAGAACTCGTCGATTGGTGAGAATAGTCATTGGAGAACTCCAGTCGTGAAGATTGAGCAGGGTTACATGCATGCGGACGCGCGCCAAGACCAACCGGTTACGCGCCCGCCAATGCCGCCACAAGGGCATTGGCCACCGTGCCATCCGCATCCTTGTCAGGGTTGTAGCCGGTGATGTCGATTCCGATCAGATGCTCTGCCGCGAAGACGATACGGATGATCTCGCTCACCTCGTCCCACGCAAGTCCGCCCGGTTGCGGATAGGAGACCGCAGGATTCGCTTCGGTCGACAGGACGTCCAGATCAAGATGGAACCAGAAACGGCCCGGACGATTCCCGAAGTGTTTCAACCAGCGCTGTACCGTCATGGCAACGCCCGCATCGCGCAACTCGCCGTCGTTCATGACAATGACCCGATGGCGGACGCTTTCGATGCCTTCACTGCGAAGTTCGTCCGCATCGCGGGGCCCAAGGAGGGCGACTTCGTTGGGATCAACAACCGGGAGTTCGGCACCGAGATCGCCAAGCTTGTCCGGGCGGGACAGGCCCAGAGCGAGCCCGAGTTCCATATCGCCGGCCTCGCCGGTCACCGAACCAAATGGCGGCCAGGCATCCTCGTGTCCGTCAACAAACAGCAAGCCAGCGCCGTATCCCAGTTGATCGCGGGCGGCGAGCAATCCGCCGAGCAACACGGCCGAATCTCCACCAAGAATCAGGGGCATCTGACCGTCGCGATAGGCAGAAGAGACGGCCGCGCGGACATTGGCGGTCATCGCCAGGAAGGTCTCCGGGGCAATCAGCCCGCTCTCGCCATCCCGCTCCGCTGAACCAGATGGCACTTCGACATTGCCTCGATCGGTGACGTCTCCAAGGGGCGCAAGTGTCGCCACCAAATCTGCCTCCCGCAAGGCAGCCGGAGCGCCAGCCTCGGCATCTGTCTGTGCAGCCGAATTGAACGGCACGCCGATGATTCCAACTCGCATGATTCCGATACTCCCGAAGGTTGTCCTATCCGATGAATGTCGGTAAGTGAGACGTGCGAGAATCGACATTCGATGCCGAATTCTACGTTGCGTCCGTGAAGAGACTGCGAAATTCCGGGTAATGACGAACACCAGCCCCATCGTCGAGTCTGATATTCCGGTCTCAGTCTCGGAGCCTGTTCCAGTGAGCAGGGCGAGTGATCCGGATGTCCACATCTTCGATCGCATCGTCAATCCGATCCCTCCGCCAGCACTGATGTTGATCGGCATGATCTCGTTTCAGTTCGGTGCGGCCTTCAGCAAGGACCTGTTTTCGATGGCTTCTGCGCCGGGCCTGGCGTTCCTGCGCTCGGCCTGGGGTGCGGTATTTCTCTTTCTCATCTTCCGACCGAATGTGGGGCGGCTCAATCGCAATCAGATCATCACGATCTCCGGCATGGGTGTGAGCACGGCAGCGATGGGTCTGCTGTATTTCCTCGCACTGGACCGCATTCCGCTCGGAATTGCCACCGCCATCGCCTTTTCCGGACCATTCATCCTCGCCATGATGGGCGCGCGTCAGGCATCGCAACTGATCTGGGTCGTGGTCGCCGCTTCAGGTGTCGTTTTGCTTGCTCCGTGGGGAGCGAGCGGAGTGGATCCTGTCGGGTTCGCACTCGCTGGATTGGCCGGGCTTTGCTACACCGGTTACATGCTGCTGACCAAACGCGCCGGCCAGACCGTCCCTTCGAACGATGCACTCCCGTTGGCCATGGGCATCGCCGCGATCCTGATGGCCCCATTCGGCATCGTTTCCGCCGGGACTGATCTGATTCAGCCGAAACTGCTGGTCCTGGTTGGTGTGACCGCGATCATGTCCAATGTGCTGCCGTACATGCTGGAGTTCAACGCCCTCAAGCGCGTCACGGCCTCACTCTATGCGGTGTTGATCAGCCTCGATCCGGCCGTCAGCGCGATCGCAGGCGTGATCGTACTGGGCGAGGGGCTGGGTGCACGTGGCTATGTGGCAATCGGGCTGATCTGCCTGGGATCGATGATGGCCAATCGCGCGTTTGCCCGGGCCAACCGCGTCTCAGCCGCCGCTTGAGGCCGCCGCGGTCTCGGGATCGGCGGGCGCAGTTCGCCGGGTCGCCTTGCGCATCGTGATCGCCGCGTCCTTGTCCGGCACCTGAACTGACAGCGCCGCCCCGACCAGTGCAATTCCGGCCGCCGTCAGAAATGCGATCTGGTACGCCCGGTGGTTGGGCTCCAAACCATCGAACAGACCGATCGCAGTCAAGACACTACTGATCACGGCGACGCCAAAGGCCGCTCCGATCTGCCGTTGCACGCTCATCAGCATCGACGCACGCCCGGTATCCGCTCGGGAAATCGTGCCGAGGGCCGCTGCCTGATTGGAGACAAAGATGCAGGCCATGCCGCACCCCAGCGCGAACATGAGACCCCGGAACACCCACAGTGAGACATCGAACGGCATGAAACTGAGCGTCGTCATCACAATCGCCACCCAAACCAGGCCGATGCCCATCAGGCGACTCGGACCGATGCGTGGATAGACACGGGCGACGACTTGCGTCGATGTGACCACACCAATCGCTTCCGGAAAGACGGTCAGTCCGGACGTAAGCGGCGATACACCTCTCCCCTCCTGCAGGAAGAGCGGGACAGCGAACAGGGTTCCCAGAAACGCTGCGGTGGAGAAGAACGAGACCGACATCGTTGTCCGGAAGAGGTTGTTGCCGAGAACCTGGAGTTTCACCATCGGCCGGTTGGTGTGGAGTTCAACCCAGACAAAGGCCGTGAGCAGGAGAATGCCGACGCCTCCGGTGATCACGATCGACGATGACAGCCAGCCGTGACTTGCCCCTTCGGACAGGGCATACATGAATGCGGCGAAACCCGCGCCAGCCAGGATGAAGCCTGGGAAATCGAACGGATCATCAACGCGGTCGGAGTTGTCCTGCAGACAGAGCGCCCCGAAAAAGAGGGCAGCAATACCGATCGGAACATTGACGAAGAAGATCCAGCGCCACGAAAAGTGCTCGATCATCAAGCCGCCCAGAATCGGTCCGGAGGCTGGTCCGATGATCGTCGCGAACATCAGGATGCGGGAGACACCAATGCGCTCTTCGGGCGGGAAGGTCCGATAGAGCAGCGCCATTCCGACCGGGGTCAGACAACCGCCACCTGCGCCCTGCAGCACGCGGAACAGAATCAACTGATTCAGCGAATCCGCAAATCCGCACAGGGTTGAAGCAAGGGTGAACACGAAGAGCGCGCAGAGGAAAACACGTTTGTAGCCAAATCGATCCCCCAGCCAGCCCGACGCCGGAATGAAGACGGCCAGGGAAACCAGGTATCCGACGATAACGCCTTCGATAGCCGAAGGACTGACCCCGAATTCGCGACTGAGGGTCGGGAGCGCAACATTGACCACCGTGGAATCGATGGAGTTCATCAACATCGAAACGATGTAGATAACGGCGACAGCGACCTTTTGATTTGTGCGCGACTGCAGCAATTGCGTTTCCTGGGGGGTAGGCGGGCCGCAACTGCCGCCACTTCACAAAGGTAAGCATGGGCCACTCGTGAACTTCCTGCAAGCGCTATCGGATCCGTAGCGAGGAAAAGGAGTGCGATCGGCGATCTGGTGCAGGCTTGTCTGCTGACAGGTCAATCGATCGGAGGATATGCATGACCAAGGAAGCGAAATACCTGATCATCGGAGGCGGTATGGCTGCGGATGCGGCCGTCAAGGGCATCCGCGATATTGACGAAGATGGCTCGATCATCATCGTCGGGCAGGATAGCGATCCGCCGTACACCCGACCCTGGCTCAGCAAGGATCTCTGGAAAGAAAAGCCGCTCGAGAAGGTGTTCAAGAAGACGGCCGTCAAGCAGGCGGACGTCATCACCAACCGGACCATCACTGCCCTGGACGCTCGCGCCAACACGGCGACTGATGATCAGGGCGAGACCTATCAGGCAGAGCGCGTCTTGATCGCGACGGGTGCCTCGCCCAAACCGTTCCCGGTCGGGGGCGATCTGGTCATCAACTTCCGCCAACTGAACGACTACCGGCGCCTGCACGAACTGGCAGAAAAGGGCAAGCGTTTCGCCGTGATTGGGGGCGGTTTTATCGGTTCCGAACTGGCCGCTGCCCTTCGCATGAACGAGAAGCAGGTGGATTGGTTCCTGACCGGCGACGCGATGGGTGCGTCCATGTTCCCGGCCGGGCTTGCCGATTCCCTGACCGTGTACTTCCTCGAAAAGGGTGTTGATGTCCATACCCGAACCAAGGTCACGGGGATCGAGGAAAGTGGCAAGAAGATCAAGGTGACCTACGAAGCATCGGATGGCGCCACCAACTCGATCGAGGTGGATGGTGTGGTCGCGGGTATTGGGGTTGCGCCCAATGTCGAACTGGCGGAAGCGGCAGGGATCAAGACCGACGATGGCATTCTGGTCGACGCCTACCTCGAGACCAACATGCCCAATGTCTATGCCGCGGGCGATGTCGCCAACTATTTCCAGGAAAGCCTCGATACCCGGCGACGAGTTGAGCATGAGGACAATGCCAATGCGATGGGGCGGCACGCCGGCCACATGATGGCTGGGCGGATCGACCCGTGGAACTACCTGCCGATG
>JAPXRQ010000121.1:0-9140 GCA_033813515.1 Thermomicrobiales bacterium
GTACCAGTGGGACGACACCCCGGTCCGGATGCGCAAGTTCCGCGAGGCGGTCCAGATCATCCACAAGATGTGGACCGAGGACTATCCAACATTTGCAGGCGACTACTACGCGATCGACAAGCCGATTAACGAGCCGAAGAATGCTGGCAAGGGCAAGATTCCGCTGTGGATTGGCGGCGGCGGCGAGCAGGTGACCCTGAAGTTGGTCGCGCAGTATGCCGACGCCTGCAATGTCGGTGGTGGCAATCCGGAGGTCATTCGGCAGAAGCTGGATATCCTGAAGGGCCATTGCGACAAGGTCGGTCGGGATTACGCGGAGATCACCAAGTCGACCAGCATTGAGCCACTGGTGATCCTGGACAAGGGTGCCGATCCGACGCCGGTGCTGGAGCAATACCGGGGCAATCAGTCGCTGGAGGATTTCCGCAAGCGGGCGTTGGTTGGCGAACCGGATCAGATCATCGAGCGGCTACGCGGACTGGGCGAAGCGGGCGCGGAGTACATCATCATTTACATCCCGCGCATCGCGTACGACACCACCCCGATCAATCGCCTCGCCGAGGAGATCATTCCCGGTTGCCAGTAGTCAGTAGTCAGTAGTCAGTCGTCAGTCGTCAGTCATCAGTCGTCAGTAGCCGGTAGCCAGTTCGCGGTGGGTAGTTGTCACTTGTGAACGGTAGTGCTTTCCCGCCCTGAGCGACTGCATTCCGGAACCTGGCAACTGCCAACTGATTTGACCTGTAGGCTATGCTGGATTCATGAGTACGATGCCGCTTCCCCAACCGAAATCGGCTGTTGAGCCGCCGAAGATGGTCAAAATGCCGCCGCCCAGTTCGCTGCGTTGGATGGTGGTTTCGCCGAGTCCGTTCGCCCCGCCCAAGACGGTGGGTTCAGCGGAGAATCAGTCCCCAAACTCCGGCAATCGCAAGTAGGCCGCATTCTGCATTAGGGGCAACTTCCCATACATCTTCTACCTCCTGCCAACAGATTTGACCTGCTGGCTATGCTGGATCCATGAGAACGACGCCGCTTCCACTACCAAAGCCAAAGGTGGATGCCAACGGCATGGTCAAAATGCCGCCGCCAAGCATGCTGTCATGGCAGGCCATGGCTCCGAGTCCGTTCGTGCGACGCGAACGTCGGAAGCTAGAGGAGCGCCAGGCTCAGGACGCTGCCGATCGCAAGTAGGCCGCACGCAATACCCGAACCAGAATCTGTTTTTGCATCTGGCTGAGAGCGGATCAGTTTGACCCTTAAGCTATGATGGTTTTATGAGTACGATGCCGCTTCCACAACCGAAAGCAAAAACGGCGGGCGACCGCATGGTTAAGCTGCCGCCGCCGAGTACACCTAATTGGCTGCTCATTTCGCCGAGCCCGTTCGCACTTCCCAAGCCAGAGAGATCAGCGGATGATAAGCCCGCAGACTCCGGCAAACGCGAGTAAGCCACACTCCACGATAAGCGCATATTGTGCGTAGCTGACCATCGCCCCTTTGGTGGCGAGCAAGTTGGCGTTGGTCTCGGTCGACTCATGATAGGCATTTGCTGCCCAGAGCTTTAGAACAATCCCCTGGTAGTCGCCTGATTCAAGGTAGGCGCTCATTTCAGTGAGATTGGGATCGACTTGCGCACCCTGATTGCGAGCAGTGGCCAGAAACCAGAAACCGACCAGAACCACGTACGCCGCCGCCGCCAGGCAGACAGGGAAGAGCACGATTAGCGGGGGATCTTCTTCAATGGCCCGAATGATGCCAAGCGAAAGCGGGAGCACTGCCGACCCCACGCTAAGGGTCGTATTTGACTTGTTGTCGAGCGACGAAATGGCGTCCAACTGATTGGCGAGCAGATTGATGCACGTATCAAGGTAAACCTGAATCCCGACTTCATCCTCAATCACGTCTGCTGAGACCGATTCTGGAGCCTGAAAGCGATCGGAGGCTTCTGTACCTGAATTCATGCCCGCTTGATCCGGCCCAACCCGGTGATGCGCGATTGGACCTGGGGATCACCTACGTACGAAATCTGCCCGACCCCGCCGATCTCCGCGGTCAATATCCGGGTCGCGTGCACCTTGGCCCGCCCTGCCCCGGCAATGCTCACGGATACCGCTTCGCCGACCAACCCATCTCCCGAAAAGTTGCCCGTGCCGACGATCGAGATCGACTGTTCGCGCGCCTTGCCATTGCCGCTGACCGACCCTGCCCCGCCGATCGAAACATCGCACGAGTCCAGTTCGACACTGCCCAGGCGGATCGCTCCCGCGCCATCAACCGAGACTTCAAGGTGACCAGTTTTCAGGCTGCTGATGTCGGCCTTGCCAGCGCCCGAAATGGAAAGCCGTTCGAGGCTGGGTGCAGAAACGCGCACATCGGGAAGTGTCTTGAAATTGACGATGCGGATTGTGCCCTTGCGCGAGCCCGTGCCGATGTAGAGCGTGCCATCCCGGACATCGACGCCAAGCAGATCGCTTTGGCTGTCTTCGGAAACCGAAAAGGACCCGTCCGCGCTTTGCGTGAAAACGACCGTGCCGACACCATCAAGGACGATCGCCTGAAATGGTGGGATGGATTGGCTGGCGATGGCGGCTTCGGTCATCCGGATTTCCTGCGAACGGCCACCGTATCAGAACGGTAGCAGGACAGTCGTTCTGCTGATAATACCGATCCTGCGCAAACCGGTGCGGAATACTGGTACCGAATGTGGGTTAGCGATCGCTCCGTCTGGCAACCTGCACCAGCCAGCGCCGGAGAAACTGCTCCTGCTCCGGGGTGAGATCGGCCGCAAGGACCTGATCGATTTCACGCACGCGATCGCGGCTGATCTGCAGAAGGGCAAGGCCATCTGCGGTCAGTTCCAGGCGTTGTTTGCGGGCATTGGCCGGATCGGTCAGGCGGCGCAATCGTCTGGCCTTTTCGAGATTGGCGACGATGACCGACATGGTTTGTGGGGTGAGCATGGCCGCCCTGGCCAGATCGGCGCCACTGGATCCGGGATAGGCGTTGATCAGGGTCATGACGAGGAACTGCGGCTGGGTGATACCGAGGTCTTCGAGGGCGCGTTCGGTGGCCTGGCGGTTGGCGGCCACGGCCTGACGCAGGAGGTACCCGAGGTAGCCGGATTCACCCCGTTTGCCTTCGCCGATTTCCGGTATCGCCATGGCGTCGTCAGTGTCGTCCGTCATGTTGACAATGATATCAGACTACTGATATAAGAGCACTGATACTACCAGTCGCTCAGTGAAAGGACACCGCAATGGCAGCTTCGATCGGTCGCCTGGCCAGCAAAACAGTCTGGGGCCATCTCCCCGCCGCCGCCGCCACGATCGAGAACCTCGGCGAAATCAGCACCACCTCCGGCCTTGAGGCCAGTCTGCTGGAACTGGTCAATTTGCGCTGCTCCCAATTGAATGGCTGCGCGTATTGCGTCCAGTACCACACCGACAATCTCAATGCCGCCAACGAACCTGCCCACCGCATCACCCTGCTGCCTGTCTGGTCGGAAGCCGGCTGCTACACCGAACGCGAAATGGCGGCCTTTGCCTGGGCCGAGGCGGTCACGCGCCTGTCCGAAACCCACGCCCCGGACGATGTCTGGCAGATCGCCCGGGCCGCCTTTACCGATCAGGAACTCTCCGCCCTGACACTGGCCATCGCCACGATCAATGTCTGGAACCGGATGTCCGTCTCCTTCCGCTTCCCACCCGAGATCGGATAGGCCCCGACTCGATGATGGCGATCAATTTCGGATAGCCTAGACCGGGCAACGCACGGCAGACTCGGACAATCGCCATCTCGACGCCCTGATTCGGGAGATTCATGACCGCACGCTACCGTGACACGCTCATCCTGCTCGCACTGGCCGCGATTTGGGGCTTCTCCTACATCTTCATCCGGGTGGCGGTGCCAGCCTTCGGTCCTATCGGTCTCTCGCTGACCCGGGTCGCGATTGGTGCGGCCGGTTTGCTGATCTGGATGGCTGTCTCGGGCCAGTTGGATCAGTTGCCGCGGATCAATCGTCCTTTCCTGATCCTGGCCACGCTGAACGCACTGATCCCGTACACGATGATCGCCTTTGCCGAACTTCACGTTTCGGCCTCGTTCGCGGCCATCCTGAACGCAACCACCCCGCCGATCACGGCCGCCATCGCCACGATCCTCGCGCGCGATCGTTTCACACCGGCCCTGGTGAGCGGTATGGCCTGCGGTGTGCTCGGTGTGGCGGTTCTGGTTGGCTGGAGTCCGATGCCGATCACCGGAATCGTCCTGATCGCCATCATCGCGATGATCGTTGCCAGCACCTCATATGGCGTGGCCGGGATCTTCGCCAAGCGCTCGTTCGCGGGCACATCGTCGCTTTCACTCGCCATCGGACAACAGATGTCGGCGTCAATGCTGCTGCTCCCGTTTGGGATCGGATCAATGGCCATCAGCGATGCGCACGAACCGATGTCGCGCAATCCGATCCTGGCCATGATTGCGCTTGGGCTGGTCTGCACCTCGCTCGCCTATCTGCTCTATTTCCATCTGATCCACGCCGTCGGCCCGGTCCGGACCTCAATGGTGACCTTCCTGATTCCTCCTTTCGGCATCCTGTGGGGCTGGATCTTTCTGGATGAGCATGTCAAGCCATCGATGCTGCTCGGTCTGGCCCTGATCCTGATCAGCATCCGCCTTGTCAGCCGCCCGCAATCCCCTGCTTCAGCGCAGGAGTGACGCGTTTCCTCCAATCTCAGTGAAATTACGGATGTTCCCTTCACGCTGACGTTGCACCATGACATCAGATCAGTGGTATCGCGTCAGAAAGGAACACGTCCATGCATCTTCGATCGATCGGTCTGACCGCCTCGCTCCTGCTTTCCGCCGCCGGATTGGTCGGCACGCACCTGGATGCCTCGGCTGCCACCTGCACGGTCGCCGGGACCAGTTACACCGTCACAATCATCGGATCCGGAGCGATCAATGGCACGGCCGGTAACGATGTCATTCTGGGCTCGGCCGGAGTTGATGTGATTTCGGCCAGTACCGGCAACGATGTCGTCTGCGCGGGCGGCGGCGATGACATGATCTACCTCGGCGATGGCGCCGATCGCGCGTTTGGCGATTCCGGGAATGACAAGATCTATGGCGAAGCCGGGGTCGATACGATTGTTGGTGGCAACGGCAATGATGTGATCGAAGCCGGCACGAACGTCCTTTATGCGGCGGGCGATGCGGGCAACGACACGATTACCGGCAGCAGTAGCGCCGACATCATCAATGGTGGTGATGGCGACGATCGCATCTACGGCAAGAGTGCGAACGATCAACTCGATGGTGATGCTGGCGCCGATTACATCTCGGGCAGCACCGGCGATGACCGGATCTGGGGTGATGCCGGAATCGACGAACTCTGGGGAGGATCGGGCGCGGATACCTTCTTTGGCGGTGACGACCGGGACTACATCCATGGCGAGGCCGGCGCGGATGTTGCGTATGGGCAGAACGGAGCCGACGAGATCCTGGGTGGCGCGGATGGCGACAAAATCATCGGCGGCGAAGGGAATGACATGATCCTCGGCGAAGATGGGCCGAACCAGATCAATGGCGGTCCTGGCAATGACGATCTCTATGGCGGCGAACAGGCAGACATCATCTCGGGTGAGGATGGTGACGATGAGATTTGGAGCTATGGCGGTGACGACAAGATTGCTGCCGGGGCCGGACACGACAAGGTGTACGCCCACGACGGCAAAGATGTTATCGATGCGGGTAATGGCAACGACACGATCAAGGGTGGCCCTGGTGACGATCAGATTCTTGGCGGGCAGGGCTCAGATTCGTTGAACGCCGAAGATGGCAACGACACCATCATCGCTGGCGCGGCCGATGTCCTGATCGACGGAGCGGATAACCTGCTCATTGGAGGCGCCGGCAACGACACACTGTATGGCACGCTCGGTATCGACGAGATTTATGGCAATGATGGTGACGATCATGCCTACGCGAACAATGGCAACGATCTCGTCTACGGCGATCAGGGCAACGACACGATTACCGGCGAGGCTGGCGATGACTTTGTCGCTGGCGGAATCGGCGACGACTTCACGTACGGCGGCGAGGGGAATGACGTCTTGCACGGCGACGCCGGCACCGATGGCTGCAACGGCGGCGCCGGAACCGATGCGATGGACGCCAGCTGCGAAATCGTGATTAGCATTCCGTAGTCAGTGGTCGGTAGCCAGTTGTCAGGTGATGGAGATGGCACAGACCGGAGCGCTGCCTCGAACACTAACACGAGCGACGGACACTATGCCTGCGGATTGACCTGGACCTTAAGGCCTTCACCGCGGCGGACGAGGGCGACGGCTTCATCGAATTGATCGATCGGGAAGGTGTGCGTCACCATCTTCTCCGTATCGATCGCGCCCGCGTTCAGGAAGTCGATCGCCGGGCCGTAACTGTTGAGCACGGCCATCGTCCCGACGATCGTGATCTCTTCGTTGTAGATCTTGAACGGATCGTAGGCTACCCGCTCCCCCGGCGGACAGACCCCGAACAGCAGCAACTTGCCCCGCTTGATCACCGCATCTATTGCCATCTCGGCGACCTTGGTCCGCCCGGTTGCTTCGATCACATTGTCGAATCCACGCGGCGCGACATGCTTGACCTCGTCCAGCGACGCTCCGATCACCTCGAAGCCGAAGGAGCGGGCGATTTCCAGCCGGCTGGGATTGATATCGATGATCGCGACCACGCTTGCCCCGGAGAACCGCGCGATCTGGGCATTCTGCAATCCCATCGGACCGGCCCCGTAGATCAGATACGTCTCGCCCGGTTTGGATTGCAGCATGTGGAAGCCATGGACGACGCAACTGACCGGCTCAATCAGCGCGGCCGCCGAGAAGGGCATCCCCTCGGGCAATGGATAGACGACCCGTTCCGGCGCACGCACCAGTTCGGCGAATCCGCCGTTCTCGTGTCCGACCCCGATCGCATTCCACCGCTCGCACAGATTTTGCTGACCGCGCTGGCAGAAGTAGCAGGCGCCACAGGCCAGCGTCGGATCGGCCCCGACGCGATCGCCGACCTTGAAACCGGTCACATTCGCGCCCGTCTCGACCACCGTCCCGCCGAATTCATGTCCGATGATGATGGGATAGACGGTCGGCGGAAACTCGCCATCGATGATGTGGATATCGGTCCCGCAGATTCCGCAGGCGCCGACCTGGATGATCACATCGTCCGGTCCGCATTTGGGTTCAGGAACCTCACGCACCTCAACCTTGTGCGGCCCATCAACAACGACTGCCTTCATGCTATGCCTCCATTCGTCTGCGGCGAGAGTTGGTCTCCGGGCATCTTACCGCCGGCCGAGAGCGCCGACGTTAACCAAGGAACGCCAGCAACTCTGCAGCGGTGGATTCAGGTTGCTCCTCGGCGAGGTAGTGGCCGCACTCCAGCGCCTTGCCGCGCAGATCCGGCGCCCAGGATTGCCAGACATCGAGCACGTCGTAAATCTTGCCGACCGGGCCGCGCGTTCCCCACAGCACCTGGACCGGGCAATCGATCGTCCGTCCCGCTTCCTGATCCTGCCGGTCGAGATCGCAATCGTAGGTGGCCGCAGCCCGGTAGTCCTCGCACATGGCGTGGATTTGGGCCGGATCGTAACAACCAGTTAGGTACTCGGCCAGCGCCTCCGGGGCGAACAGGTGCCGATTGCCCGGGAAGTAGTAGGCATCGGGATTGGCGCCGATCAGGGTTTCTGGCATTGGTGCTGGCTGGGCGAGGAAGAACCAGTGGAAGTAGGCCATCGCGAAGGCCATGTTTGTTCGCTGGAAATGCTCGATTGTCGGCAGGATATCCAGCACCGAGATCCGGCTGACCCGATCGGGATGATCCAGCGCCATCCGGTAGGCAACCCGTCCCCCGCGATCGTGCCCGACCACCGCGATCTGCTCGATCCCGAGCTGATCCATCAGCGCGATCTGATCCCGTGCCATCGCCCGTTTGGAGTACGGCACGTGATCGGTCGTCGTCTCAGGTTTGGAACTGCCGCCGTATCCGCGCAGGTCTGGCATGAGCAGGGTGAACCGCGACTCCAGCAACGGGGCGACCAGGTGCCAGATCGCGCTGGTCTGCGGATGGCCATGGAGCAGCAACACCGGCGGACCCGATCCCTGTCGCCGCACGCGGATCGTTGCATCACTGGTCTCCAGCATGAATTCGTCAGCCATCGGCATTCCCTCAGGTGGTCACTTTGCGTATCGGACTAGTATTCCCCAGACGGTGTCACGATGGTGGGGCGATTTCCGGTGCAGGCAAGGAACACGGAGCCGATCTTCGGTGAGCAGGTGATCTCGTTCCTGCAGACCTTTCCCCGACCGCTCATCCAGACGCCCGGCTTCTCGATCATGGATCCGTATCAGCAACCGGCGGTCGCAGAGATCACGCGCCAGTTTTACATCCGGTTCTACCCGGATGATCGCCAGCGTCTGTTTCTGTTCGGCATCAATCCGGGCAGGTATGGCGGCGGGGTGACAGGGATCCCCTTCACCGATCCCTGGGCGTTGCGTGAGAAGTGCGGAATCGAGGTCGGACTGACCGGTCAACGCGAACTGAGTGCCGATTTCATCTACCGGATGATTGATCGCTATGGAGGGGTCGAGACATTCTGGCGCGATTGCTATATCGGCGCGGTCTTCCCGTTCGCGCTCATCCGGGATGGCAAGAACATCAACTACTACGACGATCGCCAGCTGCAGACGGAACTGACGCCGGCGATTGTCGACAGCCTCACCCGGCAGATCGCGTTCGGGGCGCGGCGTGATGTAGCCATCGTCATTGGCGGCGGCAAGAACTTCGACTACCTCACCCGCCTCAATGCCGAACACCACTTCTTCGATCGGTTAGTCCCGATCGATCATCCGCGCTTCATCATGCAGTACCGCCGGAAGCGTCTGGATGAATACATTGTGCGTTATGTCGATACGATTAGCGACCTGGTCAGACCAGATTGACCCCTGACCTGTCGAATCTGCTGATGGACAAACGATCATTTGCGAGCAGGGGCGGTTTCGCCTTGCGTTTGGACTGCTGCAAGGGATGGCTATGAGCGATTCACCCACCACCTGGCCCGGACCGATCTTCGCGATGACGATTTT
>JAPXRQ010000122.1:0-9139 GCA_033813515.1 Thermomicrobiales bacterium
AGCTGACGCAGGACCGGCAGATGAAGATGACCGATATCGCGTCTCAGATCAAGAGTGGCACGACGGCCGAGTTCCGGGTGATCCTCAAGGCGGACGTGCAGGGCTCACTTGGAGCGATCCAGGCCGCACTGCTCAAGCTGAACGACGAGACAGATGCCGGTGTTCGCCTCTCGCTGACCTATGCGGGAACGGGTGCGATCACCGAATCGGACGTGTCGCTGGCCGATGCAACCAAGTCGATCATCATCGGCTTCAATGTCCGGCCGGATGTCGCGGCCAAGCGCGCTGCCGATGCATCCCAGATCGAAGTGCGCTTCTACAACATCATCTACAACCTGATCGACGAAGTGAAGCAGGCCATGACTGGTCTTCTCGCTCCGATCTTCCAGGATGTGACCGATGGCTATGCCGAGGTCCGTGAGACCTTCAAGCTGCCGAGCGGGGATATGGTCGCGGGTATGTATGTGCTCGACGGCAAGATCATCCGCAACAGCCGGGCCCGCGTTCTGCGCAGTGGTACGGTCATGTTCGAAGGCGGGATCAAGAGCCTGCGCCGCTTCAAGGACGATGTCCGCGAAGTGGCGGCTGGATACGAATGTGGTCTGGGCCTTGAGGGATTCAACGATCTCCAGTTGAAGGACCAGATCGAGTTCTTCCACCGCGAAGAAGTCGCACGCGGGTAGAATCCGTTCATCCGGACCGGAGACAGATCGATGACGCGACGAACACGCCAGGTTGGCGAGATGCTGAAGGAAGAGCTGGACGACATCATCCGCAAGGAGATGCACGATCCGCGTCTTGGCTTCTGGAGCATCACGCGTGTTGATGTGCCGACGGATCTGCGGACGGCAAAGGTCTATATCAGTGTGCTTGGAACCGATGAGGAGCGCGCCGCCACCATGGCCGCGCTCCGCAACGGCGCCGGGTTCATTCGACAAACGCTGAAACCGCGGCTGCGCATGCGTCAGATTCCGATGCTGGAGTTCAAGGACGATCGCTCGCTGGAGTACGCCGCGTCCATCAGTCAGACCCTGCATGAACTTGAGCGGGCGGGAGACACCAATGCAGACGGCGACACCCCTGTTTGATCCCGCCCAGGCCGATGCGCTGAAGGATCGCCTCCTGGCGGCCGACTGCGTAATCGTGCCGACACATCAGAATGTCGATGCTGATGGGTTGGCCACACCGCTCGCCTTGATGCACGCCCTCAACCCTTTGGGCGCCAATATCATCCCGGTCATATCCGACGGTCGCTTTCCCAAGGCACTGGCGTTCCTGCCGGGGATCGACAAGGCACTGCGCTATGGCCAGGACGAGCTCCCCAACTTCGATCTGATCTGCATGCTGGATTGCTCCGACAAACGGCGACTGGGAGCGTTCTACGAGGATGATCCGAGCCGGGTCGAAGGCGCCTACCCGATCCTCAATGTTGATCACCATGTCACCAACGACAACTACGGCGAGATCAACATCGTTGCGCCCGATGCGGCGGCGACGGCCGAGATTCTGGCCGAGATCATCCGCTATTGGCAGATTCCGGTCAGCAAGACCATTGCCCAGTGTCTGCTCGCCGGGGTCTATGGCGATACGCTCGGATTGCGGACCGACGCCACCCGACCCCGCACCATGCGGATCGCAGCCGATCTGGTTGAGGCGGGTGCGAATCCTGCCCAGATCACGGACGAACTCTTCCGCTTCAAACCGCGCTCAACCGTCTGCCTGTGGGAGAGCGCACTGCATCACGTCGATCAGACCGGCAAGCTGATCTGGACCGAGGTCAACTTCGAGATTCTGCAGAAGTGCGGGGCCGATCCATCGGAAGGTGAGGGGATCGTCAACTTCCTCTCTGGCACCGAAGGTACCCGGGCGGCGGCCATGCTGTATCAGAACGAGACCGGGTACCGCGTCTCGATGCGCAGCCTGAGCAACGATGTCGATGTCGCGGCGATCTGCTCGGTCTTCGGCGGCGGCGGACATCCCCGGGCGGCTGGCTGCACCGTGATCGGCGGCATTGCCGAGCGCGATGAGTTCCTGCAGCATGTTGCTGAGTTGCTCGCCTGATCATCGCCCTGTGACCAAGCCCCAGCTCCACGGACTCCTCATCATCGACAAACCGGCCCACTGGACGAGCCACGATGTGGTTGGCTGGGCGCGGAAATGGGCCGGCGAGCGCAAGATTGGTCATGCCGGTACGCTCGATCCCGCGGCGACTGGCGTGCTGCCCCTGGCGATCAACGACGGCACGAAAATCCTCGAATACCTCAGCGATGCGGACAAGGCGTACCGGGCCGAGATCACCTTCGGCATTGCCACCGATTCGGCCGATATCGAAGGCGCCGTGATCGCGACAGACGACACCGTGATTGACCGGGCAGATCTCGATCGGGTGCTGGACCAGTTCCGCGGTCCGATCTCGCAGATTCCGCCAGCCCATTCCGCGATCCGAATCGATGGCAAGCGGGCGTACGAATTGGCGCGGGCCGGTCAGGAGGTCGAGATGCCGTCGCGCGACGTCACGATTCACGATCTGACCCTGATCTCGTTCGAGTCCAACGTGGCGGTGGTCGACATTGCCTGCTCCAAGGGGACGTACATCCGATCTCTTGCCCGCGATCTGGGCGCGGCGCTTGGGACGGTCGCCTATCTCTCCAACCTGGTTCGCACCCGCTCGGGACCGTTTGATCAGGCGGACGCCTGGACGATTGCCGAACTGCGTGAGCTCGATCCAGTCGCATCGTGGCCGGAGTTGGCCATGCATCCGGACGAGGCCCTGATCGATTGGCCGGCCATTGTCCTGAGCGATGCCGAGGAGACCGATTGGCGCTTCGGTCGTGCAATTGCCGCACCTGGCGAACCTGGCATGCGCGCACGGATGTACAACACGATTGGCGAGTGGGTTGGGCTCGCGGAATACAATCCCGATGCCAACAACTGGCAGCCAACCCGTGTGATCGGAAACCAGTGAGCACCGTCAACTTCGACCATCTGCCAATCATCAGCGCGACACCATCCCTGGTCACGATCGGGACCTTCGATGGCGTGCACCTCGGTCATGCCAGGCTGCTGCGCAAAGCGGTCGAGCGGGCGCGCGAAGCCGAACTGACCGCGATTGTGCTCACATTCGAACCAATCCCTGCCCAGGTGCTGCGCGGCGACCAGTTCCCGGGGCGGATCTGCAGCGTGGCTGAGAAGTTGCGGATGCTCGGTTCATTCGGATTTGATCAAGTGGTCGTCATGGAATTCGATCGTGATCTGGCCAGTCATTCGCCGGACGATTTCATGGAGGCGTTGGTCAGAGCGACATCACTGCGGGAACTGTGGATTGGCGAGTCATTCGCGCTGGGCAAGGGCAGGTCGGGTGGCGTTGAGCAGCTGGCCGAGATCGGCGAGCGCCTCGGGTACAGCGTCACGGCCATGCCTCGGGTTGAGGACATCGATGGCGTGATCAGCAGCAGCCGAATCCGGAACGCGATCATGCTCGGGGATGTCTCGCTGGCCAATCGGTTGCTCGGGAGGCCGGTGCGGATCGAGGGTGAGGTCGTCCAGAGTGCTCAGTTCGGGCGGACAATTGGGTTCCCAACTGCAAACATATTTCCGATTCCAGACCAGGTCCCGCTCGCCGATGGTATCTACGCCTCACGGGTCTGGCTGCCGGGTGAGGATGAGGCACGGCTTTCAATGACCTATGTTGGGACCAGACCAAGCGTAAACACGGGTGCCCGCCAGATCGAGACGAACGTGCTGGATTTCGACGGTGATCTGTATGGGCAAGTGCTGGCGGTCGATCTGCTGCAGCGTCTCCGTCCGGATCAGTTCTTCCCGTCGATCGACGCCCTCGTCGCCCAGCTGAAGCAGGATGAGCACGTAACCCGCGACTTCTTCCGCGACCTAACCAACGGCACCACCGGCTAGGTCATCTGATGTAGTGCACCGGTTCCATACGGTGCCCGATCCCACCGACCCTCAATGTAGTGCCACGTTTCGGCGTTGCCGAGCGCTCGCAAACCGAATCGCAATCCAAACCAACGATGCCTGCCACCACGAACCTGCCGTAGGGGAACACTGCGTGTGCCCGCGCGCTGCCCGACGACCCGTTCGAATGCACCGCAATGTCGCGATGAGTAGGTGAGCCATGATCGATTTGGCTACCACTCGTGACCGATGTGCCGATTGGTGGGCTTGACGTCAGGTTTAGTCGCTCATAATTTGTGATTGAAGACGTTGAGCCATTAGCGCCTACATCGCTCGATATTGGAAAAGCAATCAAGCGCTCGCATTCACATTGACAACGAACAAAGCCACAACGTTCGATACTGCGCTAAGCGCTGAAGACGCCGCGAGGACTCTGACTGATCTTTCGTCTGGGATCCTCTGGTCGAAAAAGCTGTTCACCGGCTCGATTACCGGGCGGAGATTTCGCTTGGCACTGGCCGAAGACTTCCGCACGCTTGGATTTGGAACCTACATTGCCGTCGGCTCGATCAGTCCACACAACGAAGGCGCCCGGGTGGAACTGCGTCCCGGAAGATTTCTCGTCTCAACCGTGCTAATTGCCGTTTGCCTGGTAGTTTGTGCGCTTGCCCTGATGCTGGGCATACTGATTACAGCCTCCAACAAAGCAATGGCGAGCGGGTCAGTTGTTTCATTCCTGGTAGCGGGGGGATTTGCTATTCCTGCATGGATCCTTGCGAATGCGCCAGAGATATTCAGCCACGAGCGCCGGTGGAATCAACTGGTAGAGCAAATCCGATCAGCCATTGATGGAGACATTTGCCCGTAAAGATCTCTTCCCGTTGGATTGCGCTTTGGGAGTCGATTCCACCCGACATTCGACCTCCGACCTTCAACCCGGTTTCCGTTGACCCGGTCACCCTTGGGATGCTAGAATCTTCAGGTTGCCGCCCGTTTGGGTGGTATTTTGTTGCCGAACTCATGATGAGAAGGCAGGGGGTAGGCCATAGCTCGGCCAGTTCAAACACGGGTCAACGAGCGGATTCGCATCCGTGAAGTTCGCCTGATCGACGATGAGGGTAACCAGGTTGGGATTATCGCAACCCGGGATGCGCTCGAAATGGCACGCGAACGGGGTCTCGACCTCGTCGAAGTTGCACCAAATGCAGTTCCGCCGGTCTGCCGGCTCATGGATTACGGCAAGTTCCGCTATGAGCAAAGCCGCAAGGAACGCGAAGCTCGCAAGAATCAACATGTTGTTGAGCTTAAAGAGGTGCGCATCCGCCCGAAGATCGATGATCACGATCTCGAAACCAAGGGCAAGCGCGCCGCCAAATTTTTGGACGATGGGGATAAGGTCAAGTTGACCGTCCTCTTCCGCGGTCGGGAAAATGCGCATCCGGAAATCGGTCGCGCCCTCCTCGAAGAACTCGCGGAAATGCTTCGGCCGCACGGGAATGTTGAACAGACCGCGCGACTCGAAGGCAGAACAATGACGATGCTGTTTGGACCGCTCCGCCAAAAGGCGAGCGCAAGTGAACGCGAGGCGAACGCGAACCATGAAGAAGCAGAAGCTCAAAACGCATAAGGGCGCCAAGCGTCGCTTCAAGGTCACATCGACCGGCAAGCTGATGATGGCGAAGGGCATGAAGTCCCACTTCCGCCGCCGCAAGTCGGCCCGCGTCAAGCGGCAGTTCGACCGGATGCAGGAAATTCACGAGTCGGATACGAAGCGCGTCAAGAAGCTGCTGCCGTATAGCTAGTCGGGCTGACGAGGCCCTGTTACAGGAATCGGAAACACACCATGGCACGAGTCAAGCGCGGCGTAGCAGCCCACCGAAAGCACAAGCGGGTTCTCGCCCAGGTTAAGGGCCACTACGGCACCAACAACCGCCTCTACAAGCGCGCACACGAATCGATGATGCGCTCCCTGGCCTATGCGTACCGCGATCGCAAGAATCGCAAGCGCATGTTCCGCCAGCTCTGGATCATCCGCGTCAATGCGGCCGCTCGCCAGAACGGCCTGCAGTACAGCCGCCTGATCCAGGGTTTGAAGGTTGCCGGTGTGACCATCGATCGCAAGATGCTCGCCGATCTGGCCGTTCGCGATCCGGAGGCTTTCGCCGCCATTGCCGAGATCGCCAGGAAGAACGTCCCGGCCCAGGCGTAATTGGCTCGTGCCACGGTTACAGGTCTCGAGTACCGCCAATCCGACAATCAAACGCATCGTCGCGCTCCGCGATCGCCGGTCCGTCCGGTACGCGGAGCGCCTCTTTGTCCTCGAAGGTCCCCGCTTCATCTGGGATGCCGCGCACGCCTCTCCGCCGCAGATGCTGGTTGGCACCGCCGACGCGCTCGATCAATGGGATATCGACGAAACCCAGCAGGTCGTTGAAGTTACCGACGATCTCTACCGGCACATCACTTCAACCGAATCGCCACAGGGCGTGCTCGGCATTTTCGCCATGCCGGACCTTGCTGTGGCTACGGATCGAACCCGGCTGGCCGTCCTCGCTGATGGTGTGCAGGATCCGGGCAATCTCGGCACCCTGATGCGGAGTGCGGTCGCATTCGGCGCCACCGAGTTGATCTGCATGAAGGGAACTGTCGATCCGTTCTCACCCAAAGTCGTTCGGGCAGCAGCCGGTGCGCATTTCCATCTGCCGATTACGTCCGGCCAATCAGTTGTGCTCGGGGATGATCTCGGCACAATCGTCATCGCCGATGGAACTGCGCGCACGACCCCGGGACAGTTCGATTGGCGGCAGCCGGTATCACTGGTGATCGGTGGTGAGGCGAGGGGTGTCTCGTCCGAGATTCTCGACCGACCTCACTCAGCGGTCGCCATTCCAATGGCCGATGCCGTGGAGTCGCTCAATGCCGGGGTTGCCGCGAGCATCCTCCTGTATGAAGCCGATCGACAGCGCCGCGAGAAGCCGTCCCGCCACTGACGGGTGCTAGACTCTTTCCATTGCCAAACCCGTCGAGGGTTTCAGTCGAAGATTCGCCCCCACGCACTCGCTGGAGATACCATGCGCAAGCCCGAACTGATTGCCGCCGTTGCCAAACAGAATGGCATTTCGGAAGCGAAGGCATCCGTGATCGTGAGCTCGGTCTTCGACACCATCACGGCGACGTTGGCAGAAGGTGATGAGGTGGCATTGAGCGGCTTCGGAACATTTCGGGTTGCAACCCGGGCCGGACGGGCGGGTCACAATCCGCAGACGGGCGCCCCGATGCGGATCGCCCCTGGTAAGACCCCAAGATTCACCGCCGGCGCCCACCTGAAGCGAGCAGTGAACAGTTAGTCGGCAGTCGCCAGTCGTCGGTTGTCAGTTGATCGCCAAAGAGGCGGCCACTCGGCAGGACGATTGGATTTGCCGCATATCGGCAAGGTAATCGGGGATTTGTTGGTCAACTGGCAACTGACGACTGCCCACCGGCAACTGCCTTGGCTATCTCCTCGGTCAGATTTTGCTTGGCGGTGCGATAGGCGACGCGGACGGCGTTACTCGTGGTGTATGCGGTCGACCGACCATGGCCGACGATGACCGTGCCATTGACCCCCAGGAGTGGGGCGCCACCGATCTCTTCATAGTCCAATCGCTTGCGTGCTCCCCGGAATGCCGGCTTCAGGAAGAGTGCCGCCATCTTGCGGGGGAAGGTCCGGGTCATTTCCTCGCGCAGCACTTCATTCAGGACACTCATCGTCCCTTCCATCGATTTCAACGCGACATTGCCGGTAAAGCCGTCGGTGACGACGATCTCGATATCGCCCCGCAGCAATTCCTTGCCTTCGCAGTTGCCGATGAAGTTGAGATCCGGCGCCGCCGCCAGGAGGGGATAGACCTGCTGCACCAGTTCGTTGCCCTTGCCGGGTTCTTCGCCGTTGGAAAGCAGGGCAACCCGCGGATTCTGGAGTCCGAGACTGGTCTTGCCATAGGCGGTTGCCATCTGGGCGAACTGGACGAGATATTGGGGCCGGGGATCAACAATGGCGCCAAGGTCGAGCATGATTGTCCGGCCCTTGAGCGTTGGCAGGATCGTGACCAGGGCAGGCCGATCTACACCGCGGACTCTGCCAAGGATACCCAGGGCCCCGGCCATGATCGCCCCGCTGTTGCCGAGCGACATAACCGCATCGGCCTCGCCCGACTTGATCGCCTTGAGTGCGAGCGCAATGCTGGACGTTGGTTTGCGCCGAACGGCCATCGCGGCCGAGTCTTCCATCGTGATCTCGACATCCGTGTGATGGACCGAAACGCGTGCTCGCTGTTCGGCATCCAGACCAGCCAGAAGCGGCTCGATCGCCTCACCCTTGCCGTAAAACTGGATGGTGAGATTGGGATAGGCGGGATCGCTTAGAACCTGAAGTGATCCCGGGACCACCACGGACGGCCCTACATCACCGCCCATCGCATCAACTGCCACGCGCATTACGCGATCCTCACACGGAGTGGGCGACCGCTTATCTGGCCGCCCATAGTCA
This sequence comes from Thermomicrobiales bacterium, assembly GCA_033813515.1. GTDB lineage: Bacteria > Chloroflexota > Chloroflexia > Thermomicrobiales > UBA6265 > DASQCG01. The sequence continues at coordinate 8,441 of JAPXRQ010000122.1, forward strand.
ACTTACGCCGTTCTATACGTCGAGGTTCTGTACTTCGCGCGCGTGTGTCTGAATGAACTTCTTGCGCGGTGGTACGGCAGCGCCCATCAGCATGTCGAATGTCTCGTCGACACTGACGCCATCCTCGATATTGACCTGCATCAGGGTGCGCTTGGTTGGATCCATGGTGGTGTCCCAGAGCTGCTCCGGGTTCATCTCGCCGAGACCCTTGTACCGCTGCACTTCGGATCGCTCGCCGAGTTCTGCCACGGCGGCGGCTCGCTGCTCCTCGGTGTATGTCCAGCGCTCCTGCTTGCCATGCGAGACGCGATAGAGCGGCGGCTGCGCGATGTAGAGATACCCATCGTGGATGAGCTGCTCCAGATGGCGATAGAAGAACGTCAGGAGCAATGTCCGGATGTGTGCGCCGTCGACATCGGCATCAGTCATGATGATGATGCGGTGGTAGCGCAGCTTGCTGATATCGAACTGATCGCCGACCGATGTCCCCAGTGCCGTGATGAGCGTCCGGATCTGCTCGTTCTGGAGCATCTTGTCCAGGCGGGCCTTCTCGACATTAAGGATCTTGCCACGGAGGGGGAGGATCGCCTGGAAGCGACGATCACGACCCTGCTTGGCCGAACCACCGGCCGAGTCACCCTCGACGATGTAGAGCTCGGCCCGGGATGGATCGCGCTCGGAGCAGTCGGCCAGTTTCTG
>JAPXRQ010000123.1:0-9091 GCA_033813515.1 Thermomicrobiales bacterium
CTGACGCGGAGCATTACGCAACACTGCGTCGCGGGGAAGCGACGGAGCGGCGATATCGTCTCGAAGCACATTGGTCAGAGCAATCGTCTGGGCAGTCGGCGGAATTGCGGCGGTGTCCAGCTCCTCTATCAGTGCAATAGATTCGAGGATCGAGGAAAGCTGATCGCGCATGCGTTCCAGTTCGTCAGCATCCAAACCGAGGCGGGCGAGGTTCGCTACTGCGCGTACCTGTTCAGTTGTAAGTCGCATATTCCGTCCGTGGGATAGGGAAAATCGGTCACCAGACACTCCACGGCGAGTCTAGCATGATGCCTTCGTCCACAGACCGGCCGTCGGGTCAGAACGAGAGCGACTGCTCCTCCGGCACGCGTGCGCCGGCGAGGCGAATTGCCTCATCGATCACGGACACCGCGTCCTGTGCGGCAGGGCCAAGAAACTGGCCGCGGACGTGTTGGCGGAGATCCGGCCGTTCGATGAAGATCCGCCCGTTGTAGCAGAGCGGGAGGCGCGCATAGTCGATGCCAGACTCATCGCGCAGGACCTGCAGGCGACTTTCCCATTCAATCAGCATTTCGAAAGCAGCCTGAGTGGTGACCGAAAGACAGACCACCGCCGGATTCGAGACCCGAATCGCTTCGGCAAATGCGCGCCAGGGAACATTGGGCCCGAGGAATGTGATGCGATACCCGGCCCGGGACAGGAAGACAGCCGCAAGATGCAGTGTGAGTGTGAGGTGTTCGCCCTCGATCCCGGCCATCAGGATCGGGCCGCGGCCGTCGTTCGGGTTGCTGAGGTTGAGTAGCGAGGCATATTTGCGATGCACGAAAGCCTTGGCAAAGTGCAGACACGGGGAGAGCGATGGATCGTACTGCGGGTTCCCCATGATCTCGGTGACCGACCCGTGCAGCAACTCAACCAGCACGGCCTCGAGATCTGCCCACGAATAGGTTTCCTGCAGAATGTGGTCGGCGGCTTGCCCGTCCAGCCTGGCAAAGGCTTCAACCATCCGCCGCCTGGCACTGGAGAGTGGCTCGGGAAACTCGCGCGAGCGTCCGGTGATGACCTCTTCGATCTGGTGGTCGGGAGCCGGACGAGCGGGAGTTGGATGTGCGCTGCCCGGTGTCCGCGCCGAACGCATCAGCAGAATGGCCTGACTGATCGTCAATCCAGCCGCGGTCTGCTCCCGCAGCCAGGAAATCATCCGGATATCGCGCTCTGAATAAAGGCGCTGGTTGCCTTCAGTCCTCAGCGGTGAGGGAACGCCATAGCGTCGCTCCCATGCGCGAAACGTATCCGCGGGAACCCCGGTCCGCCGTACCACGGCACGGGTGTTGTAAATTGGTTCAGCACTCAGGCGCTCAAACATCAATGATCGCTTATCAGACGGAGTGAGCCTGACCCTATCAGTATCCCGATGCGTCGACCCCGCGTCAACAGTTTGCACAGGAAATGCGCTACTCGTATAACCCAAACGGTCCATTCGAAACCCACACCAAGGTACCCCGTTGATCTCGCGCATTTCTCTTCGGTATATCGTCGTCCTGCTCGTTTTGACGCTTGGGCTGGCCGCCTGCGGGAACTCATCCGACGACAACCGCAGTTTTGCACCCGAAATCCGTGGTGAAGACACCGTTCCCACGGACACCCCGCCGCCAACCGCAACAATTCCCGGCATTGATGCCCAACCGAACGAGGGGAACACCTCCGACGCAGCAACCGCGGAGTTGTTTGGATCCACCGGTCCCGCGCAGGCAGTCCTTGCCGGCCTGACAACCGTTGCATTGGTGACTGTTGATTCGGGCGCAACAGTCTCGACCGATGTTCCCAACGCGCAGTCCACCAGCAGCAGTATTTCGCCCGATGGAACCCGTTTGATCACGATCGACCGATCGTCAGGGGCGCCGGTTGTCACCATGCGTCTGATTGGCGCAGAGGCTGGCACCCCGCAGCCAGTCGCGAGCGTCGAGGTCACCTCGGCCACCCCCGCCGCGGCAATCAGCCAGATCCAGCTTGGCGATCGTATCGCGTGGGCGCCAGACAACCAGCATGTCGTCGTCGCCGTTGCGGGTGCAGGCGTCTGGCTGCTTGATACCGCCGGCAATCAGACCGCGCTTTCGGTCGCATCGGAGAGCGCCGTTACGGCCATTGCCTGGTCGATGAGCGGACAATCGGTTGCGCTGGGCCTGTGGAACAACGGGAGCCACTCGAGTGTCATCGCGACGCTCTCGCTTCAAAACCCGGACGCCTCACCGGTCCCGATCCTGTCGCTGCCGGAGTCGGACGGGCGGTACATTCGATCGATGACGTGGGGCACGGAGCAAGTCGGTGTGCTGTTCGCCCTACGATCGGCAACCGGCGACATGACGGTGTCCAACGATCTCTACAGTGTTCGCAAGCTGGGCGAGCCGATGCGCCTGATCGCAAGCGCCGGCGTGGCTGCTCCGATTGCCGCGATCGACCAAATCGCCCTGGCCGACAATGGCACGACTGTCGCATTCGCCGTGCAGGTGCCAGGCGAGGTCGGGTTGAAGTTCGACAGCATTTGGGTGACAGATGTAACCGGCACCGGGGCCGTCCGCGCGAATACCAGCGGTCTGCGGCGAATTGCGGAACTGGAGTGGACACCCCGCGGTCTGGTGGTCGTTGGGACCCGTCGCGTGCTGGACGATGGCAATGGCTACGTGCTGAATGCCGTCGAGATCGTATCGGCCAACGCGCCAGTCTCGATCGCGGTGGATCGGAGTCCGGCAACGCCAGTCGGCTCGCCCGAAGCAAGTCCAGCGTCGCCGACCAGTTGACCTATTCGATCAACTGATCAAGTACCTCGCCGTCGAACGTGCTCTTGATCGCGTTCAGGTATTTCTCGTCATCCATCGGTTCAGCGATTGCTTCGCCGCCCGGTGTCTGCGGTCGTGGAGTGGGTGTTGAAGCAACTGGCGGCGGCGTGTCGAGGTCGCTGCGGAGTGCGGTACTGACCCGCATGGTGACTTTGAAGCGGCGCTGAATCACCTGCTCAAGCACGGCCCGGCGCGCCGGATCATTCAGCATGTTGCGGTGGAAGTCATAGGGCGATGCCAGCACAATTTGGCCGTCCTCGATCGACCAGGGATCAATCTCCAGCAGCAGGGCTTCTGTTCGGCGATCGAGTGATTTCACATCGGCGCGTATCTGGGTCCAGACCTCGCGCACGGCATCGATGGTGATGGTCCCCGCGGGAGCACTGGATTCTGCAGGTGTCGGCGCATCGGCATAAACGGCGGCTGCTTCGGCAACGACCGGAAGCGTTGGTTCGGTTGGACGTTGGCGGACACGGTCAGCGAGCCGACTCCCTGGTTCAGCCGGCGGACGGGGAGTCATCTCCTCCGGTGCAATCGGCGCTGGAGTCGGGGTCGGACGAGGTTGCTCCTGCACGCGCTCTCGCACAGGCGGGGCAGCGAACATTGGCGCCGATGCCTCGGGTTGCGCAGCCGGTACTGGCTGAGGACCAAGGATTGAACGCAGGACGGCCATCTCGAGCGGAAGCTGGGGAAGGACAGCGCTGCGAATCTCGGACTCGGTCTCGGTGAAGTTGGCCGCGATCCGCATCAGGTCATTCAGGTTCGACCGCCCGACGATCTCGCGGAGCGCGTCATCAGCACCCGGCACAGTGGCGCCACTGGCCAGGTACAGGCCATCGCGAATCAACCCGGTCAGCTGGCGATTGAGCTGACGCGGATCCTGTCCGGCATCCAGCGACGCCTGAATTGCTTCGAGTGCGGCCACCGGGTTGCGGTCAACAATCGCTCCCAGAATGGCGAGCGCCGTTTCCGATCCCGACATTCCGACGAGGGACCGAACGGCTTCTGCATCAATCTCGTTGTTGTCGCCCGTCGGCTGGTAGTTGGCCAGTTGATCCAGCAGGCCAATGGGATCGCGCATGCTGCCATGGGCGAGATCGGCAACGAGCGCCACGGCATCTTCGGTCAACAGGATGCCTTCGCGCTCGGCCAGTGCTCGAACCCGCTTGGCGATGTTCTCCGATGTGTGGCGCCGGAAATCGAATCGCTGACAGCGCGAGAGGATGGTGGCTGGCAACTCTTCCGGATCGGTTGTGGCCAGCACAAAAATGGCGTGAGGAGGAGGCTCCTCGAGGGTCTTCAGGAAGGCGTTCGCCGCCGCGCCCGTGATCTGATGGGCTTCGTCGATGATGTAGAACTTCTTGCGCAGGTGCGTCGGCGCGTAGGTCACTCGCTCGCGTAAATCCCGAATGTCGTCGATTCCGCGATTGCTGGCCGCGTCGATTTCGATGACATCCGCCGTGGCGCCGGTATTGATCGCCACGCAGGCTGCGCACGTATTGCAGGGCCGGTTATCCGGATCAGGATCGAGACAGTTGACTGCCTTGGCCAATATGCGGGCAGTGCTTGTTTTGCCGGTGCCGCGAGGTCCGCAGAAGAGATACGCCTGGGCCACCCGATCGTTCCTGATCGCATTTTTCAGCGTCCGAACGATATGCTCCTGGCCAACCAACTCGGCGGAATCAAAGGACTGTGGACGATACTTGCGGTTTAGTGGAACGCCCGGTGTCGCGGCCTCCTGCTCGTTTGTGCGCTTCCGTGCGGACACTGGTTTCGACCCTCAAAACGTTCCAGACTAGACCGACCAGTATACGAGTTTCGCTGCCATCATCCGGGGTGCAATGGGGACACTGTTCGTTATCGCCACGCCAATTGGGAACCGTGGAGATCTGTCTCCCCGGGCGCGCGAGACGCTTGCCACGTGTCAGTTGATCGCAGCCGAAGATACCCGTCACACCGGGCAGCTACTTGCCGCCGAAGGCATCCGGGTCAAGCAGATCAGCTTCAATGAGCACAATCTGTCCGCCCGATTGCCAACCATCCTGGAAGCGCTCGCATCGGGCGATGTCGGGCTGGTTAGTGATGCCGGAACCCCGACCATCAGCGATCCGGGCTATCAGTTGGTAGACGCCGCTCATGTCGCCGGATTTCCGGTCCGGGCAGTACCGGGGCCATCGTCGGTGGTAGCGGCATTGTCGGTCGCTGGATTTCCGGCCACCCCGTTTCTCTTTGCTGGTTATGTCCCGCGAACCCGGGGCGGAATCTCGTCATTTCTGGAGCAGTGGCGAATGCTCGGGATGACCGTGGTGGCATTCGAGTCGCCCAATCGGATCATCAAGACCCTTGCCCAGTTCGCAGCGGAGGCGCCGGACGCGACCATTGCGATCTGTCGGGAGCTGACGAAGTTGTTCGAGCAGGTCGCCCGGGGAACGGCATCGGAACTTGTGGCTGCGATGGACCGCGGGGAGATTCCGGCAAAAGGGGAGTTCGTCCTCGTGCTCGCTCCGGCCGCGGTTCAGGCCGGCAGCAATACCGAGGAACTGCTGCAACGCGCACTGGATGACGGCCTGTCGCCATCAGAGGCCGCAAAACGAACGGCACGGGAAACGGGAGAGGCCCGCAGCGACCTCTATCGCAAAGCGCTGCTCCTGAAGAATCCCGACGCCTAGACGTTCTGGAAGGCGAGCTTGCGGTGACGCATCAAAACACTCTGCAGCAGCCCCTGCGCAACGAGCAGCGCCCAGACTGATGAGAGTCCCTGACTGATAAACGGGAGTGTGATTCCAGTCACCGGCAGGATGCCGATGTTCATTCCGATGTTCACGAAGGACTGGAAGAAGATGATCATGAAAAGCGCCGCAGCCAGGCATTGCCCGAACTGATCGCGCGAAATCTCGATCACCCGCACGATGCGGAACAACAGGAATCCGATCAGCAGAAACAGCGCCATCATTCCGACAAAGCCAAACATGCTGGAGACGTGGGAGAAGATGAAGTCGGTCGTCTTCACCTTCAGGAACTCCTCGGTGCTCTGGGTGCCGCCGTGGATTCCATGCCCAAACATGCCGCTGGAGCCGACGGCGATTCGGGATTGAATCAGGTTGTAAGCCTCACCGTTCAGATGCTCTTCGGGATTGAGGAACGCCTCAAGCCGGGCGCGCTGGTAATCGTGAAAGACATGAAACCAGGCCATGTACACGATCGGAATCATCGCCAGAATCAGACCGATGATGTAAATCGGACGAGTCCGTGAAACGAGAATCATCGCGAACCAGATCGAGCAGTAGACCATGGTCGAGCCCAGATCCGGCTCCAGAAAGACCAGTCCTGCCGGCACCGCGACGATCAGCAACGAGACGGCGAAGTTTCCGAATTCCTTCATCGCCTCGCCGCGCGTGGAAATGAACCAGGCGAGTGCGACAGCGGTCGTGATCTTTCCGAATTCCGATGGCTGGATGGTTGCAAAGCCGAGATCGAACCATCTCCGCGCTCCGGCGATGTTCACACCAATGAACTTGACCGAGATCAGGACGAGCAGGGAGATGAAGTACGCGGGCCAGGCAAGGGCGCCGATGAATCGGTAGTCCGTATTGGCGATGACCAGCATGAGACCGATGCCGATGATTCCAAACATGGCCTGTTTGACGCCCGGATTGAGCAATGTCGGAGCGAGCGCACCGGACGCACTCCAGACCCCAATGACACCAAAGGCCATCAGCATCATGGTCGTGAAGGCCATGTAGTAATCGAAATAGCGCCAGCGGAAATCAAACATGCAAGGTGCCTACAGCAGGGTGATGTCGTTCATGGTGATGTGGAACGTGCATCCGAGGAACTCCGCCGCGCGTTTGCAGTTCAACATGCGGGGGAGAAAGATCTCGAAGTAATTCATCACCGGGGCGATGGTTACGTCGATTGCCAGTTCCAGCGTGATGGTCTTCTCGTCAGAGTTGACGCGCAGGAACGAGGCGGTCGCTGCATAGTTTACGCGGTCATGCTGGTCGAATGATTGCGGATCCGGGTTACGAACACGGGATCGATGCACATCCGTCTTGTCGGCCAGGATCAACGCCGCCGAAATCGGACTGTTTGGTTCGGCCACGCCGCCGCCGTCTGAATCGTGGACGCCGATCGCGCCCATGATCATCGCGATCTCGTCCCAGTTCATGCCATGGCGTTCGAGGATGGGCTTTGCCAGGAGCGCGCCGCTGACCGAGTGTCCGTGCCGGTTGATGACATTGCCGATGTCGTGGAGGTAGCCAGCAATCGCGGCCAACTCCTGATCTCGTGGCGAGTAATCCAGCAGGCGAAGCACATTGCGGCTGATGCTGGCGACCAGGCCGACATGTCGAAAGCCGTGTTCGGTGTATCCCGCGGCGGCCAGATTCCGACTCGTCTGGCGGATGTACGCCTGCACTTCGGCGTCTTCCCGGATTTGATCCAGGGTCGGACCGACTGGGATGGGAGCGGGGTCGGGCTGGATTGGATTGGCAGGTTCTGTTTTCATGTGATGTCGGTTTCAGACTACCATTGCCGCGATCGGGCACTGCAGGAGGCCCGGGTAGGCAATGAGATTTGGCGAAAAGGAAGCACGTGGACGACGGCTCCAACGAGATTGAAGCGCTTGATGTTCAGTTTATCCGGCCTGAAGCGCTGGGCGAGCCAGGATCGCGACGATTTCGCATCGTGGTGGTTATCAATGGAAGAACTGTTGTCGCGTGGATGGAAAAGGAGCAGGTCCGCCGCCTCGGCGAACTGCTATTGGACATCGTCCGACAGCTCCCGGAAGCAATCATTGAAGCTCCGGCCGATTCTCCGGTCATCGTTCCTGACGAGGCAACTCCGGAGCAGTTCCGCGCGGGCCAGATGGAACTGAGTTACGACGGAGAAGACGATCGCCTGATCGTGATCATGCACGACATGGAGGTCGACGACGAAGAAACGCCGCCGGCCCTGGCCTTCCGTCTGAGCAGACTGCAGGCGCTCCAGTTCAGCGATGAGGCGGAAACGCTCGCCAATGCCGGTCGCCCGCCATGTCCGCTATGTGGACGTCCGATGGGACCCGGACCGCATGTCTGCGAGAAGCAAAACGGGCACCTGCCACACGATTGATCGGCAGATCCCGGATTTTGTAGTTCTCGATCATGTTGCCGATTCGCCCCGAACGGCCGGAACGTGCTACGCTTCAATGTCAGCGCCCGAGACATTTGCCGGGCGTTTCCCATGTCCCGCATATCACCAAGGTGAACCTGCTGCGTGTCTCAATCCAATTCCGGTGCCAACGGCGAAGTCGTTATCAGCGCCTCAATCGCGTACGACTATCTGATGTCGTTCGGTGGTTCGCTTTCGGATCACATCATTCCGGACAAGACCCACGTCATCTCGGTAAGTTTTCTCGTCGAATCCATGCGCAAGATCCACGGTGGGGTCGCGGGCAATATCTGCTACAACCTGACGCTGCTCGGTGTGCGACCGACCATCGTCGGCGCGGTAGGTTCGGACTTCGGACCGTACCTGCAGGAAATGATCGAGAACGGCATCGACACCAGCCAACTCATGATTTTCGACGACTCCCTGACCGCATCCGCATTCATGATGGCGGATATGAAGAGCAACCAGATCGCCTCGTTCTATCCGGGACCGTCGGATCGCGCGGCCAACATCGATGGCAAGGCGCTTGCCGACAATGTTCCATACGCGTTGCTGGGGGCGACTGGCCCCGAGACGATGAAGAAGCACGCGTTGGAATTTGGCGCATCGTCCGCCCGCTTCATCTACGATCCCGCCTTCCAGATCATTCTCCTCTCCGGGGATGAGCTGAAAGAGGGGCTTTCTGGCGCCTGGGCCATGATTTGCAATGACTACGAGTACGCGATGCTCGAGCGCAAAACTGGCCTGTCCGTTGACGATGTTGCGGCGCAGGTGCCGCTGACGATCGTGACGTACGGCGAGAACGGATCCGAACTGCGGATGCACGGTCGCACCGTCAAGGTCCCCGCCGCCCCGACACTGGGCGTCAAGGATCCGACCGGCGCAGGCGACGCGTATCGCGCCGGATTGATCAAGGGGCTGCTTCTGGAGCAGGACCTGGAGATTGTTGGTCGCATCGCCGGCCTGACTGCGGTGCACGCGGTGGAAAACACCGGCCCGCAGGAACATCGCTACACCCCGGAAGAGTTCGTGGCGCGGTTTGACAGCGCCTTCCCGGATATGTCTGGTGCACTCACCGCCGAGATGTTCGAGCGGTAGAACGT
>JAPXRQ010000124.1:0-8878 GCA_033813515.1 Thermomicrobiales bacterium
TCCTCAACGCCATGCTCCGGGACAACATCACCTGGCACGAAACTAAGATCGGCCGCGGAGAATTCCTGCCGTAACCCCCGAAATCGTTGACATTCAACACGGTTACTAAAGGCACTGGAAAAGGCCGTCCATTGAGGAGTGCGTTGTATTAGTCCCTTTAGCGGACTTTTTCTGAGGCAGGCCGGACCTTTAGCTCCGGCCGAGCTTGCAGACCAATCTCGATATCTGGGCTCTGGCGGTGACGGGATGCTTCCACCCAGGGTAGTCGCGGCCGTGACGCCTGGAGCTAAAGGTCCAGGCTACCAGGACAAAGTGCGCTAAAGGCACTGGAAAAGGCCGTCCATTGAGGAGTGCGTTGTATTAGTCCCTTTAGCGGACTTTCGTTGATGCAGGCCGGACCTTTAGCTCCGGCCGAGCCTGCAGACCGGTCATGGTGAAACCGAGCCTCATTTGGAACGGCCACGATTGCGCAGCCTCGATTACAGAACGCAGCCCCGGACTACATGGGAGCGGCTGCGGCAATCGCGACCTGGCTCGATGGCACGGTTGTCGTCTCGATCCCGACCGCCTCGAGCAACGATCCCGCGATCCCGTCCGGCGTTACCGATCGCAATGTCACCGCATGCTCCCAGGCGGCATCGTTGATCGATCGAACGAGGCCAAGATCGCCCCAGGTCAGCACGCCCGGTTCGATCAGCAGCACCACCGTCCCGTTTGTGTACGACCCGAAGTGCGAAGTGACCGTTTCCAGTTGCTCCCGCGTGGCTATCACCTCGACGTGTCGATGCTCTCGTGTAATCAGCTTCTGGAACAGATACTGGGAGATGATCTTGAGCACGGCCGCAATCGGCACCGCCAAAATCAGCCCAAGCATCCCCCCGATTGAGGTTCCGACCACGATGCAGAAAATCACCAGCAATGGATGCAGGTGCACAAATCGCCCGATGACATTGGGAACGACGAATGCATCCTCCAGCTGCCGGAGGGCGAAGTAGATCAGGCCGATTACCAGCGCCAGCGAGAGGTGACTCCATCCGAACGGCGTCCCGTCCTGAAAGATGCTGACACTGACCGCAATCGCCCCGGCCATCCACGGCCCAATCAGCGGAATCAATTCGAGAAACCCCGTGGCGATCGCGACAATCAACGCGTATTGCACCCCGAGGATGGACAGCGCGATGAACGACGCCGTCGTCATGATCAGCACAAGAATCGCCTGACCCCGAATGTACGCACCCAGCGTCCGGTTGACCTCGTCGATTATCCGGTCGAACTCGCCGTGGTACCGGTGGCGCAGGGCCGACCGAAACGTGTTCAGGAAGCGATCACCGTAGACGATGAAGTAGAACGATGCGACAAGGTAGATCAGGAACTCGATCGCAATCGATACCGTCCCAAACAGCAACGGCAATGCCGCCTCGCTCAGCGTCCCGGCCAGTTGCGTGCCGACATCCTGCAGGCGTTCCTCGACATAGGTGTCGTCGATGCCGAGCCGGTCCAGCCGCTCCTGCTGGTTGTCTTCGATCCACTGCTCGATATCGTCCGACATCGCCGGAATCTCGTCATTGAAATCCCGCACCTGATCGATCAGGACTGGTCCGAGGTTGATGATTAGCAAGGTCAGCAGCAGCGTGATCATCGCGTACAGCCAGAGCGTGATGATCGTTTTGGGCAGCCGGGTTTTGCGATGAATGAGGCCGACCAGCGGATGCAGCAGGTACGCCGTGATGATCGCCCAGGCAAACGGAGCAAGCGCGTGCGCCGCTTCGAGCAGGATCAGGCCGAGGACCGCCACGCCGATCCAGAGCACGATCGTCCGACTCCGTGGTGAAAGACTTACCTCCACCGGAGTGCCTGCTCGTGAATCCGGACCTGCGAACGCCGCACAGATTTCCCCACCGCTTAACAGCCAAGCGATTCTAGCAGAGCCAAATCCCGGACTTATGCAAACCATCTCCTATACTTGGGCCTCTGTTTTCGCCGCCCGCGCAAAGGGAACCAACCTCGTGGATTTCGAGACCTTCGAGCATCTGAACTTCCGCCTTCCCGGCCCGACTCCCTTGCCTCCCCAGGTGCGCGAAGCCCTCTCCGGACCAGCCATTCACCATCGCGGTCCGCTCCTGAAATCGATCATGGCTCGCGTGCTCGAGCGCCTGCAGGCGGCACACCGCACGACAAGCCCCGTCCTCCTTTGGCCAGGCAGCGGCTCGGCCGGCTGGGAGATTGCGATCACCAACCTGCTCTCCCCGGGCGATGCCGTCCTCGTCACGACCGTTGGCGATTTTGGCGATCGCTTCGCCAGGGTCAGCGAACGCCTCGGGCTGGAGGTCCATCGGGTCGCCAAACCGTGGGGGCAGGCGGTTCTCCCGGAGGATCTCGAAGCGGCCCTCGCTGAGGTTCCCGATTGCCGCGCCGTCCTGATCACCCACAACGAAACCTCGACCGGCGTGACCAACCCGCTCGCCGATCTCGCCGCCGTCGCCCGCGCCCATGACTGCCTGACCATTGTCGACGCGGTCAGTTCAGCCGGTGCACTTCCGCTGGAGATGGATGCCTGGGATCTTGACTTCGTCCTCTCAGGTTCCCAGAAGGCCTGGATGTGCCCGCCTGGTCTCGTCTTCTGCGCGATCGGCCCGCGTGCGTGGGAGGCGTACGAGCAGTCCGGCTACCTCCGCTTTTTCTGGGACATGGCCGAGATGAAATCGTTCGCCGACAAGCATATGACCCCGACCACACCGCCGCTCAACCTGATCTTCGGACTCGATGCCGCGCTGGAGTTGATGGAGACCGAGGGCTGGGACAATGTCTGGTCGCGCCATCACCTCGTCGCCGAAACCACCCGGCAGGCCGTGACCGAGTCCGGTCTCCGTCTCTTCGCCGATCCTGCCGTTGCCTCCGACTCCCTGACGGCGATCGAGGTTCCGGATGGCTTCACCGCCAGCTCTGTTGTCGAGCAGGTCATGAAGGAGCACAACGTCCTCCTCCAGATCGGGCAGGGCGCCTACGCTGAGAAGGTGATCCGCATTGGCCACATGGGCTGGGTCTCCGAGGCCGATGTCATCGAAGCAACCAATGCCCTGGCCGATGTCGCCGCAAAGACAGGCCTGACGGCAGGTTGAAGGTCGAAGGTCGGAGGTCGAAAGCAGAAGGGGTGAAGACGAGGTTTCACCGATTCTCGCACGGCTTCCGTCCAACATACGACGTGCGACCTTCAACCTGCGACATCCCGCCACTTGCGACCATTTACCCAATATTGCTACAATTGCGTGCTGTGTCATTCGCGACGCGGGCTTGGGTGTGCCTTTGGTGGCTCGTTCCCAATAACGCGTGTTCTTAACAGATCGGTAACGGATTCCTTAATGACTGTGACGGATTCGAGTTTGAAGAGCGAACAGGCCGAGATTGCTCAGCCGATGTCGCTCATGGAAGAGCTTCTCAACGATCCTTCTCTTGAGTACAAATCGCTCAAGTACGGTGACGTCATGGACGGCGTCATCATGCGCATCGATCGCGATGAGATCCTCGTCGACATTGGATCCAAGTCCGAGGGAATCGTGCCGTCGCGCGAATTCTCCAGCCTGAACACCGAAGAAAAAGACGCCCTGGGCATCGGGGAGACCATCCTCGTATTCGTGGTCCAGCCCGAGAATCAGGAAGGCCAGGCGGTCGTCTCCATTGACCGCGCCCGCCAGGAGAAGAGCTGGCGCCGCCTTCAGGAGCTCTACGAAGCCAACGAAGCCATCCAGGCCGAGGTCACCAACTACAACAAGGGTGGTCTCCTGGTCAATCTCGATGGTGTGCGCGGGTTCGTTCCCGCCTCGCAGGTCTCCGAGATCCGCGGTGGCGACGATGCCAGCAAGCAGGCCGATATGGCCAAGCTGATTGGCACCAAGCTCAACCTCAAGGTCATCGAGATCAACCGTCATCGCAACCGCCTCATCCTCTCCGAGCGCCAGGCCATGCAGGAGCGCCGCGACGAGATGAAGGAGAAGCTGATCGAGGAGCTGAAGGAGGGCGAGGTTCGAACCGGACGCGTCTCCTCCATCTGCGACTTCGGCGCATTCGTCGACATCGGCGGTGCGGACGGACTCGTCCACCTCTCCGAGCTCTCCTGGAGCCGGGTCCGCCACCCAAGCGAAATCCTCAAGGTCGGCCAGGAGGTCGAAGTTGCGGTCCTCGGGATCAACCCGCAGGAGCGCAAGATTGCCCTCTCGCTCAAGCGCACCCAGGCCGAGCCGTGGAGCCAGGTTGGCGACAAGTACGAAGTCGGACAGCTCGTCCGCGGTACGGTCACCCAGCTGGCCAACTTCGGCGCCTTCTCCCGCATCGAGGATGGCATCGAGGGTCTGATCCACGTCTCCGAGATCACAGACGAGCGCATCACGCATCCGAAGCAGATCGTCAAGGAGGGCGACGAGCTCATCCTTCGCATCATCCGCATCGATCCGCAGCGCCGCCGCATGGGCCTCAGCCTCCGCCGCGCGCTCGATACGCCGGATCCGGAACTGCTCGCCGTCTTCGGTGAGGGCATCCTGGAAGAGCGCGATCGCATCGTCGCCGCCATCAACGCCGCCCTCGAAGCGGAAGGCATCGAGCCGGGTAGCGGTCGCGATGATGACGAGGACGAGGACGGCGAGGGCGGATCCGAGCCGAAGGCAGAGAAGGCCCCGAAGGCTGACGCTGAGGAGGCTCCGGCCCCGACCGCAGTTGCCGATCTCATCTCCGAGTCGGTCAGCAGTGATCGCGAGCCGATGAGCGCCATGGAGGCCGCATTCGCAGCCGCCGGCGCCGAGGTCGAAGACGACGAGAAATAGTCGTCAGTCCACAACCAGGTAACACCAACGGGATCGAGCAATCGATCCCGTTTTTCATGCCGCGCCACCCCTTGTGACACGTGGAAACCGGGCGCGCAGACCGTCAACCGGATCCCGACAACGCCCGGAGCTAAAGGTCCGGGCTACCAAAACGAACGCCCGCTCAAGGGGCTCAAACAGCCGCCTTTCGTGCCGCGTCCTGGCCACCGACCCACCTCACCCGAAGGCGATGCTCATCCCGACAAATCTGGTGACACGCGGAAGACGATCAAATGTAGCGCCGCATTGCGATGCGGCATGGTAGCGACGACAACCGTCGCGGGCTGGAGACCGTCTCACGGCCGACGAACGCAGTGGGGGAACGAGAGGTCCCAATCAGGGGTGGAACGCTACGCCCGATGGTGGCACAGGGTAGGGTGGCGGCAATCGATATATCGACGCGATCTGCGAACGTAAACCCGCCGCCGCTGTTTGCCTGCTCGCTCGACGGCGAAAAGCGTCCAGGTCAATTCCGTCCCGCGCCGAATCACGTCCTCCCCCTTGCCATGCCCCGTACGATGGGGTAACCACCTGCGACTGCTTCTGAACAACGCCCGTTTTTGCACAACCCCCGGAGAACCCCGGCATGAGCAACTTCGATCGCTTCACCGAGCGTGCGCGCAAGGTCTTGCAACTCGCCCAGGAAGAATCGCAACGCTTCAACCACAACTACATCGGCACCGAGCACCTCCTGCTTGGCCTCGTCCGTGAGGGTGATGGCGTGGCGGCTCGTGTCCTGAAGAGCATGGGCGTGCAGCTGCCCAAGGTCCGGGCCGCCGTCGAGTTCATCATCGGGCGGGGACAAGGGCAAGTAACCGGCGACGTCGGACTTACCCCCAGAGCCAAAGCGGTGCTCGAACTTTCTGTCGAAGAGAGTCGCCGTCTCAATCACGGGTATATCGGCACCGAACACATCTTGCTCGGACTGCTTCGGGAGGGTGAGGGCATTGGCGCCGGCGTACTAGAATCCCTCGGTGTCAATCTCGATCGCGCTCGTCAGGCGGTGATGCTGGGTACATCCGGATCACCCCCGCTCCCGTCTTCGGCGCCTGATACGACCGCGATCTCCGCCTTTCTCATGGACATCACGGCCAGGGCAGGGGTCCACGCCGGTCAGAGCGGCCGTGATCAGATCGAAACAACCGACATCCTGTTCGCGTCACTGACCGACAGGGACGGACGAGCAAGGCGCGTGCTGGAGGAGTGCGGCATTCATCTCGAGCCGGGTGCGCTGCAACAACCAGAGTCCAGAGCGGCCGACGATGCAGCCGAGGACGGAGAGCAGGCCGAATTCACGCTGGAGTCGATTTCATCCGCCGTTGACCTTTTCGGACGCATGCGCTTCATGCCACTGGGCTCTGATCACATTCTCCTGGCGCTGATCGATCTGAACGAACCCAATCTTGTCGATGCGATGCTGTCCGCTGCCGTCTCACTCGAATCGATCCGCACCACCGCCGCCAATCTCCGCCAACCGCCGACCTAATCCCGTTGAATTGGAGCACACATTCCAAACGTAGTGCGATTTGTTCCAGCCAATCGCAAGCGGGTTGCATCGGGTAAGCACACCGGCTCCAACGACCATCCCGTTTGGCACGAGCTGGAACACGCGCCACTACGTCCTTCGCTGCTGCGCCCAGGGCTTCTGCTTCGAAGAATCACGGAAAACCGCCCCGGAAGGCGGACACTACATAACCTCTGCAACAACCAACCGCCAACCGCCGACCGCCAACCGCCCACCGCTCACTGCCCGTACTGGCAGGAACCCTGATCCGGAAACCCCTGCTCATGCGTTTAGAATGGAGACACAGCTTCGGGAAGGAGGTCGCCAGATTTCCAATGCAGTACGTCCGGGCAATCCCCAATCTCGTATGCTTGTTCAAAATAGAAGTGCGTAGCGACTAGAAACAGTCTCGGGCGCTTTCAATTGGGAGAGCCTCACCATGGCACAGTTCGATCGATTTACTGAGCGGGCCCGCAAGGTCCTCCAATTGGCTCAGGAAGAGGCTCAGCGTTTTAACCACAACTACATCGGCACCGAGCACCTCCTGCTTGGTCTCGTCCGCGAGGGCGATGGCGTTGCCGCCAAGGTCCTCACCAACATGGGCGTCCAGTTGCCCAAGGTCCGTTCCGCCGTCGAGTTCATCATCGGCCGCGGCGAATCGGCCCCGGTCGGCGAAATCGGCCTGACACCCCGCGCCAAGAAGGTGCTGGAACTGGCTGTCGAAGAAGGCCGCCGCCTCAATCACCAATACATCGGCACCGAGCACCTCCTGCTTGGCCTCGTCCGTGAAGGCGAAGGCATTGCCGCCGGCGTCCTCGAATCCCTCGGGGTGAACCTCGAAAAGGTCCGCTCCCAGGTGATGCATTTCGTCGCCAAGGACAGTCAATCTCCGCAGGCCAAGGGCCAGACCAAGACACCCTATCTCGATGCCCTCGGTTTCGATCTGACCGAAGCCGCCCGCATGAACAAACTCGGGCCGCTCATCGGCCGCCAGACCGAGATCGACCGCGTTATGCAAATCCTCTCGCGCCGGACCAAGAACAACCCTGCCCTGATCGGCGAACCCGGCGTCGGCAAGACGGCCATCGTCGAGGGCCTCGCCCAGCGCATCGTCACCGGCGATGTCCCCGATACGTTGCAGAACAAGCGCCTGGTTGCGCTCGATATCGGCGCCCTCGTCGCCGGCACCAAGTACCGCGGCGAGTTTGAAGAGCGCCTCAAGAAGATCGTCGCCGAGGTCAAGGAGACCGGCTCGATCCTCTTTGTCGACGAACTCCACACCCTCGTCGGTGCGGGTGCGGCGGAAGGTGCGGTCGATGCGGCCAATATCCTCAAGCCAGCCCTCTCCCGTGGCGAACTCCAGACCATCGGCGCCACCACCCTCGACGAATATCGCAAGTACATCGAGCGGGATGCCGCCCTCGAGCGTCGCTTCCAGCCGGTCAAGGTTGATGAGCCGTCGATCGACGAGACCATCCAGATCCTGACCGGGGTTCGCCCGCTCTACGAGGAGCACCATCGCCTCAAGATCAGCGATGAAGCCCTCAAGGCTGCTTCGTCCCTGGCCGCACGCTATGTCACCGATCGCTTCATGCCGGACAAGGCCATCGACCTGATCGACGAGGCCGCCTCACGCGTCCGCATGCAGCGTTCATCCGCGCCGCCCTCGTATCGCGAGGCAATGGCCGGACTGAAATCGATCGAACGCGAGAAGGACGAAGCCATCCGCAATGATGACTTCCAGCTCGCCCACGAACTCCACGAGCGCGAAACCAAGCTCAAGGCCCGCATCGAGGACCAGGAGCAGGCCTTCAAGGACGAGCGCGCCGAAGAGGAGACCTACGTCACCGAAGAGGACATCGCCCAGGTCGTCGCGATGTGGACGGGCATCCCGGTCTACCGCATCGCCGGCGAGGAATCGGAACGCCTCCTCAAGATGGAGGAAGCCCTCCACGAGCGCATCATCGGCCAGTCCGAGGCGATCACGACGCTCTCCAAGGCAGTCCGCCGCGCCCGTGCCGGCCTCAAGGATCCGAAGCGACCAATCGGCTCGTTCATCTTCCTCGGCCCGACCGGCGTCGGCAAAACGCTCGTCGCCAAGGTGCTTGCCGAGTTCATGTTCGGCTCGGAAGACCACCTGATCAAGATCGACATGTCCGAATTCATGGAGCGGCATGCCGTCGCCCGTCTCGTCGGAGCGCCTCCAGGCTATGTGGGCTACGACGAAGGTGGCCAGTTGACCGAAGCTGTGCGCCGCAAGTCGTACTCGGTCATCCTCCTCGATGAGATCGAGAAGGCCCACCCCGAAGCGTTCAACATGTTGCTCCAGATCATGGAAGACGGCAATCTCTCGGACGCCAAGGGCCGCAAGGTCGACTTCCGCAACACGATCATCATCATGACCTCCAATGTCGGCGCCGAGCAGATCTCGCGCGAGATGAACCTCGGGTTCACTTCTCGCCAGGATCCGGATGCCGTCCGCGAGCGCGATCACAACCAGATGAGCGACAAGGTCATGAAC
>JAPXRQ010000125.1:0-8768 GCA_033813515.1 Thermomicrobiales bacterium
TTGTGAAACCGGCTGAAGATGCTGGTGCTCCGAGTAGTGCCGGTGAACGTGCTAGTGCGGACGGAAGAGCGGGATAACCCTTTCGGCGAAGAGAGTCATGTCGGTGGAATCCGGTGCGCCGAGGAACCAGAGCAGGAAGTGATTTGTGCCGTGATCGATGTATGCCTGCAATCCGGCGGCCACATCGGCTGGTGATCCGTAGATCGTGATGTCGGTGAACGACGATGGCGGGGTGTCGGCCGTTCCATTGGCGAAGGCGCGAAGTTGGGGATCGATCTGGTCCGGGTTTGGGGCGAGGTCGAGCATTTGTCGGATTTGGGGGCGAACATCGCCGTCTTCGGCGATCAAGACCTGCATTTCGACGCTGATTTCGATCTCGGTGAACGGCCGGTTGTGCCTGGCGCAGGCTTCCCGGAGGATGGCGAGACGGCGATCGAGTTCGGGCAGGGAGACGGGTGTAGTGTTCCAGCCGTTGCCAAAGCGCGCCGTTGCGTCAATGAGGTCCGGTTCCATTTCGCCGAACCAGACGGGCGGATGGGGCTGCTGGACTGGGTTGGGATTGCAGACGGCATCGCTGACCGCAAAGGGGCCGCGCCGCATTGTCACGGGACGATCTGCGGCCCAAAGCGCGCGGATGATCTCCAGACCATCGAGTGCCTCGCGGGCCCGTTGGTCCACATCGTCGGGGTAGGGGAGATCGTAATTGCGGTGTTCGCGCATCTGGCGGCCGAAGTCGAAGAACAGAATGAAGCGGCCACCGGACAGGGCATCGAGCGTGGCGATCATCTTGGCGCTGAGGCCCGGGCTGCGGAAGTAATTGGACTGGTGGATGACGCCGAGTTTGGCGGTTGTGGTTGCGCCGGCGAGCGCGCTGACAGTGGTCCAACCTTCAAGGATGGCCTCGTCCTTACCAAGCATGAGGTGATCGGCGACCCAAAGCGAATCGAACCCGAGCGCCTCCGCCTGGATGCCTAGATCGAGCGTTTGGCGGGCGTCGAGGGCGGTGTAGGCGGGCGTCCGGAAGAGACCGGCCGACGGATTGGCAAAAATGGGCAGGCAGTACCCGAAGTGCGGTGCAGGCATTGATGTCACTCCACGATGTACTTGAGCGGCTGGCCGTCGACCAGGCGGCGAACGTTGTCCCAGATCTCGCGGGAGTCGCGGACCCAGGTCCAGGGACCCTGGGCGCCGGAGTGTGGGGAGAGGATGATGCGGTTGGGATCGGCCTTGTGCAGAGCGTGAAGCGGACTATCCAGTGGCAGCGGTTCGTCGTAGAAGACTTCCAATGCCGCCCCGCCGATGGTGCCGTTCTGAAGGGCGGCGACCAGGTCCGGTTCGTTGACCAGCTTGCCGCGGGCGGAGTTTGTGAAGATCGCGGTTGGCTTCATCATCGCAAACTCACGCGAGCCGATGATGCCCGCGGTCTGTTCGTTCAGGGCGAGCTGGGTTGAGACGATATCGGATTCGCTGAAGAGCGTCTCCCAATCGACAAATTCCATCCCGTACCGTGCTTCGAGGTCAGGGAAGCGGACGATATCCCAATAGAGGATGCGCATATCCATCGCCTGGGCGACGCGGGCCATAGGCCGGGCGATTTCGCCCATACCGAGAAAGCCGATCGACATGTCGCTGAGAATACGAACTTCGGGCGAGAACGGGCCCCACTGGTCCATGTAGTCGCCGGTCATCATGCGCTGTTGGGTGGCCGGGATGCGTTTGATGCTGCTGAGCAACATTGCCCAGACATGTTCTGCAACGGCTGAATAGTTGACCAAGGGACTGGCGGCGGTGGGGATGCCTTTCGCGCGGGCTGCGCCAAGGGGAATGCCGCGGTAGTCCGATCCCAGATGTTGAATCAGGCGGAGATTGTCGGCCCGGTCCAGTGCTTGCGCCGGGAGCATCTCCTTGTGGAGGACAAAGACGTCGAGATCGGCCAGTGTGTCGGTCATCACCTCGACGGAATCGACCGCACGGAGGCCGTCGCCATGCTCATCGATGAATGATGCGAAGCCGCGGCGCGACTTTTCCGGATCGTAGAGCCAGGTCAGTCTGATGTCGTAATCGGGGAAGATGTCCGCAAGCGTCTTAATACGATCTTGCGCTGATGGGTCTTCCGCGAGAAAGCGGTCCTGTGTTTGAGCGTCCCAGTCCTCCCACGGGCGCATGCCGAGGAGGGTGTTCCCGATGTTGTCCCAGACGCCGATCTTGAGAACAGGCACGACGGAGTCCCTTTCACTTGGCAGCGATTGCGGCATCGAGTTCAGACTGGTACGGCGTATCGACATTCTGGAGCATCGTTGCGATGTCTGCCGGGCGGCCGAGGTGTTCGGATTCAATCAGGCCATAGGCAATGGCGAGCGAGCGGAGGCCGAAGGCACCATCGACTTCCGGATCGCGGGAGTTCGTGATTGCATCGGCGAAATCGGCCTGTTCGATTGCGAGGAGGTTGGCGTCGATATCGGCAAATGGCAGGTCGTATGTGGTCAGGCGCTCGCCGCCGAAGAGCGCGGCGGTAACGGGATCGAGCCGGAAATCCGGCACCAGGTTGAGCAGCTCGGATTGGTCAATCTCATGGTCAGAGCCGTCCTGCCGAAGCGAGAGGATCAGCGGATTGCCGGTTCGATCCTGCGGAATTGCGAGGGAACCATCGGTGCCGTGGATGATGCGGCTGAAGTGCCCCTGACCACGGCCGGCAAGATCGATGAGCAGGTTGCCGATCGCGCCGGACGCGAACCGGACAGTGCCGACGGCGAGGTCCTCGGCATCGGCCTCATGCCAGACCCCCTCGTTGTCGACCCGCTTTTGGTCGACGACGGCAGTGTTGGCGAATACGGACTCGATGTCGCCCAGGAAGTATTCGAGGATATCGGCGTAATGGATGCCCATGTCGACGACGATTCCGCCAGAGACCTTGCGATGGCGCCAGGGGGTGATGATGACCTTTTCGCCGGAGCCAGACGAGGATTGGATCATGAGGTACGGGGCGCCAATAATGCCGGCATCGACGATGGCTTTGGCAAGGCGATTGATGGGATCGCGCCGGTAATTCTCGGCGACGGCGAGTGTGCGCCCGGTTTGGCGTCCCGCTTCGACGAGGCGAAGGGCTTGCGAGACGGTCAGGGCGATTGGTTTCTCGACCATGACATCGAGTCCGAGATTCAGCGCCTCAATGCCGATGTCGGCGTGGGAATCGGGCGCGGTGGTGATGATCACCGCGTGCAGATCGGGGATGGCAGCGGCGGCCCCAGTGATCGACGTGAAGCGCTGAGGTGTGGTTCCGAGCAGTTCGGTCGCCAGGTCGGTCGCGAGTTCGGCATTGGGTTCGTAAACATCGCAGACGGCGACGAGATTGAAGCGCTGCTGACCGGTGAGCATGAGCTTGTGCATGCCGCGGATGTGCCGGCGGCCCATCCCGCCACAGCCGATCAGGGCGAGATTCAGTGTCACTTGCCCGACCAGCCGATGTCGTAACCAAGGGCCGAGAGGTAATCGGCGTTGATCTGGGCGCTGTGTTTCGGATTCAGTTCGCTGGTGCTCTGTTCGAGGACGACCCACCCATCAAACGAGCGATTGACCAGATGCTGGAGGATGGCCGGGAAATCAATGTTGATTGAACCGCGGCCCAGTTCCTGAAACTTGCCTCGTCCCCAGTCCTTGAGATGAATGTAGCCGAGGCGGTCCCAGTAATTGTCGATGACTTCGATGGGGTCCTCGTCGACCAGCGCGAT
Organism: Thermomicrobiales bacterium; assembly: GCA_033813515.1. Classification (GTDB taxonomy): domain Bacteria; phylum Chloroflexota; class Chloroflexia; order Thermomicrobiales; family UBA6265; genus DASQCG01. The sequence continues at coordinate 3,729 of JAPXRQ010000125.1, forward strand.
GTGGGAAGCGTCGAGGCAGAGTCGCAGGGCACGGGTGCGAGCGACCAGGAGGTCGATTTCTTGCGACGTCTCAATGGTGCAGGCGACATGGGGGTGGTAACTGACGGTCACGCCGAGTGGCTCGCCAAAGAGCGCCAGTTCCTCGCAAAAATCGGCTAATTCGTTGTATTCGGATTCGGTCGGGGGGCGAAAACGGAGTCTGCCGCCACCAACCAGGCCGAACTGTTCGGCGCCGATCTCGGCCGCGAAGACGATGCGGTTCTTCAGTGTCTTGCGTTGTTCTTCGGTGACCGGGAGATCAATCCCCGCGAAGACCGTGGCGGGGACCAGGCCGGCGAGGTGCCGGTTGATGGTGGCCGGAGTGCCCATCTGGTCGAGGGAATGGCCGAAGAGCTCGACGGCGCCCCAGCCGGTTGCGCGAATTTCGGCGAGGCACGTCGGAATATCGCAGGTCGCGCTCCAGTTGATGGTGCTGTAGGCGAAACGGAGGCGATGCGCGGAATCGGTCATCGGTGACGGGTGCCCTCACTCTTGCAGCGATATGTTGCGAGAGCTTGCGGCAACGGACGGATCTGCGCAACCGGGGTTGAGCGTGACCAGACTTCGGGATCACCCGAACGGGTCAGTTGACGAGGCAGGCTGAATTGGTACCCTAACGCTCTTGCAGGCAGAGACTCGCGCAAGCGGGGAAAGGAGAGGTGTGGTCCGGCGGCAGCTGCGCGGACGGTCAGTCGTCTTTCTTGAAGCCGTTGTGTGATGCCGGCATTGGCGCCGGTCCGGATCGCAGGCGCGGTCTGGAAACGATGAACGGAGAGCCGTTTTGAACGAATACAGAGCTTCTCGACGCAAGGTACTTGGTTCACTCGCCTCGGGCGCAGGCGCGCTCGCTGTCTACACTGCAACCGGGCGGACATACGCCCAGGACGAGAACTTCGAGCTGACCTGGGCAACCAACAACCTGGAGGGCACGGAGCCGGAGATGCTCCAGAAGGTGTCCGACATGTTCGTTGCGGCAAATCCCAACTTCAAGGTCACCGTGCTCAAGTACGACGGGGCAACCTACGACCAGAAATTGCTGACCGATATCGTCGCCAACACCCTGCCCGACATCTTCGTGAGCGCGGATGTGTACACGAAGCCGTTCTTCGATTCGGGATTGACGGCCGACATTCGCCCGTTGGCTGAATCGACCGGATTCGATCTGAATACATTCGATCCGCTTTTCCTCTCGCTGGCCGAGTACGACGGCAAGATCGGATTCCTGCCTCGCGCGGCCGATGTTGTCGTGACCTATTACAACAAGACCAAGTTCGATGCCGCCGGAGTTCCCTATCCGACGCCGGACTGGACCTATGACGACATGCTCGCCGCCGCCGAGAAACTGACCATCAAAGCGGATGACGGAGCCACCACACAATACGGCGTTTCCGCCGCGACCGACTGGTGGGCGTACTGGGTGCCGATGGTCGTTGCCGAGGGTGGCGAAATCCTCAATGCCGAAGGCACCGAAGCCGTGTTCAACTCGGAGGCCGGTCTCCGCGCCTGGGGCATCATCTTCAAGGGTCTCCAGAACGGCTGGTTCATCCCGCCATCCGTGCAGGACACGCTGGGCGGCCCGTGGACTCCGTTCGCGGTCGGCCAGGCGGCCATGACATTCACGGTTCGCGCTCTGACCCCGACATTCCGCGCGCAGCTGACGGACGATTGGGATGTCGAGCTGGTTCCGGTTGGAAGCGCGATGCGGAAGACGGGAATGGGCACGCAGGGCTACGCGATCTCATCGCAGACCGCGAATCCGGATGCGACCTGGCAGCTGATGCAGTTCATCTTCACCGAGGGCATGATCGTCTTCATGGAGGACTACCTGACGGTTCCGCCGATCACGACGTTCTACGAGGATCCGGCCTGGCGCGATTTGCCGCCCCCGCCCACGAACAACGCGGTGTTCGTCGATGCCACGCAGGACGCGATGGTGCCGCCGCCGCTTCCGTTCTACAGCACTGGCGCCTTCCGGCAGGCCATGCTCGATGGTATCGATGCCGTGCTGCTCGGTCAGATGGACGTCGAGACGGCCGTGAACCGCATGGCAGAAGAGGCGACGCTCTCCCTGCTCGAGTAGGCGCTCGCAATCGATGTGGGGTGGGTGATCGCGGTCACCCACCCCTCTTTGGCTATCTGAGGATGCCCAAGCGAAAGGCCGCGTGCAGCAATGCAAGTCAGCCCGGCCCCGGTCGCACCGGGGTCAAAGAGCTCCGGTGGATTCTGGAAATCACGTCGAGTCAAAGAGAAGAAGGACTGGAAGGCCGGACTCTGGGCGCTTCTTTTTCTTGGTCCCAATCTGATTCTGTTTCTGCTCTTTACTGCCTATCCCGTTGGCTATGGTCTCTACATCAGCCTCTACAACTACAGCGTGCTCAAACCGAAAAAGTGGGTCGGACTCGGCAATTACGAGCAGTTCTTCAACCGCCCCGATACCCCGGATCTGATCTGGCGATCGATCTACTACGCGGTCGGAGCGACGATCCCGTCGGTGCTGATTCCGCTGCTGATCGCGGTGTTGCTGACCAAGGCGGGGCGCGCGACCAGGCTCTTCCGGGCGCTCTACTTCCTGCCGATCGTGACCTCCGCGGTGGCGGCCGCGGCCGTCTGGAAATGGATGTACGCCAAGGATTTCGGTCTGATCAATTACGGTCTGCGCCGGGCGGGAGGCGAGCCGGTGGACTGGTTGTTCAGTCTCGACTGGGCGATGCCAGCGGTCATCTTCATGACGGTCTGGTTGCTTATTCCCTTCAACACGATTCTCTATACGGCCGGGCTCCAGGAAGTCCCGCGTGACCTGTACGACGCTTCGGCGGTGGATGGCGCATCCGGGTTCCAGCAATTCCGGGACGTGACGATTCCGCTGATCACGCCGACCACGTTCTTCGTTCTGCTGATCACGATCATCAATGTGCTGGTCGGCGGCTTCGATGTCATCAACGTGCTCACCCAGGGAGGTCCGCTGCACGCCACCGACATTCTCATCTATGACATCTACGAGAACGCGTTTGTGAACTTCCGGATGGGCTACGCGTCTGCCCAGGCGTATCTGCTGTTCATCGCGGTATTGCTTGTGACATTGGCGAACTGGGCACTGCAGAAGCGGTGGGTGCACTACGCATGAACGAATCTCCACTCCGCCGCCAGTCGACTCGAACGCTGCTCTACGTCGTCCTGATTGCGGGGGCACTGATCAGTGTCTTCCCCTTCTACTGGATGATCACGACCTCGCTCAAGACCAATCAGGAGGTCTTCCTCTATCCACCGACCTGGATTCCGGATCCGTTTGCGTGGAGCAACTACACCGAGGGGTTCAAGCGGGTCAACGGGCGGGTTTTCTTCAACTCGGCGTTCTTCTCGCTCTCGATCGTGCTCCTGCAGGGTCTTGTGACCACCATGGGCGGGTTCGCGTTCGCCCGGATCAAATTCCCGTTCCGGGGACCCATTTTCATCATCTATCTGAGCACGATGATGATTCCGCCGCAGGTCACGCTGATCCCCACGTTTCTGGTGGTGGTGAACCTGGGCTGGGTCGATTCGTACAAGGGGTTGATCATTCCGATCGTTTCCCAGGGCGCGTTTGGCACGTTTCTGTTCCGCCAGTTCTTCCTGCGGCTGCCCGATGAGATGTACGAAGCGGCCAGATTGGATGGAGCGAGCTACTGGCAGCAATTCTGGCGACTGACCCTGCCGCTTTCCCGCCCGGTCCTGACGGCCTACGGCATCATCACGTTTCTGACCGCCTGGAAGATGTATCTCTGGCCGGTGATCGTGGTGCGCTCCGAGAATCTCAAGGTGCTGACCATGGTGATTGCGGAACTGAGCGGCAATACCAGCCAGGAACGGGGAATCATGATGGCGGCGGTGGCGCTATCGATCGCACCGATACTGGCGCTCTACATTTTCGCCCAGCGCTGGTTCGTCGAAGGCATAGCCATGACCGGCCAAAAAGGGTAGGTCGATTGCGGCCTGCGCGACAGGCTGGTATCGATCGTTTCCCGAAGATGCCGGTGGGGAACAGGAACGGGCATATTGCGATATGCCCGTACCACCGTGCTGCGTCAGAATTTGATGTTGGGGATGACGTGCTTGCCGTAGAGGTCGATGAACTCGGCCTGGTTGCGACCGACGTTGTGGACGTAGATCTCGTTGAAGCCGAGGTCGACATAGTGCTGAATCTGCTTGACGTGGTTGTCGAGGTTGGGATCGGTCAGGACGCGGTTCTTGTAGTGCTCGGCCTTGACCAGCTTGGCCATTGATTCGAAGTCTTCCGGATTGCGGATATCGCCCTTGGCGAAGGCCATGCCGCCGTTTGGCCATTCCTTGATGGCCTGGGCGATGGCTTCGTCCTCAGTTCCGGCAATCGAGACCTTGAACTGGATGATCTTGGGCATCTCGTCCGGGTTTTTGCCGGCTTCCCTGGCTCCCTCGCCGAAGCGATCGAGCAGCATCTTCAGTTTGTCGTCGGCCGCTCCGACCAGGATGATGCCGTCGGTCGTCTTACCGGTGCGCTTGGCGTTGATCGGTCCGGAGGTAGCGACATAGATCGGCGGCGGGGCATCGGGCAGCGTATAGAGCTTTGCGCTCTCGACATTGAAGTGCGCGCCCTTGTGCTTGATGACCTTGCCCGTGAAGAGCTTCTGGATGATTTCAATTGATTCGGAGAGGCGCTCGAGGCGGGTCGGTGCTTCCGGCCAGTACTCGCCGGTGATGTGCTCATTGAGGGCTTCGCCAGCACCGAGACCAAGATAGAAGCGGCCGGGATACATGGCTTCGAGTGTGGCGGCGGCCTGGGCGAGGATGGCGGGGTGGTAGCGATAGCCGGGAGGGGTGACGCCGGTGCCGAAGCGGAGGTTGGTGACGGCGCCGAGCGCACCCATCCAGCTCCAGACGAAGGCCGATTGACCCTGGCTGGGGACCCAGGGATGGAAGTGATCCGAGGCCATGACCCCGAAGAATCCCTGCTGCTCGGCTTGCTGCGACCAGGTCAGGAGATCGGTT
>JAPXRQ010000126.1:0-8712 GCA_033813515.1 Thermomicrobiales bacterium
CGTGGGTACATGCTCGCCCAGGCCGTGACCGGCACCCCGGGCCACATCAATGCCATGGCTACCTGCATTCACCACTTCCTGGCCGAGTACCCGGTCGAGTCGTTGACACCGGGCGATGTGCTGGTCACGAACGATCCGCAGAAGACCTCGGGCCACCTCCACGACATCACGGTGGTCACCCCTGTCTTCCTGGATGGACGGGTGGTCGGATTCTTCGGCAACTGCTGTCATGTGCTCGATATCGGCGGGATTGGTCTCTCGACCGACGGCCGCTCTATCTTCGAGGAGGGGCTGTACATCCCGGTCACCAAGTTGTACTTCGGTGGCGAGCCCAACCATGAACTGTTCAAGATCATCGCGACCAATGTTCGTACGCCGGAACCGGTGCTGGGCGATATCCATGCCCAGGTAGCCGGGAACGATGTTGGAGTCGAGCGGCTGATCGCGTTCATGCGGGAGTTCCACCTGGAGTCGCTGATCGACCTTGGTGACGAGATCATCGCGCGGTCAGAGAAGGCGATGCGAGAGGCGATTGCGAAACTCCCGGATCGGATCCTGCAGCATGAAGTGTTTGCGGATGGATACGAGGAACCGGTGCGGCTATTCGTGACTATCACCAAGCAGGGCGACGAGATCACGGTCGACTGGGCGGGGAGTTCGCCTGCCAGCACCCGTGGCATCAATGTCGTGCTGAACTACACCCACGCGTACACGACCTATGCGATGAAGTGCGCGCTTGCCCCGGAAGTTCCGAACAACGAGGGCAGTTTCCGGCCGGTGCATGTGACGGCTCCCGAGGGATGCATCCTGCATGCCGTTCGCCCCGCTCCGGTGGCGGCGCGGCACATTCTTGGCCACTTCCTGCCGGGCGTGGTGTTTGGCGCACTGGCCGAGGTCATTCCGGAGCGGGTGCTGGCTGAAGGCGCCGCGAACATCTGGAACCTGCAGTTCACCGGATACGACCAGGACGAACAACCATTCACATATGTCTGGTTCTCCTGCGGAGGAACCGGAGCGCGCCCGACCAAGGACGGCATCGATGCGACCGCGTTTCCCAGCGGAATCGGCGGGGTGCCTGCTGAAGTCATCGAGCAGTTGAGCCCGGTGGTGATGTGGGAACGATCGATCCGACCCGATTCCGGCGGGGCGGGACAGTTCCGCGGTGGATGCGGACAGCGGCTCCATCTGGGCGTGCGGACGACGCAGCAATATCGATTCGCGCCGCTCTTCGACCGCGTGCTGTTTGCGCCTCATGGATACGCTGGTGGTCGCGATGGGGCCAAGGCGACTATTGAACTATCGACCGGCGAGCGGTTGATGCAAAAGGGCACGCGAGATTTGGCCCCGGATACGGAGATCACTCTGGATCTGCCCGGTGGCGGCGGACTGGGATCGCCTGAATTGCGGGATCCGGAATTGATCGCTTCCGATGTGCTGAACGGATACGTCTCCGAGGCGACCGCGCGGGTCGACTACCCCCATGCCTTCGCGGACAGCGAGTTGCTGACTCGTGCCTGATGCCGTGCAAATCGTCGAGGTCTGCCCTCGCGATGGTTTGCAGAACGAAGCCGTTTCCCTGCCAACAGACATCAAGATCGAACTGATCTCCCGCCTCGTTGGAGCCGGCTGCACGCGCATTGAGGCGTCCAGTTTTGTCAGTCCCAGTGCGGTGCCGCAGATGGCCGATGCAGACGATGTCTTTCGCGGTTTGCGAGTCACCGATGGCACAGACATGATTGCATTGGTGCCGAATGAGCGAGGGTATGACCGGGCGATAGCCGCGGGCTGCCGATCCGTCGAGGTCTTTGCTGCCGCAACCGAGGCGTTCAGTCAGGCGAATATCCGCTGTTCGATTGATGAGTCCTTCGCGCGATTTGCTCCCGTGCTGGCGAAAGCGGCAACAGATGGGATTCGCGTGCGCGGCGCCGTTTCTGTCGCCTTCAACTGCCCCTACTCTGGTCCCGTCCAACCGCAGCAGGCGATCGATGTGGCGAAACGGCTCTTGGCGATTGGGTGCGGCGAGGTCTCGATTGCGGATACCACTGGCACCGCTACGGCCGATCAAGTCGCAGCCATGCTGGACGCGATCGCGCGGGAACTTCCGGTTACTTCAGTCGCGATGCATTTCCATGACACCCATGGCCTCGCGGTCGATCACGTTCTGACCTCGTATGCAGCCGGAATCCGGGTTTTCGACGCCAGTGCCGGTGGATTGGGCGGCTGCCCATTCTCGCCGGGAGCGCCGGGAAATGTCGCGAGCGAATCGGTCCTGGCGGCGTTCGAGGCCAGAGGGATCACGACGGGAATCGACACAGCGGCCATCCGGGAGATCGGCGCCTGGATTCGCGCGTGCCTGAATGATCCGGGCAATGCGGTCTGATCCGTACGAGCGATACAGCCGTCACTACGACGCGATTGGACAGAGCGGGTTTTCGCAGCGGTCGATAGCGAATCTGCTGCGCTATCTCGATGATCGCGGTTTTCGCCCGAGGTCGGCGCTGGATCTCGCCTGTGGGACCGGAGCCGTTGTGGCCGATCTGGCCGCGCGTGGCATCCGGGTTGCAGGCCTGGATCGATCGGCGGCGATGATCGCACTGGCAACACAGCGGGTGGCGGAGGCGGGGCTGTCGGCCGAGTTCATTGAGGCGGACATGACAGATTTCGTGGTCGCCGCGCCGGTAGATTTGTGCACCTGTTTCTACGACGCCGTCAACTACCTGACCACGCTTCCGGACCTGGGCAGGTTTCTGACGTGTGCGCATGCCGCCCTCGACCCTGGCGGGTATCTGGCCTTTGATGTGAACACGATTCGCAAGTTGTCGGAGGGGTGGGACGACTTCATGATCGTGGCCGCCGACGACGCCGACCGCTTTCTGGTCTATCGCTCGTATTGGGACGAATCGACCGCAAACTCGCCTCTTCAGGTGACGGGTTTTGAGCGGCGGGCCGATGGCGCCTGGGAGCGTTTCGACGAAGAGCACATCGAGCACGGATTTGCGATTCGGGACATCGAGCAAGCGCTTGATGTCGCAGGATTCGACGATGTTCGCGTGTTGCGGTGGGGAGAGGGCGGCGCTGGTTCGGTGGAAAGCGGAAGTGAGGCCGACTTCCGGGTATTGTTTGTGGCACGTCGACCGGAAACACGGAGCAACGAGCTATGACCTGGGAAATCGTGATGGCTGTGCTGGTGATCGCGCTGATCGCGACATTGGTGGCGGTCATTGCACAGACGAACATCGACAAAGCGACCGAAAGGATCGAGCCGGCTTCGCCATCGGATCAGGCCGTGCCGGATCACGCGGTGTTCGAACCGGTCGAAGAGCCTGGTTCTCCGGTAGCCAATCTGGCGCCGGCGGCAGTGGCAGTTGGTGTCGCCACAATCGCGGAGCAATCTGTCGATCGTCAGCCAATCGACGACCCGGATGCATTGCCGGTTGTTGCCACAGCCGTTGCGTCGGATGCAATCGTTGATGCGGCTGACAACCCTCAATCTCATGCGAACGATGCCGAAGCGCCTCAGGAAATAACTCCGATCCCTGCGCACGACTACGCACCTGTTTACGGCAACCGCTATGACGCTGAGACCGGGGAGCCGCTGTTTGACACCGAAGAGTCTGTGACCGTGCCCGTGATCGTCGCCGCAGCCGAGAATGCGACTGATCAGGCCGAACCGTTCGGCGACGAGGTCGCGGCGGACGCTGATGTGATCGTCACAGACGTGCTGATCGCCCCGGAAGACGACCTGTCGATTAGCGAAGAGGCGATCGTGGCAGAGGAGGCAACATCACTTTCGGAGGAGAGGGTCGATGCATCGGCCATGGAAACCTCCGATGACGAGGTTGCGGACGCTGTTTCAGACGCGGCGGAGGCTGGAGAGCCGGAACAGGAACCTGAACCGGAACCGATGATTGATCCTGCGACCGACGACGCTGCGCCGATGGATTTCCCGGGCGAGCCAATCGAATCGGAATCGCCGATCTCAGAGCCGACGTTCGAGATGACCTCGTCGACAGAACCGGGTTACGAAGCAGCAACAACAGATGACGGTGGTTCGTCATACGACAGTGGCGACGCATCGTCCGCTGATAGTGGGGGAGGAGACAGCAGCGGTGAATGATCATTCGCTGGAGTTTTTTAGAACGTTGATTGATACCGCTGGGCCATCCGGCTTTGAGCGCGAAGTGGCGGCGTACTGGCGGTCAGAGGCGGAGACGTTCGCCGACGAGGTGGATCGGGATCTGACCGGCAACTCGTACGCCTGGGTGCGGACTGGTGATGACCGTCCGACCGTTCTCGTAGAAGGCCACATTGACGAAATCGGCGTCCAGATCATGCATATCGATCCGGAGGGATTCCTGTGGATCGATGAAATCGGCGGCTGGGATGCCCAAGTCCTGACCGGGCAGCGGATCCGGATCATGGGCGCGAATGGTCCCGTGGTCGGGGTTATCGGGCGCAAGGCAGCCCACCTGCTTGAGCCAGAGGACCGTGAAAAAGCACCGAAGATGAGTTCGCTCTGGATCGATATCGGCGCGACATCTCGTGAGGACGCCCTGAAGCGAGTGGCGATCGGCGATGCGGGTGTGGTCGAAGCTCCGTTTCTGCATCTGACCGACGATATCGTGTCGTCGCGCGCGCTCGACAACAGGCTTGGCGCCTGGGTTGCGCTGGAAGTGGCTCGCCGATGTGCGGCCGAGCGCCCATGGGTGAATGTGGTCGGGATTGCCTCGACGCAGGAAGAAACCTCATACGGTGGCGCGTTTACGGCGGCATTCAAGGTCAATCCTCTGGTGGCGATTGCGGTCGATGGCACGCACCCGGCGGACTATCCGGCGGCGAACAAGAAGCGGGATGACGAGGTTTCGTTGGGTTCGGGTCCGGTACTGACACGGGGACCCTCCAACAATCCGGTGGTCTACGAGCGGCTGGTTGCAGCGGCAAGGGACGCGGGAATCGCCTACACAGTGCAGGCGGCGCCAAAGCTGACCTGGACGACAGCCGACGCGATGATCCGAACCGGGCCGGGGCCAGCGACGGGGCTGGTGTCGGTTCCGGTGCGCTACATGCATTCACCGAACGAAACGCTGAATCTTCGGGATATGGATGCCACGGTCGATCTGATCGTTGGGTTTATCTCGGCGATTGATGCGGAGACGGATTTCCGCCCGTAGGAATCGTCCCATGGCATTCGGTTGATCAGGTTCGTCGATCCGTGTCCGGTGTCCGGAGCGTCTGGAGCGCGCCAGGCTGAAGCCAGGCGCTACATTTGCTGACCTCTTCGAGGTTGGGTTCGTTCCGCAATTGAGTAGCGTTTCGCCATTCAGGGGTCTTTCCTGACGGTCTGGCCGGGATTGGGTTTGCGGCTTTCTGACATGGTTGCAGCGTAGAACCTGGTCATCTGGCTGGAAATCGCCCTCGGGCGACCTCGCCTTCCGGCGAGACCTGGCAGAGACGCCAGGCACTACGTTATCTGTGCGATGTTGTGGCGGGATGCGAGCAAATCGCCCTCGGGCGACCTCGCCTTCCGGCGAGACCTGGCAGAGACGCCAGGCACTACGTTTTCCGAGCGAAGTTGTGGCGGGATGCGAGCTGATTGGATTGGGGGGTCTCGATATTATGTCGGCGAGGGGACGGGCTGGCAGGTGGGGCAGTAGTAGGTGCCGCGCTGGCCGACGCGCGTCTTGACAATGGTGTCGCCGCAGACGGGGCAGGCCTCCCCGACACGGGCGTGGACTTCGGGGAAGCCGTTGACCATGGTCGCCTTGTTGTTGACGATCTTTGCGCCGCCTATCTCGATACCGGCATTGATCGACCACTGAATGGCATCCAGCAGGATCGGGATTTGACTCGTTTCGATGCGGTTGGCGGGTGTGGCGGGATGGATTTTGGCCTTGTGGAGCGCTTCGTCGACGTAGATGTTGCCAATGCCGGCAATTACCTTCTGATCAAGCAGGACGGTCTTGATCGGCACGGACCGTTTGGCGAGACGGGCGGCGAAATCGGCGACGGACATCGTTGAAAGATCGTTGGCTTCGGGTCCGAATGCCTGTTCGGCGAGGAACGGTTCGACGGCATCGTCCGGAACGATCTGGAACCATCCGAACTGGCGGAGATCGCTGATGTGCAGATCCCAGCCGTTATCGAACCCGAGGCTGATATGCGTGGTTCGATGGGGATAGTCGCCCAATGGATCAGGATAGGGGTGGCCAGCCGTGTGGCGCTCCGATTGCCGGTGTGCCGAGACCTGGCCGGAGAGCTTCAGGTGCATGAGGACGGTGAGGTGGTTTGATAACGGCAGGATGAGAACCTTGGCGCGGCGCCGGGCAGCAAGCAGAGACGCGCCGATCAGGACGGAGGCGTCCTGGATTGGGGAAAGTCGCAACATTTTGGTCAGGCGAATGTCGATCGAAGTCAGCCGGGCGCCAACCACGGTCTGTTCGATGATGCGGCGGGCGGTTTCGACTTCAGGTAACTCCGGCATGCGGAGGTTGTACCAGTTTTAGGAGGCGGATTGCAGCCAGGCCATGGCGCGGCGACCGATAGTGATACCGGTTTCTTCGCAATCGGTGGCGCGGATGACCCGGCACATCACATCCCATGCGGCGTGGCGTGGTTCGATGTGGCGTTCGGTGTAGATAACCTCGCGCGGGCCAAAGAGGCGGCCGGATGAACTGTACTCGACCACGAAATTGCCTCGTTCACGGCTGAGGCGGACCTCGTAGCGGCCGTGGCGGAAGACAAATGGATCGATCTCGATTGACTGGGAGGCATCAAATGTGGATGGCGTTTCGGGGATTTGGGAAGAGACCGGAGATCGCCAGGAGGAAGAGACCATGATATCCATAGTAGCCCGCACGCCTTGTGGAACCTGGCGAGACCCGCAATGTCTGCCAGATGGTCAAAAAACCGAATCGCATCTGCCGGAAACGACACGTCGTTTACGAGAAAATAGCGCATCAATTCAGCGAATGCGTTGACAATGTAGCACAGGGGTGTACGGCGTGCAATAGTTGGTTTTCGCTATGTCGCATACGACAACATCGAACGTTGTTGCGAGCGTCTTGCCTGCGAGTCATAGATCCGCGAACGGATTGTGGCTCCGACGCAGAAAACCCGGCACCCACCAATTGGCATCCCCCAGGAGACGCATGGTCGCCGGCACAAGCAGCGCACGCACGATCGTCGCATCCAGAAACACGGCCAGCGCGATTCCAAAACCCAGCGCCTTGACCAGAATCACATCAGCCGAGATGAACGAAATGGTTACGACCACCACGATCAACGCGGCGCTGGTAATGATGCGACCGCTGCGCTGCAGCCCCACCGCGACGGCTTCGGTATTGTCATGGGTCTTGTCCCATTCCTCGCGGATCCGGCTGAGCAGAAAGACCTCGTAATCCATGCTCAGTCCGAACAGGATGCAGAACATGATGATGGGGAGGGAAGCCTCGACATACCCCTGCGGATCAAACCGGAGCGGACCCGTCATGTGCCCATCCTGAAAGATCCAGACGAGCGCCCCATACGAGGCGAAGAGCGAGAGCGTATTCATCAGAATCGCCTTGATCGGTAGCAGTACAGAGTTGAACAGGATGAAGAGGATCAGGTAGGTGGCAATGACAACGATGGCAATGGCCAGCGGGAAGTCGCCGTACATTTCATTGACCACATCGACAATCTCGGCAGTCCCGCCATCGACCAGAAAGGTCACATCTCCGCCGACTGGCATGGCGCGGACATCTGCGAGGACATCCTTGCTTTCCGGGTCGTTCGGGTAGGCGTGGAGATAGACAAGGGCGAGGGCGGTGCTGTCGTTGGCGAATTGGCTGAAGCGGGAGCCGATACCGTTCTCGGCGGCCAGGCGCTGCAGGTTGATCAGACCGACGGCTTGCTGATCGGTGACATCCGCACCGAGGGCTCCGAACCCTTCCACCCGGGCCACGCGGGGATCGGCTTCGAGCTGACGGATGACCGAGCGAATGGCGGCGATGTTCGCTGGGTCATAGATGGACGAGGGCGACTCGAATGCGAGCACCATCGGGGAAATCTCGCCCGGGCCAAATGCGGCGACAAGTTGATCGTAGCCCTGCCGAGATTCCGTGGTCTTGGGAAGGATTGTGGCGTCAGGCGAGGAGATGTTTGCATGCCGGAATGGTTCGCCCAGGAGCAACAGAATCGCCAGCGTCGGAATGAGAACCAGCACCGGCCGTTTCATGACCCAACGCGAGAGGGTTGCCCAAAAGCCGTGGTTCGAGAGGTCGTCGCCAGGTACGCGGAAGATGCGGAAGTGCTCGATCCGGGTGCCGATGAGGACGAGCACGGCCGGGAGGAGGGTAAGCGCGGCGATGACGGAGACGCCCACAACGATGATTCCGGCGATTCCGACCGAGCGCAGGAACATGAAGTCGAATGTGACCAGTGCGCCGAGACCGATCAAGACCGTCAATCCGGAGAAGAAGACGGCCCGACCAGCGGTATCCATGGTCCGGATCAGGGCAGTTCTGGGCTCGCTGCCGTGGGCAAGCTCCTCACGGTAGCGACTGGTCACGAAGAGCGAGTAGTCGATTGCCAGGCCGAGGCCGAGCATGGTTGAAAGGTTGAGGACAAAGATGGAAAGGTCCGTCTGATTCGCCGTCAGGTAGATCGCGAGCAGGATGACGGCGACTCCGACTCCTCCGACGATCAGCGGGACGATGGCAGCAATCAGGGTGC
>JAPXRQ010000127.1:0-8704 GCA_033813515.1 Thermomicrobiales bacterium
GCCCCCGGCGCCGAACTTGCCCGCAACAACAGCGCCCCTCCCCTCGAAGCCATCGGCGCAACCGTCTTTACCGGCCCGACCGGCACCAATGTCAACGATCTCTACCTTGCCGTGCGGACACAGCCAGCCTGACCTTCGGTATACTGCGGCCCAATCATCAGACCCATCCGGAGTGACAATCTTGGCCACTGGTATCCCCCTCATACTCGACGTCGATACGGGAGTGGATGACGCCCTCGCCCTTGGCCTCGCCCATCTCCGGCCGGATATGAACCTCGTCGCTGTCACCACACTTGCCGGCAATATCGATGTCGTCAATGTCACCGAAAACACCCGCCGCGTGCTTGCCTTCATCGGTGCCGGCGATGTCCCGATCCATCAGGGCGCCTCACGTCCCCTGGCCAGAGCCCACCGCGACGCAGCCCACTATCACGGGCTGAACGGCCTCGGCAATGCCCAGTTTCCTGAGACGGACACCAAACTCGGACCCGATCGTGGGCCCGCCGCAATCATCCGGCTCGCCCGTCAATATCCCGGCGAACTGGTCCTCGTCGCGGTCGGCCCGATGACCAACATCGCCATTGCCCTCAATGTGCTGCCCGAATTGCCATCGCTGCTCAAACGGTTCGTCATCATGGGTGGTGCCTACGATGTGCCCGGCAATGTCACGCCGCACGCCGAGTTCAACATCTGGGCCGATCCCGAGGCCGCCGCCCAGGTCTTTGCGACCGATTTTCCGGAAGCGATCGCTGTCGGTCTGGATGTCTCGCACCAGACCATGTACACGTCAACTGACTGGAACGCCGCCACTGCCAAAACCGATCCGCTCAACCAGATGCTGGTCGAGGTCTGTCGTCGTTCCTTCACCGAGCGCGCCCAGTCCGATTTCCCACTCCACGATCCCCTTGCCACGGCGGTCGCCGTCGATACATCGCTGGTTGGCCTCGAATCGGGCCGGATCGACGTCGTGCTTTCCGGTGTTGAGGAAGGACGCACCGTCTTCACCCGCGATGCTGCCGCATTATGGAAGGTCGCGACCTCGGTCGATGCCGCCCGATTTGTCGGCCAGTTCAAGGAGGCGTACAACCAGACCACATGACGTAAAGCGGACCATCCGGCTGTTTCACCCCGGTCGGTTTCGCGGTATTGATACTCAATCCATTCGATCGCTCCCCGCCGCAATTGCGATGGTGGAGGAGGACGGTGATTTGAATGACCGACGCGCAGCACTTCATCGACGAGGCCCCGGTTCAGGATCAGGATTTGCTCCTTCGCCTGAATCACTACTTCGAGGCGCTCGATCAACGCCTCCGCCATGGTCAGGGCTGGTTCATTTTCAACGCCAGCGGACCCCGCCTGAGTCGCATCGCTGGTTTCATCGATGCCCGCCTGCGCCAGGATTACGCCTCGATCGATTCCTGCCTCCTGCCCTGGCGCGATTTCGCCCTCAACGCATTCGTCTATCGAGTGGGGCTGCCCGAAATCACCCCGCGCGATGGCTCGTTTGATACCGAGCACCAGCGCCACGAGTTCGAACTCGCCCGCCTACTGACCGATCAGGCCCAGGAACGCCTCCTTACCAGCGACATGCTCGTCCTGATCGGCATGCGACCCGCTGCCTGGCACGAGGCCGCCCTGCTGGACCAGACCATCGATGAGCGCTACCGCAAAAAGCGCGCCACGATCCTGCTCACGAATCAAATGCCCGAGACATTGAAGGCCGACTTCGACGATGTCGATCCCACCGGCACCCTCTGGTCCCGCGTCTTCGGCAAGATGTACGAAACCAGCCTCGTCGCCCTGTAACCGGCGCGTTTGAGCGAATCCTCGCTGACTCTTCTGCGCTCGGACAAGACGACATAATGTAGGGGCTAACTGCGTTCGCCCGAACCTTCCCGGCTGCAATCGAGAGGGTGGAAAACCCGCACATCCGCCGATCGCAACCGACGACGCCTCCACGCCCGGTACCCGCCAATTCGGGACCACGGGCGACCGCTCAATATGACCACATCAACCGTCGGGTCTCGTTCACCGAAACCGATCCAGCCGGGCCGGCCGGAGCTAAAGGTCCGGCCTACCAAAACAAGTCCGCTAAAGGGACTGCAACCCAACCCTCGCGCACCATCCCTTTTTCGAGTGCCTTCAGCGCACTTTCGTTGGAGAAGCCTGGGCCTTTAGCTCCAGGCGGCCACCACGGCATCGTTCGGAACCCCGGCGCGGTACATTGGCGGTCGTTGGATGCGGTGCCGCCGCGGTGATGATGTAGTGCGGGGGTTCCACACCCCGCCAGCGGTCATGGTTGGGCGGTAGTTGCTCGCGACCATGGATGGGGAACAAGAGCGCCGTATGGAACCGGCGCACTACATTTCGACGCCGCTCCGTGACAAACGGGTTACCGTCACGGCCGGAGCTAAAGGTCCGGCCTACCAAGAAAAGTCCGCTAAAGGGACTGCAACCGCACCCTCGCGCAACATCCCTTTTCCCAGTGCCTTCAGCGCACTTTCGTTGGAGAAGCCTGGCCCTTTAGCTCCAGGCGGCCCGACCGACACTTGATTGAAGCGTCACCGCCGAACCAACGTGGCGGGCAACCGACTACGGGCTAGGGACTAGGGACAAGGGACAAGGGACAAGGGGCTAGGGGCTAGGGACTAGGGACTGGAGACTAGATGGCCGTCAGCGCCAGATCCGCCCACGCCGCCAACATCTGCCGATGTTCTTCACCCGGCACCGCGATCAATCGATCGAGCGCCCGCTGATGAATCCGGTCCGCCTCTGCCGTCGCCGCTTCAATCGCGCCCGATGCCCGAATCCGCCCGATGAGCGCATCCAGATCAGCATCGTCCAGTTCCTCCGCCGTGATCACCCGCTCCAGCAGCACCGCATCATCCCCGGCCGGGTCCATCTGCTGCGCAAAGTACAAGGTCGGCAGGGTCACCGTCCCCTGGCGCAGATCGTTGCCCGCCGGCTTGCCCAGGGTCGCATCGTCCCGCGTCAGATCGAGGATGTCGTCCTTGATCTGGAACGCCAGACCGATCTCATACGCGAACGACCGCACCTGTTCGATCGTGGCATCGTCGGTTCGCCCCAGGATCGCTCCCATTTCGGCCGCGCCGCCGAACAGCGACGCCGTCTTTCCGCCGATCCGCCGCATGTAGGCATCGATCTGCTGATCAACCGAGTGTGCGTCGAACAGTTCCATTAACTGCCCATCGCACAACTCGCCCAGCGTGGAGGCAAATACCGCCACCACCCGGACATCGCCGGTTCGCGCGGCCAACATGGCGGATTGCGCGAAGAGGAAATCGCCAACCAGAATCGTCCCACCGACCGACATGACCGAGTTAAGTGTCGGCTTGCCGCGGCGCAGGGCCGCCCGATCGATCGTGTCATCGTGAACCAGCGACGCGATATGAAGCAGCTCAACACCGGCCGCGGCCGTGACAAGTTCGTCGAGATTCTGCTCGTACGCGAACGGCCGTCCCGCCAGGAGCACCAACAGGGGACGCAATCGCTTTCCGCCCGCCGAAACGATGTCCCGGATAATGGAAGACGCCACGGGATAGGAGAGTTCGGTCACCTCGAGGACACGGTTCGTTACCCGCTCGAGATCCGCGGCCATGATCGTCTGCAATTGCGTCGATTCGGTTCTGGTTTCCGCGCCGACCGCCATCTGATCTCGTAATCCCCTCAACCCGGCCGCAAAACCTGCGACCGCCCGTTACAGTGGAAAGTCTACCCGCATGCGTGAGGCATGTCCCACGTCAAACGACGGTCACTACCTAATCGGAAGTTTAGGTTCACCATCGGAACAAGGTTGATACACTCCGTAGCAATATTGCGGTGATTTCTGTATAATCGCCACAGAATGTATTTGCAGGCCGGGTCCGCCTTGCCACCTGAAAACAGCCAACGAGGACGCGCATGATCATAGTCAAGCGTTCAGTGCACCGAAATCCACTTAGCGTGCAACGGGAAATGGAACGCGTTTTCCGCTCCTGGGTCCCACAGGCGACCTCCATGCCGATCGCCACCGGTCGGACCTGGCGGCCCGCCCTCGAGGTCATCGAGTCCGATGCCCAGATCATCATCACCGCCGAACTCGCGGGCATTGACCAGGAGAGTCTCGATGTCACGGTCGACGGCGACGTGCTCGCTATCGCCGGCACGCGACCCGGCCCGAAGGATCAGCCAACCTGCTCCTACCGCGAGGCCGGTATTGCCTACGGAGATTTCTCCGCGGAAATCTTCATCCCGGATCAGTTGATCGTCGACGATGCGGTCGCCACCTATAAGGATGGAATGCTCACCATTCGCATCCCCAAGGCCACTCCGGTCCAGACCACTCCCCGACGCATAGCGCTCTCCGAACCGTCCAAATAGAAAGCACATCGATTCATGACATACACCGAGAACAACAATCTGCCAGAACCCACCGACGAGCAGGAGCAGCCGTCGACTTCAATCGATGAGCCATCCGTGGCCGAAGATGCCCCCGATGCCGATCTGATTGAGATCGAGGCAAACGCAGAGGCAACGGAGGACGGTGACACCGAACCGAACATCATCACCATCCCCATCCTGCCGCTCCGGGGCACGGTCGTCTTTCCATTGACGGTTGTCCCCCTTGCCGCCGCACAGCCCCGCTCCCTGCGCCTCATTGACGATGTCATGTCGAGCGATCGCAATGTCGGCCTGCTTCTGCAAAACGATGCCGAACTGGAAGGCGCCGGCCCGGAGGATGTCCGCACGATCGGCACTATCGGCAGCATTCTGCAGATGATGCGCGTGCCCGATGGCAGCGTCCGCCTTGCAGTGCAGGGTGGCGAGCGCATGCGGGTGATCGAGTGGGTTTCGGAAGAGCCATTCCTGGTCGCCAAGGTCGAGAAGTTCCCCGAGACGATCGAGGAATCGGTCGAGGTCGAGGCACTCACCCGCAACACCCTCGAGCTTTTCCAGCGTCTCGTTTCCCTGGTTTCGCACCTGCCAGATGAGCTGGTCACCGCTGCGATCAATGTCGACGATCCTCGCCACCTGGTCTACCTGGTCGCCACCAATCTGCGCATGGAGCCGGAAGAGCGCCAGGAGCTGCTCGAGGAAGACAGCGTCCAGGAGAAGCTGATTCGCCTCAATGCCTTCATTCAAAAGGAACTCGATGTCCTCGAACTCGGCAAGAAGCTGCAGACCGAAGTCCAGGAAGAGATGGGCAAGTCGCAGCGCGAGTACTACCTGCGCGAGCAACTGAAGGCCATCCAGAAGGAACTCGGCGAGTCGTCCGATAGCGAAGCCGAGATCGACGAGCTCCGCACCAAAATCGCCGAAGCCAAAATGCCGGAGGAGGCCGAGAAGGAGGCCCAGCGCGAGATAGATCGCCTGGCCAAGCTGCCCCCTGCCGCCGCTGAGTATGGCGTGATCAAGACCTACCTCGACTGGCTCACCTCACTGCCATGGAACAAGAGCACCGAGGACGAGATCGATATCCAGCGGGCGCGCCAGATCCTGAACGAGGACCACTACGGTCTCGAAAAGATAAAGGACCGCATCCTCGAATACCTGGCCGTCAAGAAGCTGAAACAGGCCGCTGCCGCAGAGGACGAATCGGGCACCCCGATCCGCAACCGCGAGCCGATCCTCTGTTTCGTCGGACCGCCAGGCGTCGGCAAAACCAGCCTCGCCCAGTCAATCGCCCGCGCTCTCGGACGGGAAATGACCCGCATGTCGCTCGGTGGTGTGCGCGACGAGGCCGAGATCCGTGGTCATCGCCGCACGTATGTCGGCGCCATGCCCGGTCGCATCATCCAGGCCATTCGCCGGGCCGGCACCAACGATCCGGTGTTCGTTCTGGACGAAGTCGACAAGCTCGGCAATGACTGGCGTGGCGATCCCTCGTCGGCCCTGCTCGAGGTGCTCGATCCGGAGCAGAACAACGCCTTCCGCGATCACTACCTGGATGTCGCGTTCGATCTCTCGAAAGTCATGTTCATCGCGACCGCCAATATGCTCGATACCATTCCCGCTCCGCTCCGGGATCGGATGGAGATCATCGAACTTGCCGGCTACACCGACGAGGACAAGCTCCAGATCGCCCGGCAGTATCTGATCAAAAAGCAGATGGAGAACAGCGGCCTCAAGCCGGATCAGGTCGAATGGAAGGATGAGGCGGTCACGCAGGTCATCCAGCACTACACCCGCGAAGCAGGCGTCCGAAACCTGGAGCGCGAGCTGGGTACCGTCACCCGCAAGATCGCAACCCGCGTCGCGGAGCAGGCCGAGTACCCCTCGACCATCGACCGACCCGAAATCCGCGAGTTCCTCGGCCGACCTCGTTTCTTCTATGAGGAACTGGCCGCCCGCACCTCGCAACCAGGCGTCGCGATCGGTGTCGGCGTCAATGCAGTCGGTGGCGACATCATGTTCATCGAGGCCTCGCGCATGCCAGGCAAGGGATCATGGTCGATCACCGGACAGCTGGGCGATGTAATGAAGGAGTCGGCGCAGGCCGCCATCTCGCTGGTCCGCACCCGGGCCACCGAGCTCGGTATCGATCCGAACTTCCTCCAGAACAGCGATCTGCACATCCACGTGCCTGCCGGCGCGGTGCCGAAGGATGGCCCGTCGGCCGGTGTGGCGATGACCATTGCGCTCATCTCGCTCCTGACCGGAGTTCCAGTCCGGGAGGATGTCGCAATGACCGGCGAGATCTCCCTGCGCGGACAGGTGCTGCCAGTCGGCGGCATCAAGGAGAAAGGTCTGGCCGTGCGCCGGACCGGGGTGACGACGTTCATCATCCCGCGCCGCAACGAAGTCGATCTGGACGATCTGCCCGCTGGTCTCGCTGATCACCTGACCTTCAGGTTGGTCGATCGGATCGAGGAAGCGATTGCGATCGCCCTACCCGATGTCGCTGCCAAGATGGATAGCGGCATCAAGACGGTCACACTCGAAGAAGTGGCCACTGTCTAAACCAGAACAAGACAAAGGCGCCAGGGATCAATTCCCCGGCGCCTTTTTGGTTTGCCCGATTTAGGCGGAGACGAGTTTGGCGCTCCTGGCCGCGTCGACCAGCGCCACAAAGGGACCGAGATGCTCTTCGTGCGCCTCGAACATGATCTCCGGATGCCATTGCAGCCCGATCATGAAGCATGGACCCGTCGATTCGATCGCCTCGATCAGGCCATCCTCGGATGTGGCAGAAACGATGAAATCCGCCGGCACATCCTTCACGGCCTGGTGATGGAAGCTGTTCACGCCCACCGGCTGATCGCCGTAAATGCCCGCCACCTGCGTTCCGGGTGTGATCGTGACCGTGTGCCCGGGCTCCGATGGTTCGATCCCGTGCTCATGCTGCCGGTGCCCGATCTCGGGACTGAACTGCGTCGGCACATCCTGGATCAGCGTCCCGCCAAGTGCGACGGCGATTGCCTGGATGCCGCGGCAAATCCCGAGAACCGGAATGCCCCGCTCCTTTGCCCCGCGCACCAGCAGAATCTCTGCCTCGTCGCGATCGGGCGTGATGTCGTAAGTGGCCGGGTGCACGTCGGCGTCGCCGAACAGGGCAGGATCAAAATCCGAGCCACCACTGATGATCAGCCCGTCAATCAGATCCAGATACCCCTCGACCGAGTTCGGCAGGAATGGCAGGATGATCGGCGTCCCGCCCGCCTGTTCCACACCGATGGAATACGCGGCCGTCAACGAATGGCGGTTGAATGTGCCGTGGCTCGCGTTGTCGACAAAATAGGACGATGAAATGCCGATGACCGGTCGTCGCATGGAATTCCTCGCTGGATAGGTGGCGCAGTGTCTCCTGCAGCGCGTTCATTATATGGAACGGTGGTCCGGGTTTCTGTCCCTTTGGTTCGGGGCTGGTAGGGTCGAGTGTGAACCGTGTCGATCCGGTCGAGGTTTAATCGATGATTAGCCAGAACGGTTATTGGTAAATGGAAGGACCAGTGCAATGCCGCAGATGATTTTTGTGAACCTCGTTGTCGAGAGCGCCGCCAAAGCGACCGAGTTCTACACCGGACTTGGCTTCACGAAGAACGAGCAGTTTTCGGACGCGAACACATCGTCGATCGTCATCAGCGACACCATCGTGCTGATGTTGCTTGAGCACGAGAAGATGGCCGGTTTCACCACGCGCCCGATCGCCGATACCCAGGCCGGCGTCTGGGGAAGCGTTGCCCTCTCCGCCGATAGTCGCGAGCAAGTCGACGAGCTGGCCGACAAGGCGCTGGCACTTGGGGCAAGCCCGAACAAGGAACCGATGGATCTGGGTTTCATGTATGGCCGGAATTTCTTTGATCTGGACGGTCATCTGATCGAGCTTGTCTGGATGGATCCGGCAGCGATCGCCGCCGGCTGAGTCGATCCGTCACCATGGTCATCGGAGTGTCGATTGACGGCGCTCCGATAGGCGACGGAACAGAAAATCCCTGCCCAATTTGCCTTGACGGCCTTTTGGAAAGGTTGTACTATCTGTTGGCCGTTGAGGACGACTCAACGGACGGGGCACCGCCCCGGGAACAGCGATCACCGCTGTCGGGCTTCCAGGCACTTGCAAATGGAGCTTCGATAGAACAGCTGCCGCCAAACTTGGCAGCCTTGGTGTGATGCGCGTCCTGCAGCGCTCGGAAAGCGAGCTGGAAGACAAGGGAGCACGCGTCCTGGTCCTGACCTGGGCCCTTCGATGAGAGGGGAAATGGGG
>JAPXRQ010000128.1:0-8583 GCA_033813515.1 Thermomicrobiales bacterium
TCGACCTGGGACGCGACGATCAGCGGATCCGAAACGGCCAACACCGGCGGCGAGTCGATCAGAACCACGTCGACCTGTCCGCCAAGTTCGGCAACGAGGGACTGCATGCGATCCAGACTGAGCAGATCGGCAGGATTCGGCGGCAATGGACCGGCCGGAATCAGCGAGAGATTTGGCACCATGGTCGGTTGTGCCGCCACCGACCAGTCGTTCTCCGGAAATGCCAGCAGCATGCTCAGACCCCGATCGTTCGCGGTACCGAAGATGCGATGCTGGGTCGGACGACGGAAATCGGCATCGATCAGCATGGTCGCAAATCCTGCCTGCGCCAGGGCGATTGCGAGGTTGGCCGCAATCGTGCTCTTCCCCTCACCAGAATTGGGACTGGTCAGACTGAACGAGGTCATCTCCCGAGTCGCCGAGGCAAACTCGATATTGGTCCGCAGCAATCTGATCGATTCGGCCGCCATGCCCTTCGGCTCATCCAGCATGAACAGCTGCGATCGCCCGGGTTTCATCTTGTCCACCGCGCGCACCGTAGCCAGCAACGGACCTCCGGCCAGGCCTGGAAAATCGAGCGACGACTTGACCGTGTTGTCCAGGTAATCGAGGACGAGAATCACGCCGGCCGCGATCATCAGACCCATCAAGATGGCCAGCATCAGGTTGAGCGTCAGCCGCGGCGCATACGGAGCCGTCGGCGCGATGGCAGGGCTGAAGATCTTGACGGAATCGCCCTGGTTGATGATCGTCGCGCCAATTTGCGTGCGGTACAGCTCGATGGAGTTCTGGTTGCGCGTGATTTTGTCGTTGATATCCGCAATTTTGGCGAGGTTGGATTGCGTTCCTGCGTCGGCGGCGTTCTCGAGCGTGGTGATTCGCTTGCGATCGCGGTCGATTTCGTCCTGCAACGAATCGATATTGGCCTGCAACTGACTGGTCCGCTCGGCAACCTCGGCGGTGTTGCGCGCATCAACCAGCTTGACCAGCTCGTCGGCCACGATATTGGCGATCACCGCCGCCCGCGCAGGATCGGTATCGGATACCCCGATCAGCAGGAGCGAGGTATCGGGCTCCACGCGCGACTGGATCATCTCGGCGAGCACATCTGCCGTGACGGG
The DNA here is from genome assembly GCA_033813515.1 of Thermomicrobiales bacterium. Taxonomy (GTDB): domain Bacteria; phylum Chloroflexota; class Chloroflexia; order Thermomicrobiales; family UBA6265; genus DASQCG01. The sequence continues at coordinate 1,122 of JAPXRQ010000128.1, forward strand.
AGGGTCAACCCGGGCGGCCGCGGCCGTCAGGACATCGTTGTTGGTCACCAGGCGCTGATATGTCTTGGCCTGTCGTTCGGACCCCAGCAACGCATCGTAGGCATTGTCATTTGCCGATGTCTTGACCTCGAGTGACACCTCAGCCAGATACAGCTGATCCTGTCGCGAGGTGTAGACGAATGCGAGCACGGCCAGCGCCGCAGGAATGGCCACGATCAGCCACCACCAGCGACGGGCACGCTGGGCAAGTTGGCGAAGGTCGACGTCCACGTGTGATCCCCCGGTGGTGACATGCGGGATTGGCAAGGCCGACTGCACGCAGCCGTCCATACCTCAGTCTAGCCACAATGGGGGATGACTTTGCGGCCAGAAAACCGCCGAAAGTACTAATTACAAAGATTGAGTCAGTTGCGACCGGATTCGTAATGCTCAAGAACGATCCGCGCGTGCTGCACGATCTGCTCCAGCGCCTGCTCGAAGCGGTGATTGCGCTCGGATCCTTCGCGCACATGCAATTCCAGCCTGGGATGAACCTTCACCCGCCGCCAGCGCTCCTCTTCCGGCCCACCACGACTCGCGAAATGCGATTCCAGTTCGTCGGTCGACATCCCGGCCAGACGGGTTTTCACCTCGCCCAGCGTTCCCAGCTCAGCCTTCAACTCGCCGATCCGGAGCAGGCGCAACAGATGATCCCGCCCGTAGGTAGCTGAGGGACCCCGTCCGATCGCCGCGCTCAGCATGCCCTGCTGGATGTAGAAGCGAATCGTCCGTGCCGGCAGCCCGGTCAGTTCTTCCAGATCACCCATGCTGTAGCGCGTCTGAACCGGATTCCGCGCCTCACTCGGCAGGCGGCCGAATGTGGAACTGATGACACTGTCGTCAAACCCGCCGCTGTGGCTGCTCATCGTGCTGCCGCCTCAATGACCGCTCGCACCCTGGCCGGATCGACCGGATTGGTGACAATGCCATCAACCTTCAGCGCGGTACCGACAATAAAGCCGGTCGCTCCCGGCATGGTTGGGATCGTGGTCACATTGGCCCCGCTCCCGATGTAGATCGGCACCGATGCATTGTGATCGCGCAGCCGCTGGACCTCGGCCGGATTGGCGGCCGCACCGGTGGCTGGTCCGGACAGAATCAGCGCCGTGGCAAATGCCCGCTCGGTCGCATCGTCCGCCTGCTCCTCGATCGATCGCTCGACCAACGGCGCCGCGTGTTTGACATCAATATCCGCCCAGACTTCGATCTCTGGCGCACCCAGTCGCTTCAGTTCCTGCTGCACGGCGTGGGCACAACCCTGGATGATGCCCGATTCGGTCTGCATCACCCCGACATAGACATTGGCCCGCACAAACCGCGCGCCCGTCATCGCTGCAATCGACACCGCGGTCAGCACATCATTGCGCAGCACATTGACGCCGACTGCCATCCCGGTCTCGCGCTGAACGGCATCGACGGTTCGGGTCATCGCCGCCGTCACGGCCGCGTCAACCCGATCGCGCACGAACGGAAGATCGCCGTAGTTCTCGACAATGACGGTATCGATACCTGCTTTGGCGTACAGGGACGCGTCGCGCAGCATCGCATCGATCAGTGAATTCATCGAAGCCGCATTGCCGCCCCGCGCCGAACCCGGAAGGGGTGGCAGATGCAGGACGCCGACAATGCGCGGCCAGGTTTGTCCCATGCGGGAATCAGCCTCCGGAAAAATAGCCAGCCAATCCGGCTCCAACCGCAAAAATCAGCATGAACACGGCGAACATCGTGTACCCGCCACCCGATTCGATTGCTGCCTCGTCCTTGAGGATGTAGCGACGCCGAAGCAATGTCAGCCCGAGCAACAGCGTTCCGCCAGCAATTCCGTAATAGAGCAGGCTCGGTCCCATGAGTCTCCCCGCGTAGTCCACGTGATCTGTTCCCATTCTAGACCGAGAGAGACCCGGAAACAGCACTCCACCCGGGTGGACTTTAAGTCACACCCAGGAGCGCAACTCTGAACGCCCGACTTCCACACATGAATCAACAACGGCGCGCACCGTGTTCGAGCCCGCCGCGAAGCACACCGACAGCGGGAGACACTCCCCACCGAGATCAAGCCCCGTTCCAGCCCCTGAATGCCTGGCTACCGGACACAAACCGTCAATGTAGCGCGGCGTGTTCCAGCCCGTCGCAAAGCACACCGACAGCGGTAGACTCTCCCCACCGAGATCAAGCCCCGTTCCAGCCCCTGAATGCTTGGCTACCGGACGCAAACCGTCAATGTAGCGCGGCGTGTTCCAGCCCGTCGCAAAGCGCACTGGTCACAGGAGCAGGTCGCGCCCTTATCTAGCCCCTTAAGCGGGCTTCCGTTCAGATAGAGCGGGATCTTTAGTCCCGCGCGGCACGGCAGCAATGTCTCTTCACCGCTCACCAATCCAGGGAGCCTCCCGCCTCCAGAAGCGATCCCTTTTCTAGCCCCTTAAGCGGGCTTTCGTTCAGATAGCGCGGGATCTTTAGTCCCGCGCGACACGGCAGCAACGTCTCGTTATCCGCTTTAGACTCTCTGCTCCATAGTCAAAACCACCCGTACCCCATCCTCCACCCGCTCAATCTGCACGCCGGCAACCGCCATCTTGCGCGCAATTGATCCAGACGCGCCCAACCACACAGAACCCCAGATGCGCCACCCACCCTCGATTGGCCGCAAGCCGTCGAGCACCACGCCCGCTACATCCTGGCCGTAATCGGCGCCGCTCTCCGCCATCTCTCCGGCAAGGTGCCGGACCGCCGTTTCCTGATCCACACCCTCCGCCTGAATCCGCACGTTTACCCCGGATTCGCCACCGGCACCCACGAGCTGATCAAATGCCGCCTGGATTGCCGACAACTGATCCCGCCCAAGGCCTATGATTTGCGACGGACGCTGCATGTTCGTCTCACCCTGGTCCGATTTCCATTTGTGCAGTGTTTCACATGAAACATAACGTTTTGCCAGCCAGTTCCCAGTCGCGCAGGCACAGTCATCTGCTTTGGTATTCTCAACTGCCCATGACCAGCCATCTGTCCGGCATTGTCCCGGTCGCCACCAGACGAATCTCCCCCCGCGAAACCGTGCGCGCCAATGGTGCGTTCGGATTGGCGTATGGGAGGCTCAGACCAGTCGATGGCAGACGCGTTCGCACCAACAATCCAGAAAGCCGGATCGCTCTTCAGCGGTCAGGCAACCCAGCAATCGCCGGCGCGGAGCATCCCCTCCATGGATGATGCCGATCTCGTTGCCCGGGCCCGCGCTGGCGATACTGTCGCCTTCGAGCGCCTCTTCGAGAAATATCACGCCCCGGTCCTCAACTACCTGCACCGCATGGTCGGCGATCGCGCCCTGGCCGAGGACCTGACCCAGGATTCGTTCGTCAAGGCCTACAAGGCCCTCCCCGGCACCCGCCCCGATCTCGCCTTCAAGGCCTGGCTCTATCGAATCGCCACCAACACCGCCATCTCGCACCTGCGTCGCAAGAAGCTGATCCGCTGGGTGCCAATTCTCGGAACGCAGGACTATGCGTCCAACGAGTCGATTGAGCGCTCGGTCGGCCGCCGCCACGATGTGGAAACGGCCCTGAAGCAACTGCCCACGCATTACGCCGCGGTGCTAATTCTGCGGCACTACGAAGGTCTCTCCCTGGCGGAAACGGCAGAGGCCCTCGGGATCTCGGAAAACGCCGCCAAACTTCGCCTTTTTCGGGCGCGCAAGGCTTTCGCAGCGGTCTATGCGGAACCGATCTCGCCACTCGATGACACAGCAACCCTTACTGGCTCGGAGGATCTTCGGTGATTGGTTCGTCGCACGGTAGCCCCCAATCCGTGCCCTCCCTGAGCCACCGCGAGGCCGAGGGGCTGATTTCAGCCCGCCTCGATGCTCCGCTTTCGTCCCGGCAGGATCAGGCCCTGGCCTCCCACCTGATGGGCTGCACGACCTGCCGTGCCTTCGCCGAGTCGATGAGCACGATGTCGGTCGGTTTCCGCGAGATTCCTCGTCTTCCCGCCAGCCCCACCGTCTCCCGCCAGGTTCGCGAGCGCATCAATCAGCCCCGCTCGTTCTGGGATCGCTTTGCCGGAGCGGCTGGTGGCAAGGGCTCGATTGCGTCCCTTGGCGCTGCGGCGGCCATGCTGATCATCGTCTACGCTGCCTGGTCCAACCTGAACGGGGGCGATAACGGCAACAGCGCCGATCGCACCATCGCTGCCGCCGCAGCCCAGGCATCCGAAGTCGCGCTCAACAGCCAGTCGCCCACCCAACTTGCCGCGACCAATACGATCGTTCCGGGCACCCTGCTGACCCCGACCGACACCGACCCAACCATCCCGAACATCACGGCTCCAGACGAGACCGCGACCCTCGAGGCCACTGCGACCGAGGAAGACACGGTCACGACCGCTGAAGACAACACCAACACGCCCGAGCCAACCAGCACGCGCAAGCCGGATCCGACGGCCACGGACAAACCGCAGCCCACCGCGACCGACGAACCGACCGAGACGCTCGAGCCTACCGCGACCGAAACCCTCGAGCCGACCAGCACTGAGGTACCAGAAGCAACCGCAACTGAAGAAGAGACGGCCACCGAGGTTCCAACCGAGACCGAAGAACCGAAACCGACCAAAACACCGAAACCCAAGGCGACTGCGACAGCCGAAGACACGGCCACCGATGTTCCCGAGGACACGGCAACCCCAACCGAGGAGCCAGTCGGCCAGCCAACCATCGGCGGCGTGGACGACGGAGAAGTTCCGACCGAAGAAGCAACCGAGTCGCAGATCGATGAAACCCAGCCAGTCGATGATCCGACCGAAGCACCCACCGAGGAACCGACCGACGAGGCGACCGAGGACAATGGCGGGAGCGTGATCGAGCCGATCAATACTCCGGCCGAGGAAGAACCAACCGCCGAAAACACTGAAGATGTCGGCGGTGACACGCAAGAGGACACACCAGTGGCAACCGAGGATGATTCCGACGGTGGATCCGGAGGCATCCTCGATAACACCCAGCGCGTGGCCGGCCTTGGCGACAACACTGAAGGCGCTCCGCAGGGCCCGTTGATGATGAACAAGCCGCAGACGCTGATGGTCACTTCGGCCGATCTTGGCGGCTCCCTCTTGCAGATCACCGCTACGTCAGACGGCACGGTTATCCAGGGGCTGGGAGCGGCTGCCTGCCCGATCTGGTCGCCGATGGGCATCGTTCTTCTTTACCAGGATCAGAGCAGTAACAGTCCGCAGGCCGCGATCTACGATGCCGAGACGCAGCAATACGGCGCAATCTCGAATCCGAACGACGAGTCCTACGTCGAGGAGATCCCGGTCGGCTGGTCCGGTTCGGCGGCCTACTACCTCCGCCTGCTTGGTGATTCAGACAGCACTGCCGTCCTCTATGGCTACGATGTCAATTCGGGCGGAACCAGCGAACTCTGGCGCGGGACAAACATCGAGATGTCCGGAGGCTGCGGTGTCGTTACCGAGAATGGCTTCCTGATCCCGACTGTCGATTCCTGGCTTCAGATCGATTTTGGTGGCAGCGCGTCCGAGATCGACTCGATGACGTTCCCGGTCACCGGTCAGCCAATCGCCAGCCCGTTCGGCTCGCTGGTTATGTATCCGTCGGGAACGCAACTCGTCATTGCTTCAGCATCTTCGCCAGGTACCGCATCCGGTTCTCTGATGCCTTACGCTCCTAACGCCGGTTCGGGCTACACCTGGGAGCCGACCGGTGACTATGTGGCTGTTTCCGACGGGGCGTCCATCACCATCTACGACTACATGGGGAATCTCCTCGGCACACTGGGTAGCGAGACCGGTATTACCATCGCCGGCCCGCAGTGGATCGAGGGTGGAATCTACTATCTCGAAACCAGCCCGAATCCCAGCCTGCGCATCATCATTCCGCAGAAGATTCCTGGGTATTCCCAATAACCTGTCAAAGTAACGGCGGGTGCTACACTCCGCCGTCTGCTGAGAAAGGGCGGCTGGCGCGGACCGATGGCTGGATCCAACGCTGCACAATCACATCTGGTCCGGTTCGGCCGCACGACAATTGAGGTCGCGATTGGCGATCTCGTCGATCAGCCCGTTGCCGTCCTCATCGCGACCGGCAACAAGCGCGCCATGTTCGGTGCGGGAGCGGCCAGCACCCTCTGGTCGGCAGCCGGTGAGGATGTCGAACGCGAACTCCGCAGTCATGCCCCGCTCGAAATGGGAACCGCTGTCATCACCGGATCCGGCCGCCTGACCGAGCGCGGCGTGACCAATATCGTCCACGCCATCGTCGCGCCCGCCCTTGGCGAACCTGCCCGTCCCCTGCTCATTCCGGATGCCATCGAACAGGCGCTCGATCTGGCGACCGAAGCCGGGGCTCGCTCAATTGCCATCTCGATCATCGGGGCCTCGGACTCGACCTCACCCGACGAACGCGTGGGGCGCGCCGAGGTGGTTATCGATGTCCTGATCGCCCACTTAAGGACCCGAAAACACAGGATTGAGCGTGGTATTCTGGTTTCCCGATTCGAGGATGACCGAGCCCCACTTGAGTCCCTCGTGGTTCGCGCGCGAGAACGCCGCTGGACCTCCTGATCATTTTGACCCGAGGGCACACTCCCTCCCCGATCCGGAGCACTGAGCCGCAGGTATGAGCGGAAAACCAGGCCAATTGGTATCGCCAGAAATCCGTCGCTGGCGGCTCGCTCCCGATGCCTGGCGCCTGTCCGGTCGCGTTACCCTGAAGCGTCTCGAACGCTATCTCCGCTATCGCTCTGCCAGGGGTCTGCCCGCCTCGATGAAGGCGCGGTTCCGGGCGATGGGCATCCCGCAGGCCACCATTGATGAGGTTCTGGGCGATATCCACGGGCTCGATCAGTGGATGGATCGCTGGAATCTGGCCGCCCAACGCTTCCTGACCGAGGCCCGCGGCGAAGAACGCGCCGGACGCTGGCAGGAAGCTGCCATTGCCCGGGTCAATGCCGCGATGGCGTTCCATATCGCCCATCTGGTCACCGATTCCGACCCGCGCATTCTCCGCACCCTGCGCGCCTCCTCGGTCACGACATTCGCCCAGGCCATTCCCCGTGTCATGCCGACCGTCCGCCGACTTTCGATACCGTGGCGAACCCGCTCGCTACCCGCGTATCTCTCGGTCCCGACAGGCAGCGCAGGCCCCTATCCCCTGCTCGTGCTCCTGAACGGGGTCACGACCTGCAAGGAAGAGCTGATGCTCTGGTCTCCGCCGCTTGTCGAGGCCGGCGTGGCGGTGATGGCGATTGACTGGCCCGGAACAGGCGAATCGGCCTCTTTCACCTCGCCGGTCGCGGACTGTGACGACATGACCGACGGCGTCTTCCTGATCGCCGACGAGCATCCCGATCTGGACGCATCCATGGTTGCGATCGGAGGTGTCTCACTTGGCGGCGGTGTGGCGGTGCGATGCGCCGTGAAT
>JAPXRQ010000129.1:0-8577 GCA_033813515.1 Thermomicrobiales bacterium
CCCGGCGACTCCGTCCGAGACGCCGACCAACACTGCGACTCCGTCCGAGACGCCGACGAATACCGTCACCCCGTCGCAGACGCCGACCAACACGGCCACGCCTACGGTGACGCCCAGTAACACGGCTACCCCGACGGTTACGCCGAGCAACACGGCAACACCGACCAACACCCCAACGAATACGGCGACGCCAACCAACACCCCAATCCCGCCGCTGTCGTTCACGTTCACTAATACGGGCAGTCCGGCGTCCGGCGGCAACACGACGTGGACGGTGTGTCGGGTGGGCGGAACGAACCCGACGTACACGGCCTCGTACTTCGCTCCCAATCCTTTCATCAACAATTCGGCATTCGTGACGGCCTGGAGCGGACTGACCTTCGGGGTTGGCCAATGTCAGACAGTAACGATGACTGACCTGACCGGCGGTTTGACGGGTCCCGGCAATATCGGTCTGACTGTCCGCGTGTCCGGAGTCGATTACGACTCGCCAAACACCGTCGCGTTCCCCTAGTTTCAGTGCGATTTACGCCCCGATGGCAAGTGCCTTCGGGGCGTTTTCGCGTCCTGTCCTCAAGCGTCGTGCAGAGAACGTGGGACGTCCTCGTTTGTGCTCCAGCGGTCATGGTTGAAGTCATGGGACGAATGGCCGCCGGTATGGTGACCTGACGCATGCCTTCCTGGTGTGCCTGAGCGGTGGCGTGTTGCAACAATGGAACGCAAGCAGAGACCCATCGGGGTGTATTGCGCATTCCTCAATCGGCTGCCAGCTCGGCGAGCCCCATCATTGCTGCCGCGAAAGGCGACTTCCACGCATGCACACATCATTCGCTCGTCACTTCATCCGCGTGCTTGCGGTCGCATTGCTCATGGCGGGCTCAATCGCAAGTCTGGTGGTCGCCGGGCCACAGACAGCCTCCGCTGCGTCCTCACTCCATTACCTGTACGGATCAGGGAGCGCGACCGGTGGGAAGTTCATCTCCCTCCGGATCGAACTGACCGAGCCCGCCCCGGCCGGCGGCGCACTCGTTCAGTTGAGTTCTGGCAATCCGCTGATCCCGGTTCCGGCGACCGTTCTGGTTCCGGCCGGCACCACCCAGCGCACGATTCACGTTCGGACGGTCCCCACTCCAGTCTCCAAGCTTGTTCGGGTCAGTGCGTCCTACGGCGGCGTGACCAAGAGCCGCATCGTGGTCGTTCTGAAGCCCTATCTCAGCTCCATATCGGTACAGAGTCGAATGCGGGCCGGTGGCCAGGGCAAGATCATCGTGCGGCTCAGCGGTCGCGCCTACACGGGCGGAATCGATGTCACGCTCGCCTCAAATCGGCCGAGTGTTGTGGCGGTGCCGCTCACGGTGCACATTCCCGAGGGCCAGGCAAGTTACACGCTCATCGTCAATCCTTCGTACCAGCTCCGGGACATTCCGGTGACCTTTACCGCGCAGTTTGACCATCGGCGATTGTCTGGCGCGACGCTGGTGCGCTGGTACTCGAACACATTCACTGCAACGCCTACCGCCTCTGCAACGGTGACTGGAACGCCGACCAACACGGCCACGAACACGCCGACGGTTACAGCAACCAACACCGTAACCAACACGCCAACTGAAACGGCCACAGATACGGCAACGAATACGCCGACGGACACGGCCACCAACACGCCGACCGAGACGGCCACCAATACTCCGACTGAAACGGCCACCAACACGCCGACGGACACGGCTACCAACACGCCGACTGATACGGCTACCAACACCCCGACCGAGACGGCAACCAATACTCCGACTGAAACGGCTACGAATACGCCGACCGACACGGCTACCAACACCCCGACGGATACGGCCACCAATACGGCGACAAACACGCCGACGGAGACAGCGACCAACACTCCAACCGAGACGGCGACCAACACTCCAACGAACACGCCGACGGACACGGCGACCAATACGCCGACCGATACGGCTACCAACACGCCGACCGACACCGCAACCAATACTCCGACTGAAACGGCCACCAATACCCCGACAGAGACGGCTACCAATACGCCGACGGACACGGCCACCAACACGCCAACCGAGACGGCGACCAATACGGCTACGCCTACCTACACGGCGACCAACACGCCAACCGAGACGGCCACGAACACCCCGACGGAGACAGCGACTAATACGGCTACGCCTACCTACACGGCGACCAACACACCGACGAACACGGCGACGGCAACCAACACCGCGACACCGACTTTCACCGCCACCAATACCGCGACGCCGACTCTTACGCCGACCCACACGGCGACACCGACGTTCACGGCCACCAATACGGCAACGCCGACGAACACGGCCACGCCAACGTTCACTGCCACGCCCACGAATACGCCGGCAACTCAGATCTTCACGATCACCCGGCTTGGTTCGGGCGATGTGAATAATGGAGGCTTTGCAGTCTTCACCGTCTGCAAGACATCCGGCACGGTGCCGTTCCAGGGCTTCTTCAGGTCCTCGAATCCGGGCCTTGGAAATGTCTCGCCTTCGAGCAACAACTTCACATCAAATGCACCGATTGCTGGATGCGTGATTGTGTCAATTCACAATCAATCTGGGGGTAGCAGCGGCGATGTGACCCTGGAGATCTGGACGGCGAGCAGCGGTGGTTCATTGCTTGCCCAGAGCGAGGTCGTGCACTTCAACTAGATCGATCGAAATGACCACCCCGGCGATTCACTGTCCAACTGAATCGCCGGGGCTATACGGTGCAAATCGACTCGTGATTGGCCCCAATCAGACCTTGCTCACGACTGGTTTCGAATCTCAGTCCGGCTTCAGGCAGATGAACTCGTCCTGCCAGACGCGAGCTCGCTCCTGGCAGTCACCGCAGACGTCGCCATCCTCGGCCGTCAACCAGGTCGCAAAGATGGCCATCCCACCATGTTTGGGGCTTTCACGGACATCGATTTCCCAACTGCATCGGCAATCAGCGCCACAGGCCGTGCCCTGTCCCGGGTAATACGGGAGATCGATCCCCAAGTCCTCTGGTGTGATGCGGACCTCAACGATTTCCTCGTTCTCCACCACGTCGCCGACATCCACCTGGTCGTGTGTGGTCTCCGGAACTGTCCCGGCGCTTTCCCAGGCCGCCTTGGCAGCCCTGGTGACAAACATCTTCAGCATTGTTTGTGTCCTGTTTGATAAGCGAGCAATCGATCGCGGCCAGAGGATACCGCGAATCCGCTACGGCACATCAGTCTGATCAATCAGCATCACAACCACATCATTGATCTGTAGCGGTTCGCTCGCCAACCGACCAAACGGAATGACCTCCGAACCCCGCTTGATGGCGATGGGCATTTCGGCCGCATCTCCCTGCGGGTTTGTCAGTGGGCTGCCAGCTTCCTTGTCGCTCACCTTTCGCTCAGAGAGACTGAGGCCCTTGCCGAACATGATCAGATCTTCGAGCACATTCGGGACGGCCTGCTGCCGTACCGCTGCGGCCATGATGCGGCCGCCAGTGACCGAGGGCGCTATGACAAGGTTGGCGCCAGCGCTGTAGAGCAGCTTGATATTCTCTTCCTGTCGCGCAGCCGCCACAATCTGAACGGTCTGATTGAGGCTCCGCACGGTCAGACAGATGAGGGTCGCCGCGTCATCCCGATCGGTTGCGATCAGGACGTATCCGGCCGTGTCGATGCGCGCCGCCCTCAGGATCTCCTCGGATGATCCGTCGCCGCGCAGGACCACCAGTCCGCGCTTCATGGCATGGGTGCAGGCCAGCTCGCTCTGTTCGACGATGACGATATTTTCCGGCTTGTGATCATGAGCGAGCATTTCATCGACAATCGCCTGCCCCTTGGTGCCGTAGCCGCAAACAATGACGTGGTGGTGCAGTCTCGATCGTAACTCCGCCAACTTTCGCTCCTCGCGGAATCGCATCCGCATCATGGTCACTTCGTATGCCGTGCCCAGGAACAACACCCAGATGAACATGCGGATCGGTGCAACGACAAGTGCGTTGCGCAGCCGGGCGCCAGGTGTGACCGGGGTGATATCGCCGTAGCCGGTGGTGGTCAGCGAGACGATATTGAAATAGAAGACATCGACAAATCCGATCTTGTGCGACGGATCGGTGTTGTCGCGCAGGGCATCGCGATCGAAATAGAGGAATCCGGTCATCAGCGCGATCAGGGCGATGACCAGCAGGATGCGCTTGAGAATGGCCCGGTCCGGCCGATCCTCAGGGAGGCGCAGGAATCCAGATACAGGTGGTCGTTGACCGTCGGCAATCACAGCGAGAGTCTAGCAGGCGAAATCGGTCGGTCCGGTGTTTCCGCGGTACGTGCGTCCCGGGGAATCACAGACAATCGGAGGACGGTAATCCGGGCCAGGCGGCGTTACAACAGTATCAGTGATGAATTCTCGCTGGTGGATGGCCGATCCGATGCAGATACCGATGGTCCAATGTCCGGGATGTGCGAGTGTCGTTCCGGCACGCCCATTCTGTCAGCATTGCGGAACTGGCCTGACCCGAACAATCTGCCCTGGCTGTGGACTGGCTGATGAAGCCGATGCGCGCTTCTGTGCAAACTGCGGCTCGGGGCTGGTTTCTGTCGCACTGCCTCCGGTCGAGACGATCTCATCGCCACCAGGAAACCCGTGGGAACAACCCCCGACATCGCTCGCTGGCATCGACTGGAATCGCCCGCTCGCCGACCAGGCCGATCTCATGCGGCGACCTTTGCCCGAGTACTACCCCACTGTTTCGCCATACGGCTGGAATCCGTACGCGCAGTCACCGCTGCCTGGGGATTCAGCGAGCGTGGCACTGGCCAAGGCGCTCGGATTCTTTCTCGCGTTCGCCGTCAGTATCTTCATCCTGAGCTATTCGCTTCGGTCAACACTCGGTAACGATCCAGAGCTCGTCCTGATCAGGTCACTCTCTGTCCTGGTCACGGTAGGAATCGCGGATCTGGTGCTGATTGCTGCGTTGAGCAAGTCAACTGGCTCAAGCTGGTGGCGTCTGGGCTTCAAAGTCCTGCCCATTGCGGTCTACAAGAGCTACCGCAATCCGATGCGGGCTTCGTTCGTCGGCAAGGCGTCAATCGCAGCAGTCGCGATTCCGTTGGTTGTTGCAGGGGGCGTTGCAATCGCCGGCGCACAACCTGGCTCGTCGTCCGGCGCAATCAACATCGCGCTGTATCCCAGCTACACCCCTACTCCGCGGATTCGTGTGACCTCAACACCGTCGCCGAGTGTTGAAGCAACGCCCACTCCGAACGATGCGCTTTCTGTCTCCAAAGCGAGTTCGTATGATCAAGGCGGTATGGCCGAACTGCTCAGCCGAAAGGTCGCCAAGTCAGACACGCCCGGTTCCATGACCTGTGAGGCGGAAACGGTGGCGATGAATGCGGAAGTGTCCTATGTTGCGCAATGGTGCGACTGGGGATTTGTCGCCTATTACGTCTACGACACGGATGCCGAGGCGATCGAGGCGACATTGGAGGGGATGGAGGACTATCGCGTCATCCTCGACGCCTATCCCCAAATGCCAGCGATTGGCTGGGATGACGAGTACGACTACTACAACGTGGTGATCGCCGTCGGCAATGTCGTGGTGTACGCGTCAACTGGTCCCGACTACATGGAGGAGCCGCATTACGACGATGTGGACGGCGATATCCATGATCACGCTCTGATTCTGGCCGAGCATGGGGTTAAACGCGTGATCCGCCTCGGTGGTGAGCCGAATGCGGATCCCGGTCTGGTCGGAAGTTGGTAAACCGAAACTAGTCGCCCGTTTGCGCGAGGACTGGGCGTGGTTCGAGCCAGAGCGTCGTGCCGGTGTTATTGGCGACCGCGGCTTCGAACTCTTCCGGATATTGATCCATCATCCCCAGAAGCGGCATTGGAGCGACCTGCCCAAGACCACACAGGCTGAGTTCGATGATGTGCTTGCTGGTCCGGCGAAGAAGCGCGAGATCGGCCTTCGTTCCCCGGCCAAGGCGGATGCGATCGAGGATCTCGACGAGCGCGGGATTGCCCTTGCTGCAGGGAATGCACTTGGAACAGCTCTCGACCCGATTGAAAGCGGTCAGGTAGCGGGCAAAATCGACCGCGCTGACACTCTCATCGAAGACAACGAACCCGCCTGATCCAAGCATTCCGCCCACGTGGGTGAGCGAATCAAAGTCGACCGGGAGATCCAGGTGCTCATCCTTGAGCGGGCCGGCCGAAACGCCTCCCGTCTGGATGCCCTTGAAGGTGTGTCCCTCACGCATGCCACCCCAGACCTCTTCGATCAGGGTGCGCAGGGTGATTCCCATGGGAACCTCGACGAGACCCATGGTGTTCAGGGATCCCTGGACCGTCATCAGCTTGGTGCCGGCGCTCCTTTCTGTGCCGATTGATGCATACCAGGCGCCGCCATTGAGGATGATGTCACGCACATTGGAGACGGTCTCCGTGTTGTTGGCGACGGTTGGGCGCTTCCAGAGACCTTCTTCGACCGATCGGGGCGGTTTGGTCCGAGGCTGGCCGCGAACACCCATCACCGAGTACATCAGCGCCGATCCTTCGCCGCAGATGTAGGCGCCGCCACCGGTACGAACCCGGAAGGCGACATTCTTGCCGGACCCAAGGACATCCTTGCCGATCAGGCCAAGTCGCTCGGCATCGGCTACGGCCTTGCGGAAGCGCTTGATCGCCAGCGGATACTCGCCACCGATGTAGTTGTAGGCACGCTCTGCACCGACCACGATGGCCGCGATCAGGAGACCTTCGAGAATGCGGTGCGGATCGCCTTCATGAATGCGACGATCCTTGTAGACATTGGGTTCGCCTTCGTGGCTGTTGCACACGATGAACTTGGGGTCGTTGCGGGCCTTGCGACCACTCTCCCACTTGATCCCGGCCGGAAAGCCTGCGCCGCCTCGACCACGGAGATTGGCCGCGGTCATCTCGGCGATGGCATCTTCCGCCGACATATCAAAGAGGACCTTGAGATATGCCGAGTACGCTCCGCGCGCAATCGCCTCCTCGATCGACTCTGGATCAATGACGCCGACCTCTCGGAGCACGATGCGCTGCTGGTACTTGTAGAACGGGTGGGTGTTCAGCGGAGGAATACCGTTGATCTCGGAATCGCCGTCCACGCCGATCGCCTTGTTCTCCAGGCGACCTTCGATGACATCGGCCACCTCATCCGCCGTGACATTGGCGTAATGGACAACCGGTGCGTCGGGGCGTTTGACTGAAACGCGGACTTCGGACCAGTCGGCGCCATCGACGGCTGTTTGCCGCACCACGATGCCGGTCTTGGGAAGGGCATACTCGGCCGCTGCCTGCAGGACACCCTCTGCGTTCTTGGCGATCGACGAACTGCCAACCCCAACCGTCACGACTGTGTTCGCGTTGGACCACATGCCATTCCATCGGTCAGTGGCGCGGGCAGCGAAGTTCTCGAACTCCTGGCGGGATGTCAGACGGTTGAGTGATTGATCAGCCTGAACGTGCATCCTAATGCTGTCTCCATCCGCCGCCAGCGGCAATTGCGCGCTGCAGGACATCGTTGAACTTTTCGACCGTCAGCTGCGTGTGGTAGTCGGCATCGAGCTTCACGATCGGCGCCTTGTCGCAGACGCCCAGGCAGCCGTTGACGATCTGGATAGTCAGTTCACCATCAGCCGTTGTGCCGCCATCGGTGATTCCGTACTTCTGCTGCAACTCATCGACCAGTTTCTGGGACCCGGTGACGTAGCAGGACATGCCATGGCAAAGGAGCATGAAGTGCTTGCCGCGCGGCTCTGTCCGAAAGTCGGCGTAGAAGGTCAGCAAGCCGAAAACACGGTTCTCGGTTGTGTTGAAGTGATCAGCAACGACTCTGGCTGCTTCCAGCGAGACCCAGCCGAAGTGTTCGTTGATTTCCTGCAGCGCGGAGAGGATGAGTTCCTGCGCCTCCTGAAAATCGGAGAATTTGAAGTGGGAGAGCATTGCACGCACTTCGTCGAGATCGATTTCCGATTCGTCCGAGTGCGTCGAAGCGACCACCTGAGACACGCAACTGCTCCTTTGGCGCGGCGAAATGGTGGCAACCCAAACGAGCGCTTGAGGCCGCCGCCCGAAGTATACCGAAGTGCGCAGGGCTACCCATGCGTTTGACGGGGGTTTCCGTGACTTTCAGGCGATAATGAAACGCACAATGCGACGGAGTCGTTGATCTGAACCTGGTAGGGCCCAACGTTGGTGGATTGGATCGGCAACAAGGCTGAGTCATTCGGCCGCTATGTGATCGACGTAGGTGGTCAGTTACTGTCGATCACCTGGGGATTGTTGATCGCCGTTGCGATCATCGTCGGAATCAATTGGTTTGGCGCGTGGCTGTGGAGCAAGTTCCACAAGCGCTTCATTGGCAAGGTCGACAACAATCCGGCCGCGACCGCTCTGGCCAGCAACATCTTCCGCGTCTTCGTCATTGTTGTCGGCATTGTTTTTGCGCTGGGCATCTCCGGCGTGCCAACCTCGTCGCTGGTGACGTGGGTCGGCGTTATCGTCGCGGCCCTGTCGCTGTCCCTGCAGAGCATCATCCAAA
>JAPXRQ010000130.1:0-8545 GCA_033813515.1 Thermomicrobiales bacterium
TGGAGGGGGCCAAGTGTCCTGATAGCGGGGTGCGATTGGACCTGGGGCGGCGATTGGACTGAACAAGGGTCTTTTGATTATGTTGTTGCATGCCACAACATTCTGTTAGTGTGGTGGGGCGGGGAGATGCGATTGTCGGACAGGGTATCGCCCTCGGGCGACCTCGCTGCGCGAGCCGGCACAGGGCCGTGCCGGAACTACATCCGGGGTCGGTGCTGGTCGCGCCAGGCTAAAGCCAGGCGCTAGGGTTGCTGACCTCTTCGAGGTCAATTGGTGGCTGGAGATACTACGGAAAACCGAGGCATTCCTGAATGTATTGGGTAGGGCGTTACCTGATGTGTCTCAATGTGGACAAAGACCCCGGGCGAACTCGCTGCGCGAGACGGAGCACGGATGCTCCGCACTACGTGCCAGGTGCGGTTGGAGGCCTTGCACTCTGCTAATGGTGGTCTTTGGTCGTGCCGGGGAGACGATTGGGGTGTAGTCAGACGGGGCGGGATTGGCGAAGATGGTGTCCTGCGGATAGATCGTTGCAATGGGGAGCGGTTGTGCGGTGGCGAGGATGATTCCGGCGGAGATTGCCGAGGGAACGACGAGCCGGGCAGAGCGGATTCTGTTCCGGGAGTTGAAACAGCAGCTTTCAGATCAGTACACGGTTTTGCATTCGGTGCGATGGATCGCGCGGGATGGCGGTCGGGCCAGGGATGGGGAGGCCGATTTCGTCGTATTCCATCCTGACAACGGGTTCCTGGTGATTGAGGTCAAGGGCGGGGTCATCAGCCGGGAATCGGACAGTGATACGTGGTGGTCGGAGAATGCGGCTGGTGAGCAGATCGCAGGGCAGGATCCGTTTCTGCAGGCCGAGCGCTCGATGCATGCGTTGGTAGACAAGTTGCAGGCGTCACCGGCGACATGCGGATTTGTTTGGCCGTTCTCGCGGATGGTTGCGTTCCCGGAGAGTCTTGTGCGCGACATCGAGCTACCCGTCCATGCTGATGCCGGGATGATCATCGACAGCAGTTCGCTGACATTGCTGGTGCGACCGATTGCCGAGGCGATGAGCGGGACCGGACGGAAGGGTCCCGGGCCGGCGGGAGTCAAGGCGGCGGTTGGGTTGCTGCGGCCGCGGATCGAGATACAGCCGGGCGGGATGGCGGCGGCATTCTCCGAGGAGGATGCGGAGATGGATCGGCTGACCGCTGAACAGCTGCGGCTCCTGGATGCACTGCGCTATCAGCGGCAGATGCTGGTCCAGGGGGTGGCGGGCTCTGGCAAGACTGTGCTGGCGATGGAACAGGCCCGGAGGCTGGCGAGCGAAGGGTTCGATGTGCTGTTCACCTGCTTCAACAAGGGGCTGGCGCAGTGGATCGATCGGACGATTCGGGAGACCGGAGTTGTGGTGACCGTCCGCAATTTTCATCAACTGGCGGAGGATCTGGCGCGCGAGGCAGCGGTCCCCCCACCGGGCGGAATAGAGGTTGGATCGGCGGCGTATTTCGATGAGGCGTTGCCCCAGATGATGATGGATGCGGTCGAGCAGGTGCCCACCCGTTTTGACGCAATCGTGGTCGATGAGGGGCAGGATTTTCGGGACATCTGGTGGGTCGCACTGGAGGCGTTGTTTCGGGATCCGGGCGATCGCATCTGGACGATCTTTTACGACAATAATCAGCGGTTGTACGAGCGCGATCCTGCCTATCCGATCGGAGGGGCGCCGTTTGTGCTGGCGCGGAACTGCCGTTGCACCCGGAAAATCCAGGAGGTTGCCGCGGGTTTCTGCCATGTTGCTCCGGGTGTGATCGACGGGCCGGAGGGCAGGCCGGTCGAGCGGGTGGATTTGGGTGAGCAAGACCTGGAACGCGTGTTGGGTGTGCAGTTGCAGCGGCTCATTCAGCGCGAGGGGCTGGATCCTGCGAGCATCGTTGTGCTGACGCCGAGGAGCGCATCGAGGAGTGTGCTGGCGGGTGTGGGCAAGGTGGGTGGTGTGCCGTTGTGGTGGAGCGAGCCGGTGCCGGGAGGGGTTCAGTGCAGCTCGATCCATGGGTTCAAGGGCCTGGAGCGGGATGTGGTGATTTTGGTTGAGTGCGATCGGGCGCATCCGGAGAGTCGGGATGCGTTGATGTATGTGGCGGTGACGCGGGCGCGGCATCAGGTGGTGGTGATTGGGGAGATGTGAGTTGGGTCGGGCCGGGCGCGGTTAGGGTTTGGACGCGATTGGTGTCATGGGGTGCGATCGGGGTTTGGGTGCGATCGGGGTTTGGCGCGGATGTGGTTCCGGTGCGGTTAGTGTTTGGACGTGATCGGGACGCGCCAGGCTAAAGCCAGGCGCTAGGGTTGCCGACCTCTTCGAGGTCGATTTTGAGGGCGAGCCGGCACAGGGCCGTGCCGGGGTTACATCCGGGTTTGTTGGCTCGGGCGTGGAAATGGGGTTATTGGACGGGTTATCGCCCTCGGGCGACCTCGACCTTCGGCCGAGACGGAGCCCGGAGGCTCCGTACTACGTTCCAGGCAGTGGCTCAAGAGGGACGCCTTCCAGTTAGCGGGTGGCGGTGGCGAATTGGGCGGCGTGTTGGCCGGGAAGGAGGCCTTGGGCGTGGAGGAGTTCGGCGTTGAGGATGCTGGCGCCGGCGGCTCCGCGGACGGTGTTGTGGCCAAGGAGCGTGTATTTGATGCCGAGGATCGGGCATTCGCGCAGGCGTCCGACCGTTGAGGCCATCCCCTTTTCGGCGTCGCGATCGAGGATGGGCTGCGGGCGGTTGCGTTCGCTGCGGACGACGACCGGGCGCTCGGGAGCGCTGGGCAGATTGAGCTCCTGCGGCTTGCCCCGGAAAGAGGCGAGAACCTCGGCGACCTCATCAACCGAAGCCTGGTTGCGGAAGCGGACGGAGACGGCTTCGGTGTGGCCATCGCGGACCGGGACGCGGTTGCAGGAGGCGCTGACGACAAAGTCGGCCTGCTCAAACTGCGTGCCCCAGGTTCCGAGGAACTTGCGCGCCTCTTCGGCCATCTTTTCCTCTTCGGTGCTGATGAAGGGAACGACGTTGTCGATCATGTCGAGGCTGGGGACGCCCGGATAGCCTGCTCCGGAGACGGCCTGCATGGTGGTAACCATGACGGCGTCAAGTCCGAATGCATCCTGGAGCGGCTTCAGTGTGAGTGTGAGGTGGATCGCGGAGCAGTTGCCATTCGTGACGATGTAGCCATCCCAGCCGCGGTTGGTCTTCTGGGTGTCGATCGCGGCAAGGTGATCGGGATTGACTTCGGCGATGACGAGCGGAACGTCAAGTTCCATGCGGTGGGTCGAGCTGTTGGAGAGGACGGCATGACCGGCCTTGGCCAGGCGCTGCTCGATCTCGCCCGCCACTTCGCCGGGAAGGGCGGAGAAGGCAACCGGGCTGGTCAAATCCTCGCTGTAATCCTTGACGACAAGGTCGCCAGCATTGCCGGGGATATCGGAGGTGAGACGCCACTCGGTGGCCTCGGCGTAGCGCTTGCCGGTGGATCGATCGGAGGCGACCAACTCGGCGACTTCGAACCAGGGGTGGTTTTCCAGCAACTGGATGAAGCGCTGGCCGACGCTGCCTGTAGCGCCAAGGATTGCGACCGGGATTTTCTGATCTGCCATTGAAGGTGCTCCTGTTATCCGACCTGAACGGACTCGCGAATCAACCGTTTGCGGCGCGGGGTTCGTCCCCGCGCCGATGCTGCCTGACTACCAATAAATGCCTCGTGAACGACCTCGACAGCCTGTTGGGCGCGGGACGCGGGGACGACGACGATGAGAGCGACGTTGGAAGTTTGCTGGCTGGAACCGAGGACCGGGATATCGGCGCGGCGGAGAACATCCATCATCTTGCCGAGCGTTTCCGGACGATCGGCCGAGCCCTCCCCTACTGCTGCGACGAGGGCGACATCTTCATTGCACTGGACTTCGGCCTCGAAATCCTCAAGGGCGCCATCGAGATTGCGGACGGTGACCTGACAGCCACCGGCGGAGGCGCCATCGACGAGGTAGGTCATGCGCCGACGGGATGATGCCTGGGCGGCGTGCACGACCTCGACCCGATCGACGTGCAACTGCTGGAAGACGGTGCCGGCCGCGCCTGAGAGGTCTTCGAGTTCGGGGACATCGATCTGGAGCAGCATCAGGCCCTTCATGGCGGTGACGGCCTTGATACGGCGGTCGGACGTGGCGCGCTGGACGACGGTGCCGGGTTCGAACGGGGCGAAGGTGGAGAGGATGCGAACCGGGATGTTGCGCGCGACGGCCGGGCGAATGGTGCGGGGATGAAGGACCTTGGCCCCGAAGTGGGCGAGTTCCTGGGCTTCCTCGTAACTGATGATCGGGACAACGCGCGCTTCCGGGACCTGACGCGGATCGGCGCTCAGGACGCCGGGGACATCGGTCCAGATCTGGACTTCATCGGCATCAACGGCGGCACCAAGGAGCGTGGCGGAGTAGTCCGAGCCGCCGCGGCCAAGTGTTGTGGTGCGGCCGTCCTCTGTGCCTCCGATGAAGCCGGTCATGACGACGGTCTCTCCGGCAGCAAGGAGCGGGAGGACGACCTCCTGTGCCTGAAGACGCGTGCGATCGCGATCCGGACGGGCATTGCCGAAGCGATCGTCGGTGGCGATGACGCGATCGGCCCAGACATGGCTGGCCGGGGCACCCTCGGAGCGGAGGACGGCGGCCATCATGACGCTCATCGCCTTTTCGCCGGTGGAGACGATTCGGTCGGAGTGTTCGCGATCGAGTTCGCCGGCAGCGGCGACTTCGCCAAGTGAGTCGCGAAGGGCGGCGTGGAGTTGATCGAGGAGTGCCAGGGCGGCGGTGCGGTGTTCCTCGGCAATGCCCTGGGCGATGGTGTGGTGCTTTTCAACGATGAGGGCGACGACCTGATCGGCGGCTTCCTGGTCCCCTTCGGCGGAGTTGGCAGCGGCCTCGAGGAGCAGATTGGTCACGCCAGAGGCGGCGGAAACGACGGCCGCGCGAGGGAATGGCTGTTGCATGATGATGGTGGCGGAGTCACGCACCTTTTCCAGCGTGCCCACCGATGTGCCACCAAATTTGAGAACAATCATGAACCACTCCTGTGCCGCCGGACATCAAAAAAGCGGGGTGTTTGCCACTCCCGCCTGTCGTTCGTCTGGATTCTCGTTGCGCTTGCTGCTCGCTACTCCATCCGACCGACAGGCATGGGCTTGGTAATCATCCCGGTAATCGAGATGGTCATGCCCATGGTAGTGGTGGTGGTAATGGAGGTCGCGCTCAACATGGGGGCAACTATAGCGACCGTTTTGGGCAATCGCAAGCAGTGGGACCCCGGACTGTCGTAACCCTTCACAACTATCGACGGTGGCGGCCGGGGCCTTTGGGGAGGTTGCGGGCCTTCCACCGAAGGATGAGCAGGCCGATGAGCGTTCCGATCAGCAGGACCAGGACCGCTATCGATCCGACGTCGAGGTTGATGCCGATGCCTTCCATCTAGGCCTCCCGGGACGAGGTGGGGCGAGACGGGTCGAACGGGGTGAGATCGAAGCCGGGATCCAGACCGAGGGCGAGATTGGCGATGGCGGTGCCGGAGACAGGTCCATTCTGGAGGCCGCCGGGGCCGTGTCCGCTGGCGACGAAGATGTGGTCGTATCCGGGAATCTGGCCGAGGAAGGGCATGCCATCGCGGCTGGCGGGGCGGAAGCCGATGCGGACTTCGACCAGGTGCCCGTTAGCGAGACCGGGGGCGACGGCGAGAGCCTGATCGAGTTGGCTTTTGACCCCGCCGGCGGTCTGAGCGTAGGTCCAGCCAGAGTCATCTTCGCGAGTAGCGCCGGCGACGACGCGGTGCTTGGGAAAGGTAAGGATGTAGTGATTGCTGAGGCCGTGAAGGATGGTCCAGTCGGTCGTGACCTGGTCCGGCATATCGATGTGGAGAATCTGGCCGCGTTGGGGATAGATGGCGAGGTTGTGGTTGAGCGCGGCGGCGGTTTCCGGGGTCCAGGCGCCGCCAGCGATGATGACGTTGTCGGCCGGGATGGAGTCGCCATTGGCGGTGATGGCGCCCGAGGGTGCGATGGTGGCGGTGGCATCGATCATGCGCCCACCTCTGGCAATGGTGGCGCGGTGGAGAGCATCGCGCATGCGACGGCCATCGACCCGGCTCGCACCAGAGAGGTGGACCGCACCGGCGACTTCACCGAGGGCGGGGAAGAGGGTGCGCGCGGACTGGCTGTCGATGGCTGAGATCTCGCCGATGAAGTTGACACCGGATCGCTTGCGTTCGGTTGCGAAAGCGAGGACTGAGGGCTGGCGTTCGAGTTCGTGCTCGTCGCGGAAAAGGAAGAGGATGCCGGGACTGGCGAAGCCGGTATCGATCTCACCATCTTCGGCGAGTGCGGCGATGAGGCGAGGGTAGAAATCGACGGCGGCTCGGGAGAGATCGAGCATGGGGCCTTCGAGGCGGATGCTGGTGCCGGGCGAGAGGATACCTGCGCCGGCAGCGGTGGCCTGGCCCTGATCGGCGCGGTCGATGACGGTGACCGAGGCACCGGCGCGGATGGCGGTGTAGGCAGCGGACCAGCCGACGATTCCACCGCCTATGACGGCGAGATCGCTCATCGGGGTTCGTCCGCGAGAACGGCATCGGCGAAGGAAGCGAGTGACGGGAAGACCCACTCTGTTTCGCGGACACCGACTGGTGGATGGGTGGCTCCCGATCCGGATTTGCCGAGGCGCCGGTTGATCCAGACGCTGGGCAGGTCGAATTGCTGGGCAGGGCCGTGATCGTGATAGAGCGATTCGGCGACGTGGACAAGGCGGGAGCGATCGCTGCCGATGGAGGGAAGGCGATCGAAGAGCATCTGAAAGTTGCGGTCGTCCGGTTTGTAAGAGCCGACATCTTCTGCGGTGATGATGAGATCGAATTCGACACCGAGTTTGCGGTTGGAGGCGGCAAAGCCTTCCCGATAGACATTGGAGAGGATGACGAGTTTGTAACGAGATTTGAGGCGGGCAAGGGCTTCGGCGGAATCCGGAAAGGCTGGCCAGTCGGGGACGGAGTTGCCGAAGGTGGTGGTTTCGAGGTCGGTTGCGGGTGAGCCGGCGTCCCTGGTGAGGCGGCGCATGGTTTCGGCGAGGACGAGGGGATAGCGGAGACCGGGCGTTTCGGATTGGACGATGGTTTCGACGGCGCCGAAGCGTTTCAGGAGGTCTTCGCGGTCGAGATTGAGTCCGGTCCGCGTGAGCCAGGGTTGGAGCGCGGTGGCGATGCCGGATTCCCAGTCGATGAGGGTACCGTAGCAGTCGAATGAGAGGGCGTTGGTTCGTTCAGGGAGGAGGGGCATTGGGCGGGCTCCGTGGACCGGGGTCGTGATCGTCGACGTAATCGTATACGGCGTGGTGATCGAGGGGTTGGGGCGGGGTGGTCGGGAGGGAATCGCCGTCGAGCGACCTCGACCGATGGTCGAGACCTGGCAGGGACGCCAGGCACTACGTTCAGGACTCGATGGCGCGCGGACCTGTGTATTGTTCGGTGCTGGTCGCGCCAGGCTAAAGCCAGGCGCTATGGTTGCTGACCTCTTCGAGGTCAATTGGTGGCCAGAGCTGCGTGAGCCGGGACATAGCCGTGCCGGGACTACGTTTGGCGGGCGAATGTGGGTAGGATTGGGGAGTTGAGAGGAGTTTGATTTGCGGGTTTTGGTGACTGGGGCGGCGGGGCGGATTGGTTCGGGATTGGTGGCGGAGTATCCGGATCGCTATCAATGGCGATTGGCGGATCGGCCGGGCGCGGTGTTTGGGTCAGATGCGCACGAGACAGTGAGATTTGACATTGCCGATCTTGAGGCGTTTCGGGCGGCATGTCTTGATGTCGATGTAGTGGTTCATCTTGCGGCGGATCCGGATCCCGAGGCGGATTTCCAGGGGTCGCTTCGAGACAACAACATCACCGGCACCTGGAATGCGTTCCAGGCGGCGGCTGAGGCCGGGTGCAAGCGGGTGGTGTTTGCCAGCAGTGTCCATGCGGTGGGCGGGTATCCCGGAGATGTGCCGATTCAGGATGGCTGGCCGGCGGCGCCGATCAACACCTATGGGGCGTCCAAGGTTTGGGGGGAGTCGCTCGGTCGCGTTTTTGCTCACCGGCATGGTTTGAGTTGCATCGCGATCCGGATTGGGGCATACGAGGCGCCGTGGATCCGGGAGGCCAGGACGACCCTGAATCTCTCAGCGTACTTGTCGGTGCGTGATCTGAATCAATTGATTGTTCGAGCGATTGAGGCGCCGGACTTTCCGTTTGCGGTTGTCCACGGGATCTCGAACAATCACATCAAGCGTCTCGACCTGACGGGGACGCGCGCGTTACTGGGGTACGATCCTCAGGACGACGGATTTGCGATTTACGGTCCGCCAAGCGACTAGGTCATTCAGGAGGTTAGCCCTCGTGCACGTTTATGTCTGCTCATATCTTGAGACGCCCACTGGTCCCAATGGCATTCATGTCTTTGACTTCGATCCGGCAACAGGGGCGCTTGCACCGCTTGCAACTGTGTCCGA
>JAPXRQ010000131.1:0-8545 GCA_033813515.1 Thermomicrobiales bacterium
CATCCTGACCTGCGATGCCGATGTGCGGGAAGGCGCCACTGATCAGATGATCACCGATCACTGCCAGTTCCAGACAGATACCCTGACCGTCATCGCGACCAATCCGGACGGAATGCAACAGGAGTCCGAGAGCGACGACAACGGCTCGTTCTCCTTCCCCGCGCTCCCCGTCGGTCTCGAATACATGATCGCGATCAAGGATCGACCGGCCTCGTATGGAACAGTGGCTGGATGCGGACTGATCACCAATCCGGTGCTCGACGGCGATCCGTCAGTCCTTGCATTCGTTCGGACGGTCCTGCCATCGGACGTGGCAGACCAGGACACGGGCGACGACGCAGACAATGCCGATGAGACGCCGAACACCTCTCAGGTCGCGTATATCCAGCCGGATGATCCAGCTTCCCCGGATGCCAATCTCCCAGGCTATCCGGTTAGCGTCGATGTGGCGGATGGTCTCTATGGCTGCACGTTCGTCGTTATGCCGTTTGATCCAGGCACCGTCTCGCCAAACACGACGAACCCTGACAGCGACACTGGATCGCCAACTGACACCGCGGTGGCCGAGTTTGATGCACTCACCTACACCTGCACGCAGAAGTCGGCGGATACGACCGTCGACGAGCTTTGGGACACCTGCACCGAAATGACTGATCCGGTCGAGTTCGCGCTCACCGGTTCCAACACCGGCACGAACCTGACCAAATCGACCGGAACGGATGCTCCTGGCGCCGTGTTCTTCTTCAACCTGGCCGCCGACACCTACACCCTGACCGCAACATTGCCCGACGGGTACGGAGGCTCACTGGTCTTCTGCTCGCTCTACGATGGCGACGGCTCGACGGAGTTTCTCAAGGTGTCCGTCGCCGATCAAACCTCGATCAGCAAATCACTGGCGGGTGTCGATGCCTTCAGTTGCGAGTGGTTCTTCATCCCGATGGAAGTGCCCGACGAGGCGACCCCATCATCGGATACCGATCCGAGCGACGCCACCGGCACAGATTCCGACACCAATTCCGAGGCCGGCGAAACGACCGGACCTGTCGAATTCGATGCCAGTTTCTACACCTGCAGCACCGAACCATCCGGGGATTCTCTGGACGACTTCTGGGACACCTGCGATCTCGCCTCAGAACCGATTGACGTCTCGATGACCGCCTCGACAACCGGCCAGACACTGACCCAGACCACGGGCGACATGATCGATTCTGGCGTGATCTTCGATGGCATTCCGGAGGCTGACTGGCTCGTTTCCGCCGTCAACCCGGATGGATTCGGATCGCCAACCGTGTTCTGCGCGGTCTGGGATGGGGTGGATCAGGGTCCGTATGCACCAGCCACGGTTGATGAGAACGGCGCGATTATGGCGTCCCTGCAGGATCCCGATGCGATGACGTGTGAATGGTTCTTCCTGCCTGGTTCGGAGGAATCCACTGGACAATCTGGCGCCACTGGCGATGATGGATCGTCATCGAGCGAGACGGGGACACCCGGACGCCAAAAGATCACGATCATCCTCAGGAACTGCCCGGTTCTCTATCGTGGCATCGATTGGGACACCGATTGCATCGATCCCGCAAAGAATGTCAGGTTCGCTGTCCTGGGAGATGGAGTTGAGAACGGTGAGGTCGATATCGTGACCGATGACCAGGGCATGGTCGTCTTCGACCTGCCGTACACCGGGAGCGACGTCGTCCTCATTGAGGAAGCGACACCCGAGACGATTGGTCTCAACTTTCTGACCGGTTGTGTCCGCGACGGCCAGTCATTCGAGACCCCGTTCATGCCTGCCTACATCGTTTCAGATGCTTCGACCGTACAACTTATCGTGCCAAACGGGTCGGCAATCACCTGCACCTGGATCAACATCCCGAGTCAGGCCCAAATGGTTCGCGTCCCCGTGCATCCAACGCTGGCCGGATCTCTCGTTCGATCGAGAAACCTGTGGTCCGCAAACTAACAGTCGCATTGTTCTTGTCGTCGCCAACTGCTGATCAGGAGTAACCCATGCGATCTGTTCCGTTTCTCTCGGCAGCCATCCGCATCCTTGCCGTGGCGGCCATGCTTCTCGGCGGACTGACCTACCGACCAGGTACCCGGTCGGTGAGCGCAGATGGCGATTTCCATTACTCGATGCTTGTCACCATGCATTCGTGCCCGCAGAGTGTGGCCGCCCAAACCGATCCCGATCAGATCCGCTCCATCTGCAGCACTCCGCTTGGCGGCAAGTCCGCGACCGTTCGCTTCGATTCGACAGCGGGCGGCGAATCCGACCTCAGTGGTTCCACTGATCCCAACGGCAACTACCAGGCTCCGGAAGTCTTCGAAGAGGGTTCTTACGTCGTCATCATTTCCCCGCCCGACGATCAACCAGACTTTTCCGTGATCGCGCTGAGCGTCGACGACAACTCGAACTTCGTGCAATCGCCATTTGTGCGCACCAATCCGGGTACACCAGCGATCGGGTTCACGCCCTCAGCCCCGCACGAACACATTGCGATCGAGTTCTACTTCTACGACAGCAACGCCGTCCCGGCCGACCAGACTGGCTTTGCGCCACTTCTCGTCGGCGCCTTTGATTGCGGTTCCGATATTGGCGGCCTGCAAGACGCCAACCAGATGCTGCAGGCTTGTCAGACTCCGCATCCGGGAATCGCAGTCCGTGTTTCTGGCGATAACGGCGTTTCGGCCAGTCAGAACACGAACAACAGCGGTGGCGCGCAGTTCAACGTCGCGCCCGGCGCCTATGGTGTCAATGTTTCTGTGCCTGATGGATTCACGTCCAAGATCGCGGCTTGTGCCGAGTTTGACGCGAACAACACGCGCGTAACAGACAACGCTCTCTATCGCCCGGATCCGACGCAGGGAATCAATGTTCAATGGACCGATCCCACCCACCACGTCTCCTGCTTCTTCATGTTCTTCACGGGCGGAGCAAGCATCAATGTCTTCGTCTGGTCGTGTGATCTTGATGCGTGGTCAACGTCGTTCGCGGTCTGGTCACAGCAGTGTGCGGGCCGCATTCAGGGTCTGACCGTTGTTGCGACCAATGAAGACAACGGGAGCGCTGCCGAAAGTTCGACCAACGAGAATGGCGTCGCATCGTTTTCCGGAGCGTTGGGCACATTCCAGGTCGTGGCTCCGATTCCGGTTGGCTTCAACAATGGCATCGCCGGGTGTGCCCAGCTTGACGCCGGCGGAAACCTGATCGCCGAGCCGTCGATGGTTCCGATGGAGTACGTTGGCGGTCAGGCAAAGGTGCAGATCACGCAGGCTGGCAACTCCGCCAACTGCTGGTTCCTCCTCTACAACACGCCGGATGGTGTTCTCAATCCACCTCCCCCGGGCGTCAGCGGGATGGCACTGCTCTGCGATGCCAATTTCTCCGGGGTGCAGCCCTACTCGGATACGGAACGCGCCGTTCTCAACGACTGCCCGCTGGTTGGCTCGTCGATTCCTCTAACACTGACGCTGCCCGATGGGACGAACCAGGCGATCACCACCGAGGCGGACGGGACGTACATCTTCCCCAGCCTTTCCCAGGGCACATACCAATTACATGCGGACGGTCCAGCCGGTAACGACGGGCTGACCGCGTTCTGCTTCAACTTGAGCGCCGAATCGCCAGGGATGAGCGGGCTCGCTGACACCGCTACCCGGGGGACCGTCGCGATAACGATCGATCAGGACAACCAGATCCTGCGCTGCCGCCTGCTGCTCTATAACCCGGATGGTCCCCAACCCAACCTGGGGACTGCCAAGGCCGAAGGCAGCTCGACATTCATCTTCAATGTCCTCTCATGTGGTTTTCGCAATGCGTGGGAATCGACAGGCGACGTTCGGAACCAGTTCTGCACCGAACCGGTCGAAGGCCAGGTCATCAAGGTCACCCGACCAGATGCCAAGACGGTGAACGTCACGACCGACAACAAAGGCACGGTCTCCATGGCGGCCGATCCCGGTGACTACAAGTTCAATGTTGCGGTGCTCAAGCAGTTCAACGACGCGATGATGAGTTGTTCTGCGCTCGACGCAAACGGCGATCCGATGCCTGGTGGCGGCGATTTCCCAATTGGCGCGACGGCAGGACAGGGTGCGGCAACCATCAGCCAGCCCGGCGACACTGTGACCTGCATCTTCTACGTCTACAACTCGCTGGACGGTGAATTGAATCCGCCCGCGAAAGGTCTCAGCGGTCAGGTTCTGCTCTGCGAGACGAATCTGGCGATCACCGGTGCCTCCTCCGATTCCGAGCGCGCCCAGTTCAACGACTGCTCCGTTGCTACCGAGGCGGTCACGTTGACCCTGACCAGGCCCGACGGCACCACCCTTGACGCCACAACCGACGAGAACGGCAACTACTCGTTCGGGGCATTGCCGGTGGGCGTCTATGGTCTTAAAACGAACGCGCCTGCACCGCACACGGGCTTGTTGGCATCCTGCAACGACCTGGACCCGAACTTTGTCGGTTTCGCCGGCTGGATTCCAGACACCACCACCACGGGCACCATCAATATCGAAGTCAAACTGGATACGACACAGATGGCGTGCCGGTTGTTGCTGTACAACCCGGACGGGGGCAAGCCGAATACCCAGATTGCGGTCAAGGTGCCAGCAGACAACAAAACGGACGAAGGCAACAATGCGGACGACGCCAACGATGACGATCAGGGAGACACCACCCCAAACAACGGTGGCACCACGCCTCCTGATAATGGCAGTGGTGGGACCACGACCAACGGGGGTGGGGGAACGTCCACGAATGGCGGCGGGACCAATCAATCCACCAACACTGGTGACGGATCTGGATCGATTGCATTGTCCGTCTTCAACTGTCCCAACGGCTTCATGTCCTCCAACATCAAGCAGATGCAGGCCACCTGCAAGCCGGCGGATCAGCCAGTTGTGTTCACTCTGACGGGCTCCGCCAATCAATCGCAGGCGACCGGAGATCCTTCAGCCGACGCAGTCACGTTCGATGGACTCAAGTCGGGCTTGTGGGTGGTCGCCGTCGCCCTTCCGGAGGGATTTGGATTGGCAAGAGTCTTCTGTGAGGATTCCACCGGAACCCTGCAGTCGGTCCCTGTGATCCGCGACAACTCGACCCGAATCAGGCTGAAGAACGGTCAGGAGCAAAAGTGTTCCTGGTTCAATGTCACGGAGCAACCATCCCAGTTGGCAGGAGGGGAGCCGACCGCAACCCTGGTTCTGACACTGCGCACCTGCCCGGCGGGGTACAGTCCGGACGATGCAGACGCTGATCCCGAGCAGGACTGCACGGAGTTGACCGACAACATCAACATCTCGGCGACGGACGCTGACGGTGTTCGCGCTCGCCGGCAAACGGGCGAGACAGACCCGGGCGTGTCAACCTACGACGGACTGGTATCCGGGACGTATCGACTCCATCAGGGATACCCGAAGGGCGTCCATGCCAGTTTCATTCTCAAGTGCACCAGCGATACCCGGGATCTGTCTTCGATCTTCACGCCATTGACAAGCATCGACGAGTCCGGGTCGGTCAAGATCACGTTGGAGGCGCCGGAGATGCTTTCCTGCGACTGGTACAACATTCCCGATGAGTCCGAAGATGATAGCAACGGTAACGGGACGCTTGTGCTTCAGGACCGGGCGATCATCCGCCCGGTCGTGCACCTGTCTGGCAATCGATTCATTGCCGCGTAGCAATACGTTTTGACCGAACGGCAACAACGCGGGTACACTTTCGCTCTGGAGTGAGAGGAATCCCCGCGTTGCCGTCGCCCCAGTTGCAGACCTACCAGTGCGCATGTGAGCCTCGGGATCGTTCGATTTCGGGGTCTTTTTTTGAGTGGCATCAGCCAGGAGGTGTCGCATGACCTCGCTGCGCTTCGATAATGCCCATCTGATTGATCCGTCAAACAATCTGGACGGTATCGGCAATGTGCTGATCGTCGACGGCATGATTACCGAAATCTCGCCGACCCCGATTGATACTGCCGCCGATCGCATCATCGATGCCACCGGCCTGGTCATCTCGCCTGGTTGGATCGATATGCACGTCCACCTGCGCGTTCCCGGTCAGGAATACAAGGAGACCATCGAAACAGGTACCCGCGCTGCGGCTGCGGGCGGCTTTGTGGCCATCGCCTGTATGCCGAACACAGTGCCTGCTCTTGATTCGGTCGAGACCATCGCAGCCCTCCTCGAGCGCTGCAAAACCGAGGCGGTGGTTTCGGTCCTGCCAATTGGTGCAATCACGATTGGTCGCGAGGGCAAGGAACTGGTCGATTTCGATGCACTCAGCGAACTGGGTGTGGTTGGCTTCTCCGATGACGGAATCTCAACGGCAAACTCAGCCCTGATGATGGATGCACTCCGGGCCAGTGCCCGCCTCGGCAAACCAATCATGGTCCACTGCGAAGATCCCACACTGGTCGGCGGAGTCATGCACGAGGGCGAGGTCAGTCGCGAGCTTGGCCTGAAAGGCATCCCGGCGGCGGCTGAGGAGTCGTTCATCGCGCGGGACTGCCTTCTGGCCGGAGAGACCGGCGGGTGGCTTCATGTGCTCCATGTCAGTTCGGCGCGTGGCCTCGAAATCTGCAAGTGGGCGCGGAGCCAGGGCATCGACGTTACGAATGAGGTCATGCCCCATCACCTGGTCATGACCGATGGCTGGGTTGCCGGCGATCGCACACTGCACAACACAACCGAATCTGGACCTGCCGCGCCCGTTGCCCATCCGGATACCAAGGTCAATCCGCCACTCAGAACGGCTGCCGATACGGCCGCGCTGGTTGAAGGTCTGGCGCACGGACACTTCGATATCCTCGGTACTGACCACGCCCCGCACGCTGCCCAGGAAAAACGCGAGACCACCATCGACAAGGCCGCGTTCGGTATGAGCGGTCTGGAACTTGCAGTTCCCACGATGCTGGCGCTCGTTCGGGCCGGCCACCTCACGCTCTCGCAGGTTGTCGATCGATTCTCCGTCCAGCCCGCTCACCTCTGGGGCTTGCGGCACGGCCGTCTCGAACCAGGTGGACACGCGACGCTGACCGTAATCAATCCCGATCTCGCCTGGCAGGTCACCGAAGACGCCCTGCAGACGAAATCCAAAAACACCCCACTGCTGGGGATGACCCTGACCGGACGGGCTGTAATGACCGTTATTGATGGCAAGGTAGTCCATGACCTTCTCGACTAAATCGTTTCGGCCAAAATCCGATGCCGCACTCGCGTTGGCCGACGGACGGGTGTTCCGCGGTCGGGCGTTTGGCGCCGATATCGATGGCGAAGGCGAGGCGGTTTTCACGACCACGATGACGGGATATCAGGAGGTCTGCACCGATCCCTCGTTCAAGGGGCAGATCGTTTGCATGACCTACCCGATGATCGGCAACTACGGCATCGCCACCGATGACGACGAATCGCGTCAGCCGTGGATCTCGGGGCTGATCGTCCGCGAGCACTGCGACGATCCCAGCAACTGGCGCAATGTCGGCTCGATCGATGCCTACCTGAAAGAGCACGCCATCCCGGGCATCAGTGGCATCGATACGCGCGCCCTGACCCGACACATCCGCTCGGTTGGAGACACGCGCGCCGTCCTCGTGCATCACGCGGCCGACCTGACGGACGAGGAGTTGATCGCACGCGCCCAGGCCGCAGTCCTGCCCGGCGAGGAAGATGTGGTCGGCGAGGTATCCGACGATCATGTCTGGAGCGAGGGCCCGGCAGACGGCCCGCACATCATCGTGCTCGACTGCGGCGTCAAGCGGAACATCATCCGTTCGCTGCTCGCTCGTGGCGCCCGCGTGACCAGCGTCCCGTACGGAACCCCGTTTGCCGATATCGAAGCGCTCAAGCCGGATGGCGTCATCGTCAGTCCCGGGCCTGGCGATCCGGCCAATCTTGACGACGGACTCGATGTCGTGCGCGGCTTGCTCGAGACCGAGCTCCCCTACTTCGGCATCTGCCTGGGCCATCAGTTGCTCGCGCGGGCAATCGGCGCCGACACCATCAAACTCAAATTCGGGCACCGGGGTGGAAACCATCCGGTGCTCGACAGCCGCAACGACAAGGTTTCGATCACTGCCCAGAATCACGGCTTTATGGTCGAGAAGGATTCACTGCCAGCCGATTCGGGCTGGTCAATCGCACTGACCAACCTCAACGATGGGTCGGTTGAGGGTCTGTATCACAAGGATCTGCCGGTGCTCTCGGTGCAGTTCCATCCGGAGGCAAGCCCCGGGCCGCTCGACAACGGGTATCTGTTCGATCAATTTATGGAAATGGTCCGCTCCCGGATCGCCGCCCGGCAGGAGTCCTGAAATTGTCCGGTAGTGACATCAAAAGTGTGCTGGTACTGGGCAGTGGCCCGATTGTGATCGGTCAGGCGGCGGAGTTCGACTACGCCGGCACCCAGGCCTGCACGGCATTGCGCGAAGAGGGCATCCGGACAATCCTGATCAACAGCAACCCGGCCACGATCATGACCGACGAGGGTGTCGCCGATGCGGTGTACATCGAACCGCTGATCCCCGAGGTCGTCCGCAGGGTCATT
>JAPXRQ010000132.1:0-8280 GCA_033813515.1 Thermomicrobiales bacterium
GTGATTATGTTGGCGGTCGGAGCGACTGTCACGATTGGCAAGCAGGTGCGGGCGGGCGACCCGTGCATCACGGTGGTCCCGACAACTGATCCGGGAACGAGCGTTCCGACTGAGGGCGTGACCGAAACGGTGGATGCCGGCACGGTAACGCCAGAGCCGACGAACACCGAAGAGGTCCCGACCGAGACCAACACCGCGATTCCGACCGAAACTGCGACTGAAATTCCACCGACCGAGACTCTGGTTCCGACTGCCGTTCCAACGGAGACGTTCCCGCAACCCGCATCTGTCGGCAACCAGTTCGCCGGGGTGCAGCAGTCGGGCAATACCCGGGCGCTGTATCAGGATGTTAGCTGCGAGACGCCGTCACCTGAGGCCACGTCCCCAGTGACCGAGCTGCCGAACACTGGCTCGGGTCCGATGGATGGTGGCAGCAATCTGTGGATTCTGATCGCCGTTCTGGTTGCAGCAACTGGTGCGGTGGCGTTCCGGATGCGGGCGGTCGTCAAGCAGTAACCAGCCCAACATCGAATAGTCAGCAGGAGCGCGGCCTTCACGGTCGCGCTCCTTTTTGTTCGCCGATCAGTTGAGCGAACGCTGGGGTCGCTCGCACTGGCCGGTCTTGTGCAGGGCGATACCGGTCACCGTCTCGAGCACGATGCGATGGGCGGCCATGGCGGTGATATCGGCGTGATCGTAGGGCGGCGAGACCTCGACGATATCCATCGAGCAGAGATTGACGGTGCGGGCAATCCGGCGGATGACCGGGAGCAGCTCGCGAGTCGAGAGGCCGCCTGGCTCGGGGGTACCTGTGCCGGGGGCGAAGGCTGGATCGAGCACATCGATATCGACGGTCAGGTAGACCCTTGGGGCACGACTTTGGGCGAAGGCAATGGCCTCATCGACGACAGCATTCAGGCCACGTTCCATGACCTCGTCCATGGTTCGCCAGTGGAATCCGTTGGCGCGCATCCAGTCGAATTCGGAGGGATTGGGCCAGCAGCCGCGCAGGCCGATCTGGAAGATGTTTTCGCCGCGCATGAAGCCTTCGTTGACGCCGCGATAGAACGGCGTGCCGTGATCGATGGTCATGCCGCCTTCGAAGCCGGTGTCGGCATGGGTGTCGAAATGGATGATCGCGTAGCCATCGGAACCGTGGACATCGGCCAGTCCCTGCATGACTGGCGCGGAAAGCGAGTGATCGCCACCGAGGACGATGGAGATGGCGCCGGTCTTCTGGATGGTGCTGATGGTTTCGCGAAGGAGGGCATGGGAAGCGAGAAGATCGGCGGGGATGACTTCGATATCGCCATAGTCGTAGATGGTCAGGGCGGCGCGGGCATCGATTCCGGCATCCATGTGGGTGCGGCTCCAGATCCCGGCGTGATCGGCCTGGCGGATGGCGCGCGGACCAAAACGGGTGCCTGGCCGATAGGTGACGCCTTCATCGAACGGAGCGCCGAGGATGACGACATCGGCACCGGTCAGTTCGGTCGGATCGAGGACGAGATCGGTGCGCATGAACGTTTGGCCCGGGCCGACATAGCCGGCCTCGTTAGGGCGAAATGGGCGCATGGGGGAACTCCACAGTTCAGCCAGGCCGCCGGACCACACCGTTGTATCCGCCTACGCGCCCGTCTGGATGTGTGGGGCTAAGGGTAAAGGGTGAAGGCGAACGGGGGTAGGGATTCAGGTCGAACGTCGGATGTTGGAGGTCGGAAGTTCAGAACCCGCCGGTTCTATGCCAAAGCAAACGCCCCGCTTCGGATTGCTCCGGGCGGGGCGATGTGGTCCGACTACTGGCGACTGACGACTGGCGACTGACGACTGGCTATGCGCCGGCTACGAGGTCGCGGCAGAGGTCTTCGAAGGCCTGGATGTAGGCGTCGCAGTCTTCGATGGTGTGCTGGGTGCTGAGGGTCCATTCCTCTTCGCGGCCCGGGGTCATGAAGATGCCGCGGTTCATGGCGTAGAGCCAGGCAAGTTCGGTCAGCTCGCCATCCTGATTGGCCTTGAACGACTCGTAATCGGTGATCTCGGTCGGGGAGAAGGTGACGCAGCCCTTGGAGCTGATGCCGACGGTGTAGCCGGGCAGCCCGTACTGCTTGAGGATGCGATCACAGCCAGCCAGCATGTGGTCGTTCAGCTTGTTCAGGTGGGCATAGGCGTCGTCGGTCAGGACCTCGAGGAGGCTTGCTCGGCTGGCGGCCATGGTCAGCGGATTGCCGTTATACGTGCCGACCTGATAAACGGAGCCATCGCGGACGACCGACATCGCTTCTTCGGTGCCGCCGATTGCGCCGCAGGGGAGTCCACCGCCGAGGGCCTTGGCCAGGGTGACCATATCCGGCTTGAGGTTGAATTTCTCGGTCGCTCCACCAGGGGCGACGGCGAGTCCGGTTTTGACCTCGTCGACGATCCAGACGATGCCGTGCTTCTTCGTGATCTCGCGGACAGCTTCAAGATAGCCGGGCTGGGGAAGAACGACACCGAGGTTCATCAGGGCGGCTTCCATGATCAGACAGGCCGGTTTGCGATCTTCGGCAATCAGGCGCTCGATGCGGGCTTCCAGGGCGGCGGCATCGTTGAACGGCACGGCGATCGTCATATCGGAGACGACCTTGGGGATACCCGCACCGTAGGGCAGGGAGGCGTAATTGTTGCGATCACCGATCTTGTCGTAGGGAACACCGATCGAGACCATGACGTAGTCGTGATGGCCGTGATACGAGCCGAAGATCTTCACGATCGTGTCGCGCCCGGTCAGGCCACGGGCGATGCGGATGGCGTCCATGGTCGCTTCGGAGCCGGAGTTGACATAGCGCCAGTCGGGCAGTCCGAAGCGGCGGGCGAGCTCGTCGCTGACGATGATGTCGTCCTCAAGCGGAGCGGCGAAGTGTGTGCCGAGTTCGACCCGATCCTGGACGGCCTTGACGATGGCCGGATGGGCGTGACCCTGGACCATGGAGCCGAAGCCGTTGTGGAAGTCGATCCGCTCGATGCCATCGACATCCCAGATCTTGCTGCCCTTGCCGTGCGACATGTAGATCGGCCAGGGATCGCGGGTCTGGTAGCTGGACGGGACGCCATTGACCATGTGGACCTTGGCGCGCTCGTACATCAGCGATGACTGGCCGCTGTACTCGTTCAGGCGGTCTTCTTCGCGAGCGACGAGTTTGGCGACGTGCTCGCGGCTGATCAGATCCTTGGTTGAAACGTGTGGTGATGTGACCACGGGGTTTGTTCTCCTGCTGATAGCGAATCGGTGACAACTGGGTTCCGGGATCAGGCAGGCGGGGGACGATCGACATCGAGCGCCCGGTGATCGCCGAGGGACATCTCCCATGAGGCAATCTGGAGGTCGATCAGGTGACGAAACTCGTGTTCCGTGGAGGCGGCGAGATTTGGTTGGAAGGGCCGATGAGTGGCCATGGGGAGATCCAGTTCGGTAGGGCACCGTTGCCCAGTCGGATCGATCCTACCAGAGATCGGGGCATTGCGGAGTCCTGCGTAGCCGAATCCATTTGTGCTTCATGCATTCTCGGTGGGATGAAATGCAACGGGTGTGGCCGGATATCCGGACCTGCCCTGCACGAACAAAGGAGAACACCACCATGGTTATGGAACGAGCCGAACGACGCGTTGCCGCCGATCTGAGCGGCGTCAGCAATCTGCAATACGATCTGCTGGCCGCAATCAAGAGCAAGCTGGACGAAATCACGGTCTACGAGATCTACAAGCGGGATGCACATGAGGCGGGCGAGAGCCGGGCCGAGCGCTTTTTCGATCAGAGTCAGCGCGATGCCCAGGAGGCAGTGCGATTGCTGCGGGAGATGATCAAGGAGCAGTTCGAGCGGCCGATGAGCGGGGCGCCGGGCGTGCTGATGGCAAACCAGATTGCACCGGAGCGGGGCGGGGGACTGAAGCCGGAGAGTCACGACGATCTGCTGGACGATGCGATCGATGATTCGTTCCCGGCCAGCGATCCGCCCTCGTACTCGGGCACTACGTCAGCGTAAGGCGTACGGAAATGTAGTGCGGTGGTTCCATACACCGCCTGCTTCAGATGGGGTTCCGGCCATGCGCGGAACTCCCCTCTTGTTGCTCGGAACTAGGGACCAGGGACTAGGAACTCTGTCTACGGCGGGTGGTGATTCCGGCAGCGAGGATGATCAGCGATATGGCGGCGAATGGCCAGATTGGGGTGCCGTCGGAGCTGGTTGGGCCGGTGCCGGTGTTTGGCAGGTTGGTGACGCCGCCGGTCGTGCTGGTCGCAGTGGGGTCCGGATTGGTCTGAGATGCTGGTGGGATGAGATACCAGTCGCAGGTGATTTCATAGCTTCCAACAGATTCAGCGGGATGCGGAGACAGTGTCGGATCACCCGCAATGCCCTCAAGATCGGTGATTGTAGAAATCGACGTACCAGTGTCAGTGCCTGTGCAATATCCAGGTAGTGCAATGACTTCAAAGGGGAGATCCAGACGAAGGCCTGCTATCCAGCCGCCTTCGTTCGTGAATGAAGTATCACCGGCCGCATCGGTAACCACATCACCGCCGGGTTCTGGGCCCTGCTGGAAATAGTGAATCGAAGCGTTGGCGACGCCATTTGCATGACAAGTTACGAACAGATCGTTGGCGGAATAGCCAGCCGGACACAGTCTAAGGTGAATGGTGTACGTGACCGGTCGGACAATCTGAGCGGAGGCGGATGTTCCGGCGAATCCGCAAAGGAACGCACTCGCCACCAACACCAATGCGGTTAGCTTCTTCATTCAGAAACCTCCATTCTGTCACCATTGATTCCTTGAAGTATCGATTCAGCTGCAAAAAAAACAATATGTCGAGCGGCGTTGGAGGTGCAGACAATGAGTGAGCAAGTGCGGACTTTCGAGATGCGGCCAATCGGGATCGTCGAGCGGTTTGACGGGATAACTGAGGGTGGAGTTGATCAAGCAACCGGGGCGGTGATTCGCATTCGGCCTGAGTGGATTGATCAGTTGGTTGGTCTGGAAGGGTTCTCGCATCTGGTGGTGGTGGGTCTGTTGGACCGGGCGGAGCGGCGGGAGCCTGGGGCGGGATTGATGCGGCCGGAGGGTCGAGAGGACCTGCCGGAGGTCGGGGTGTTCGCGACGCGCAGTCCGAAGCGGCCGAATCCGATCGGGCTGTGCTATCCGAGGGTGATTGCGATCGAAGGCGATGCAATTCGGGTGACGGGACTGGATTTCTGGGACGGGACGCCGGTAGTTGATATCAAGGGCTACTTCCCGCGCGATGAGATGCGGCCTGAGGCAACGGTGCCGGAGTGGCTGACCCGGCTCTGGTTGTCGCACGATGTCGATCGGTCGCCGGTTCCCGCCCAGCCGCTTTCTGTCGTCGAGACAGAGCGGGGCACGGTTGCGTTCCGGGCGACCTCGATGGCGGATGCTCCGGGCGCGATGGCCTATATCAACACGCTGTCGAAGGAGCGAACATTCATCCTGATGCAGGGTGAGCAGTTGACGCTGGCCGAGGAGGTCGCCTATTTCGGCGGGATGTTGCCGCAGGTCGCGCGCGGCGATGCCGCTCATGTCATCGCAGTGTGTGGCGACGAGATTGTCGGAATCGCGCAGACGGCGAGGGAGCATCGGGTGAGTCGCCATGTCGCGAGGTTGGGAATCTCGGTCGCGAGGGAGTGGCGCGGATTGGGGTTGGGCCGGGAGTTGATGCGGGTGGTGATCGAGGAAACGGAGCGATCAATCGCCGGGTTGCGGATGATTCAACTCGAGTGCTTTGCGACGAATGAGCGGGCATTGGCGATGTACCGGTCGTTCGGGTTCGTGGAGTGCGGGCGGATTCCGGGGTCTGTCCATTATCTCGGCGAGGACATCGATGAGGTGATCATGACGCGGCCGGTGGAGCGATCGTTGTAGGGGCACATCGCAATGTGCCCGAATGGCTCCGATGGGGTGTTAGAAAGGTCATCCACAAAGAACCGGTTTGCGGGCTACGGCGGGTTCGGACGTTAAACGCCTACGGCATTTTCGTGTTTCCGGAATTTGTGGCGGTGAGGATGGACCATTGGACGCCGGGGCGGGAGATGTCTTCTTCGACGGTCTGATTGTGGATGGTGGCGCCAGCGGATTGCAGGATGTCCGCGGCTTCGGTGATCTCGATCGGGGTAAAGAGGCGGCCGTCGGGCTCGCGTTCGGCACCGTCTGTACCGTGGCGCCAGGAAATGAGCAGGCGACCGCCCGGTGCCGTAATCCGAACGAACGCGCGGAGCGAGGCCTCGACTGATTCGGCCGGCAGGTGCATCAGGACGGCACTGCTGAGGACATTGGCGTAGGTGGCGTCCGGGATGGTGGCGAGATCGGGCAAGCCGTCGTTGTGGACGGTGATGGCCGGGTAGTGCTCCTGCGACATCTGGCGGAGTGCGGCGACTGGTTCGTAGCCGACCGTGTCGTAGCCCTGCTCCAGCAACCAGTTGAGCATGATGCCGGAGCCGCTACCGATGTCCGCGGTTAGGGCGGCTGGATGGAACCAGGCGAGGATGCGCTGGTTCATCCGGTCGCGGCCGTGCGAGATGTGGCGGTTGAAGATTTCGCCTGCGTTCGCCTCGTAGCTGGCGATCGTTTCCCTATCCAACCGGCAGGTACTTCTGGAACCAGGCGGGGAGCCGCTCCATGTAGTCGAAGCGGTGGGCCGGGAAGCCCGTGCGGAGCATGGCGTGCGCCTCGCCGGGATAGCGTACGAATTCGCACTCGCAGCCGGCGACTTTGAGGGTCATGAAGAGCTGCTCGCCCTGGCTGATGGGCACTCGATCGTCGGCCTCACCGTGGACGATCAGCGACGGAGTGGTGGCAGTGTGGAGGTTCGTGAGCGGCGAGCGCTTGCGGTACTCGACCTCATTCTCCCAGGGAGTGCCGCCGATCTGGACCGGGTTGAAGTTGTGCCCGATATCCGATGTGCCATACATGGAAACGAGATCAACGACTGGCGCACCAATGACCGCCGCCTTGAACAGATCGGTGTGGCCGACCATCCAGGAGGACATGTATCTACCATAGGAGTAGCCATAGACACCGAGACGGTCTTTGCTGAGATACGGTCGCTTCGTAACTTCGTCCAGGAAGGCCATCTGGTCGTTGTAATCCTCGCCGGCCCAATCGTGGGTGACGGCCATGGTGAAGGCGCGGCCGTAGGTTGAGGAGCCGCGCGGATTGGTGGTCAAGACGGCATATCCGGCGCCGACCATTGCCAACGAAACTGCGTCGAAGGATGGACCATGGGCGCCGTTGGGTCCGCCATGGATGTTCAGGATCAGGTTGAGGGGTGTCGTGCCGTCGTGATCGGCCGGTCGCATCAGCCAGGCATCCATGTCGTATCCGAGGCGGTTGATGGTCAGGCGTTCCCACTGACAGGTTGGGCTGGCGAAAACTCCCTCGGTGTTGAGATCGAGGAGCTTCTCGGTCTGGCCGGAGCTGAGATCGATAGCAACCAGGACGCCGGGATGATCCGGGGTGGTCTGGACCTGGACGATGGTTTTGGCGTCGGCCGTCGCGCTCCAGCCGCCATTGACCGCTGGCCAGGTGACGACGACCTCGTGGGCCGCGGACGAGGTGTCGAATGCGCCGATAGCCGATTGTCCGCGGGTCTGACCGTGGTAGAGCAGGCGGGTGTTGTCTTCCCAGATCGGCTGGGCGGGCAGCGTGACAGTGGCGAAGCCGCCATCGACCGAGATCGGGAAGTCGTCGGTCAGGCGGGTGGTCTGACCCGAGGCGAGATCGTAACGGAACCAGTCCTGCTGCCAGGTCTGTATGGCGTCGCCGGCGTAGATCAGGGCGGAGCCATCCGGGGTGAATGCCCAGACCGAGACAAACCCTTCGACCGGGCCGACGATCGTTTGCGCGCCATCGGCGACCGCGATGATGGCGATCTGCGAGGTCATGCCATTGCAGCGGCTGATCTTTGTCGCG
The DNA here is from genome assembly GCA_033813515.1 of Thermomicrobiales bacterium. GTDB lineage: Bacteria > Chloroflexota > Chloroflexia > Thermomicrobiales > UBA6265 > DASQCG01. The sequence continues at coordinate 7,957 of JAPXRQ010000132.1, forward strand.
ATCAGGCTGCCGTCTGGGTTCCACTGGGGCGAAAGGTGGTCGGTGCGGTCGCTGGTCAGTTGGGTGATCGTACCGGAGGCGACATTGAGGATGAAGACGCAGTTGCGGACGTCGTTGAGGAAGCCGCGGTTCTCCTGCTTGTAATCGATCCGGTTGACGACCCTGACTTTGGGCGCGGCCTTGGGATCGACCGGGGTGTTGTCGGGATCGAACGAGCGGACAAAGGCGAGTTTCGTGCCATCGGCCGACCAGGAGAGTTCGTTGGCGGCGGCGGGAACCGGGTAGGTCTGAATCTGGCCGTTCGCGCGGATGGCAATGGCGTTC
>JAPXRQ010000133.1:0-8221 GCA_033813515.1 Thermomicrobiales bacterium
ACTATCACCTGCATCCGAACGATCAGCGCATGATGCAGTTCGCGATCGAGCGGGCACTGGATCTGGCCAAGGCGGTGAATGCCACCGATGTCGCGGTCAAGGAGCTGAGCAAGCCGGATGCGAATTACCAGCCGCCAGCCTGGCACCTACTGGGGACATGCCGGTTAGGGAGCGATCCGGCGACATCGGTCTGCAACCAGTGGGGGCAGGTCTGGGAGGTGCCGAATCTGTTCCTGATGGACGGCAGTGTGTTGCCGACCGGAGCGGCGGTGAATCCGACGACGACGATCGCGGCAGTGGCCAAGCGAAGTGCGGCACACCTGCGGGATCACTTTGCGGAAATCCGAACGGCAACCAAAACCGCTCTGATCTGACGTATCTTTGCTGGCATGACGAACAAGACCGCACCCCACTTCTTTTCACCGGACGAACGTGAGCGCATTTGGACCGATCTGGTCGCTACGGCCGAGGCTGATCCCGAGATTGTCGGGGCGGCGGCGGTGGGCTCCTCGGCGAGCGGACGCGATCGCTGGTCCGATCTCGATCTGACCCTCGCTGTGGCGGAAGGCGTGCCAGTGCAGGAGGTGATGCTGCGCTGGACTGATCGGTTGGCGGAGACGGAGAACGCGCTGTTCCTCTTCGATCTGGCGGCCGGGGAGACGCTGTACCGCGTGTTTCTTTTTCCGGGCGCGCTGCAGGTCGATGTTTCGTTCAGTCCGGCGCATGCCTTTGGCGCACGCGGGCCGAGGTTTCACTTGCTCTTCGGTGAGCCGATCCAGTATCCGGAAGCGGCCAAGCCTGATACCGGTTTCCTGGTCGGGTATGGCGCGCATCACCTTTTCCGGGCGCATGTCTGTCTGGAGCGAGGCAAGGTCTGGCAGGGGTTGCACTGGATCAATGAGCTGCGGGAATTGGCGATGACACTGGCGTGTCGGCGGCATGGGCTGGACGAGGCGTACGGGCGAGGGTTCGATCAGTTGCCGGCGCCGGTGCTGGCCAGTTTTGCGCTCTCGGTGCCGGACTCGACGGACGTGGCCGATCTGCGGCATGCCCTTCGAACGGCGGGATGGTCTTTTTTGGAAGAAGCGGCGCTGGCCGGGGCGATGACCGCCCAACTTTCGGCCGGGTTGCGTCCCATTCTGGCCGGTTAATCGCGTTGGATCGGGTCAGTGCGGGTATTCCGGAGGCGCCGTGCTGTGGTGTATGCGGCATGGATCTGACCGAGCCGTTTGGCTGGTGCTCCAATTGCCAGCAGGCGTATTGCCAGGCATGTGGGGAGCGGCATTTCTGCAAACCGGAGTGCGCGGCGGCTGGATGTCATGCGGGGCTATGTGTGCGCGTGGTGCGGGATGGACAGGTGGGAGCATGGCGAACCATTTGTAGTCCGGACCACGAAACCTGAGTGTGGCCGATTGGTCCCGCCTGAGTCCTGGGGGCCAGGTCGACAGGGATATGGGTACCGACGGCCGTTCGCCCTGTACTTACAATCCTGAATGACCGATTCAGGCTCTCCAATTATTCAATTGCATTGATCCGCCACCATTTTCGTAGTAGTTCCGGATTCCCAGGGCGTGGCGATGTAGGCCCAATGGGGAGACCCAGCATTCCTGCCCGATTTGTCCGTCCTATGGCTCGTTGCCGATTGGCATGGGACGGCTGGCCGGTAGGTGGGGCAAAACGCTGGGAACCTATCAACCCGATAGCCTGTCCGACCTGTTGCCACCGCCACGACGGCAAATCAGGATGACCAGACCGGTAGCGATGCGGCCACCGGGTTCTGATTTTTGCCGTAGGCCCCCGACTTTTCTCGCGAGCTGCTCCCTTCGCAAGTCGGCGCGGGCGTTGGCGAGGAGGTCGCAGTAATGAAACGTCGCATCTCCAGTATCGCTCTCGTTGTGATGCTGTTCGTCCTGCTCGGAGCGTCGCTCCTGACGCCCCAGGCCAGTCTGCGGGCGGAGGCCGCTTCAGCGCCGCGCCTGATCGACCTGACCATCACCGACAAGGTCGCTGGCGGAGGAAAAGTGAAGCTGACGGTGACGTTGAGCAAGACCGCGGCGACCGATGTCCGGGTCGCGCTGAAATCGGCAAATCCCGAGATCGTTTCGGTACCTGGCTCGGTCGTTGTCAAGAAGGGTCGGAAGACGGGAGAAACGCAGGCAACCACCGTTCGGGTGAGCAAGCGAACCCCAGTGCTCCTGACCGGTACGCTTGATCAGATCGTGTGTGATGAGACAGTCGCGATCATGCCGGTGAGCCTGGTCAGTGTGACGGCGCCGGAGACGATTGCCTCGAACGGTACTGCCAAAGTGACCGTGCGGATCAATGAGCCGGCACCTAGCACCGGCGTTGAGATCCGCCTTTCGTCGAGCCGGCCAAGTGTGCTGACCGTTCCGGCCAGTGTGACCATCGCGCCTTCGAAACAGACCGCGACATTCATGATCGATGCCAGGAAGGTGTCGAAGAACACCCCGGTGAATGTGACCGCGAAGTTGACGATGAGCAAGAACGTGGTTGACGAGATCACGATTCTGCCTCCCCCGGCCACGGCGACCCCAACCAAAACCGCGACCAATGCTCCGACCATGACTGCAACCTCGGTGCCATCCGCAACCGCGACCGATGTGCCGACCATGACTGCAACTTCGGTGCCCTCCGCAACGGCGACCGATGCGCCGACCATGACCGCAACCTCGGTGCCATCCGCAACTGCGACCGATGTGCCGACCATGACCGCAACCTCGTTGCCATCCGCAACTGCGACCGATGTGCCGACCATGACCGCAACCTCGGTGCCGTCCGCAACCGCGACGGCGACAGCTGCTCCGCAATACCTGGTCGATTTCACGGTCCTGCAGCTGCCGATCCTGGGCGCCCTGCCAGCGACGGTGCAGGTCTGCCTGACTGATCCAACGGCGCCGTTGGTCGATGTCAATCTCTGGGTGAACGGGGTTCAGATCGCCTATCTGGATGTCAATCAGATATCGCTGAGCGGATTGCTGCAGTGCCAAAATCTGCTCTTGACGGGCCTCTTGAACGGCGCTGTCACGATTACAGCCGATGTCAACGGGCTGCAAACGATCTCGCCGGAGATCACGTTCGCACCGGCCACGGTCACGTTCACCACAATCATTCCGCCGGTCTTCGGGACAACTCCCGCGACCATCTCGGTCTGCTGGAGCAATCCGGTGCCGAACGCGCTGCTGCTTTCGAGCGACGTCGTATCCACCAATCCGGGCATCTCGGTGATCAATGTCTCGGTCCTCCAATTCACTTCGATTGCACCATGCCAGTTGGTGGTTCTGGGCACAATCGGGTCAACTGGTGATGCGAGACTGAAAGTGACCGTGACCGGGATCGACTACTACTCGGACACCTACCACTTCGGACTACCCATCTAGTTCGCGCACGACCGGCGGGTGAGATCTTCCCGATCTCACCCGCTTTTCCGTGTCTCGGTATCGTCGGAGGCCCGAGGGTCGGTGGCGGAGAGGGCGGAAACAAGGGCCGACAGGGCAGGAGGTCATGCTGCGCTGGACTGATCGGCTGGCCGAGGAGGAGAACGCGCTCTTCCTCTTCGATCTGGCGGCCGGCGAGACGCTGTACCGGGTCTTTCTTTTTCCGGGCGCGCTGCAGGTTGATATCTCGTTCAGCCCGAAGCACGCATTTGGAGCGCGCGGACCCAGGTTTGAGTTGCTGTTTGGCGAGCCGATCCAGTATCCGGAGGCGACAAAACCAGACACCGGGTTTCTGGTTGGGTATGGCGCGCATCACCTGATCCGGGCGCATGTCTGTCTGGAGCGAGGGAAGGTGTGGCAGGCGCTGCACTGGATCAATGAGTTGCGGGAACTGGCGATGACGCTGGCCTGCCGGCGGCACGGACTGGATGAGGCGTACGGGAGGGGGTTTGATCTGCTGCCGGCGCCGGTGCTGGCCAGTTTTGCGCTCTCGGTGCCGGAATCCACCGAGGTGGCCGACCTGCGGCACGCCCTGCGGACGGCGGGGTGGTCTTTATTGGAAGAAGCGGCGCTGGCCGGGGCGATGACGGCGCAACTTTCGGCCGGGCTGCGTCCGATCCTGGCCGGGTAATCGCGTTGGATCGGGTTGGCGCGGGCATCCCTAAGGCTCCCGTTTGTGCAGGGTGCGGTATCGATCTGACCGAGCCGTTTGGCTGGTGCTCCAATTGCCAGCAGGCGTATTGCCAGGCGTGCGGGGCGAGGCATTTCTGCAGGCCGGATTGCGAAGCGGCGGGGTGTCACGCGGGGCTCTGTGTGCGGTTGGTGCGGGACGGGCGCCTCGGCGGTTGGCGAACGCCCGCTAGTTTGAGCGATCACGAGTAAGACAGGTCACCGGGTCGTTTTGAGATGATCAGCCGCGGAAGCAGCCCGGGGCGTGGTCGTCGATCAGGCCGGCACTTTGCATAAAGGCGTAGCAGATGGTGCTGCCGACGAAGGTGAAATCCCGTTTGCGCAGGGCTTTGGACATGGCGTCGGACTCTGGCGAGGTGGCGCGGTGTTGATCGGTCGGATCGTCAAAGCGGCGAGTTACGGTTTTGCCGTCGACGAATGACCAGAGGTAATCGCTGAACGATCCCAGTTCGTCCTGCACCTTGAGATACGCCTTCGCATTCCGGACCGCGCCGGTGCACTTGAGGCGGTTGCGGATGATGCCGGGATCGGCCATCAGGCGGGCGATATCGTCGTCGGTGTAGGCGGCGATTTTGACGGGATCCCAGCCGTCGAAGGCGCGATCGAAGTTTTCCCGCTTGTAGAGGATGGTGCGCCAGGAAAGACCGGCCTGGAAGCCTTCGAGCATGAGCAGGGCAAAGAGGTGCTGGTCGTCGCGAATTGGCTGGCCCCACTCCTGATCGTGATAGGCCTCATACAGATCATCGCCGACGCACCAGGCGCAGCGAACCAATCCATCCGAACCCGGTGCAACCATCGACGACATGTGACCTCGGCATCCCTTTCAGACCATCAGCAGATGTGGCAAGCATAGCCATCCTCGCACTGTACGTAATTTGCATGACATTCGCTGTCCTCCTTCCCGGCAGGATCACTGTGGGAAGAAAACGCTCCGGCGGTTTGTGGCCGGGTGAGGGAGAGACAGCATGCGCGCGATACGAGCAGGCACGGAGCAACCGGCAGAAAGTAATGAGCCCGGTGTCACCACAAATCACGATGGCAGCAGGCACTTGTTCCCCATACTGTTTGAACAGGCTGCAAGACAAGCAAATCGAACCGGCGACGGGCCGTTCCGTCGCCCAGTTTCGCGTTACGCGGAGGACCGGGTATGAACCGTTCGCGCTGGCAGTCCATTTTCCACACCGCGGTCGCACTTGCGGTGGTCCTTGCGCTTGTGCTGCAATCGGGGCTTTCGTCGTTCGCGCCGTCGTCGGTGGCGGCGGTTGCAGAGCGGGTTCGGGGTGGAAATGGGCAGCCCGCCCATCAGGAGGCGGAGGGATCGCCCGAGGCCGCAACCGAGACATTCACACCGGCGCCGCCGACCAGTTCGCCGACGGTAACACCGACGCCCTCCAGGACACCGACGCCGAGCAAGACCGCGACCAACACGCGGACGCCTTCGCCGACGAGGACGCCATCGGCCACACGGACTCCAACCAACACACGGACGCCTTCTCCGACCAGGACGGCGACTGACACCCGGACGCCTTCACCGACCAGGACGGCATCGCCCACGCGGACGCCGAAGCCGCCGACCGCGACGCGCACCCCAACGAATACGCGGACACCTTCGCCGACCAGGACACCGACCAATACCCGGACGCCTTCGCCGACGAGGACGCCGACAGAGACACGCACGCCTTCGCCGACCAGGACCCCGAGTCCGACGAGGACGCCAAGTCCAACCAGAACGGCGACACAGACCAGAACGGCGACACCTTCGAAGACGGCCACCCCGGGCGGTCCGACGGCGACATTCACGGCCACGGCGCCGTTCACCAGCACACCGGTTGACACCGCAACCATGACCGAGACCGCGGTTGAGACCTCGACTGAGGTGATCACCGAGACCGTGACGCCGATCGATACACCGACGATCCCGGGTGACGAGGAGCCGACGGTTACCGAGACGTTTGTTTCGACTGTCGAGCCGATCAAGGTGACCGGTATCCAGATAGAGCATCCGATTGCGGTGGGCGGAAGTCAGGATGTGACGTTCACGCTGAATCGGCCGGTCGAATCGCAGACGTGGATCTTCTTCAGCTCCACGAATGCATCGATCGTGGCAACGTACTGGTACGACCAGCTGCAGGCAGGAGAATCGAGCGGAACAGTCTCCCTAACCGGACAAGCGTTGGGCACTGCCGAGATCGTCGCCAATATCAATGGCAACGAATACCGACAAGCCGTAACCGTCGTCACGCCGTATCCGGTTGCGCTGCAGGCGTGGTATGGAACGAATCTGACCATTGGACAGACGCACGGGTTCAATGTCACGCTGGCGGGTCCAATGCCGACCGGGACCGAGATTCAGCTGACGTCAAGTAATCCTGCGGTGCTGGCTGTGCCTTCAGTCGTGACCGTGGATAGCTGGCCAACCGGTGTGCAATTCATGGCCGATGCGCTTTCGCTCGGCACCACCACATTGACGGCGACGCTTGGCTCGACGAGTGTGACGCTCGAGGTCGCGGTCGTCGGAGTGCACCCAAATTACATCTCGTGGAATCAACCGGCTGCTCCGGGGGCGTTTGTAGGGTCGAGTGTTTATCTGACTGGTCCTGCGCCAGCGGGTGGGCTGACGATCACACTGACATCCAGCAACCCGGCGGCGCTGACCGTTGATGCGAGTGTGACGGTGGACGAGGGTCAAACCACTGCCTGGTTCCGCTGGTACCCGATCGCGATTGGTGAATCCACCGTCATCGCATCCGCCAACGGTCTCGATGCTTCCGCACAATTCCAGGTGGTTCCGCTACAGCTGGAGTACGTCGGTGGGCCGTCAGAACTCGTAGTCAACGCATTTGGGAGTGTCACTGTCCGTCTGAATGGCCCGGCGCCAGCGGGTGGAATTGATATCCCTTGGTCGTTGAGCGGGGTATCGGCTAATGAGATGTCGGGAACGATTCATATCGATGAGGGCTTCACCGATAGCTCTCACAGCGTGATTCCGGACACAATGGGATCGGCCACCTTTTCAGCGACGTGGGACGGTGTGACAAGGACCCGGACCGTCCAGGTGGTCGCCACGAAACTGACCAACTTGTGGGTGTTTGGCAGCCTGCCCAACTATGGCGGTGGACCCAATGTGACGACAGTGGGAGCCTGGACGACGGGATCGGTTGGGTTCAATGGGTATCCGCAAAACTCGACGGTCACGGTGCATCTGACCTCCTCTGACACGTCGATCGCGAGTGTGCCGGCTTCCTTCGAGGCGGGCGGATCGAATTACCAGTTCCCGATTCTGGCCTGGCGACCGGGCACAGTTCTAATCACGGCCGAGATGGATGGGGTCCAGCTCCAGCAGGAACTGACCATCAGCCCGATTGAACTCGCCGAGACTCCGTATCACCCAACAGTGATTGTCGGGCAATCTGCCGAGGAGTGGCTCTACTTCCGCACCAATCTGGTTCCGGAGCAGGCATTCACGGTCAGTTCGAGCGATCCGGGGGTCGTGTCGGTGCCGGCAACCGTGACGCCGCCGTATTCCAGCTCGAGAGGACTCATGGTTCCTCTGTCGCCTACCAGTGCCGGTGAAACGACGATCACGGTTTCGATCGGCACGTTTGCCACGTCCTTCGCGGTGACGGTCCAGAATCCGGGTTTGAATTACATCACTGACTTCAGCTCGTACCCGGTTGGTGTGGGTTCGCAGCAGACGCTGGCGGTGACCTCAAATATCACTGCGCCTCCGGGCGGGATCACTGTCTCGCTCAGCACATCGGGGAGCGGGGGCATCACCCTGGCATCCAGCACCATCGTTATCCCCGAAGGGCAGAGCTACGGGGAGGTGTACTTCACGGCGGATGCTGCCGGCGATGTGACAATCACGGCCAGCGACGGGACGAACACGGTTTCGACGGTCGTGCATGTGCAGCCGCCGACACTGCAATCGGTCTATTCGGTCATGTCCTCACCGCCTGGGCCGGGCGGAACGATGTACCTCGGCCTCACATTCAACGGACCGGTTGCAGCCGGTACGACGGCGATGGTGACCTCGTCGAACCAGGCGGTGGTCGCTGATCCGGGGACGGTTGAGA
>JAPXRQ010000134.1:0-6062 GCA_033813515.1 Thermomicrobiales bacterium
AGACAGCAGCAAGCGGAGCTCGTCAGAGAGCCAGCGCACTCCGTTCGCATTGCGCCGCTCAAAGTCGGCCGCGCACCGCTTGTGGGTGAAGCACAAGGGGGAGCCGGGAGCTTGCCAGTGATAGTTGCCGTCGCGCGCGTTATCTATCGGCAAGCCGCAAAAGTCGCACGAGACCGCCGGGCAGTAGAGATCGGGCTGGCCTTTTTCGTGATTGAGTTCGAGTCGAGTTGAAAGCATGTCACTCCCGTTCGTTGACACAACTCAACTTTGAAACATTTGAAACTTTCGATAGTTTCAAAGTTTCAAAGTTGTAGAAGTTCTGTTGTTTCAAAAGATGTGTTGTTCTGTTTGTTTTCTTCCTTCAAGCGGTACTTACCCCGCTCAACGAGTTCGATCTCTCCCGCTTTCGCCATGCGAATGAGCCGAGTTCGAACGCTCCCGGCTTTCTGACCAGTGAACGCCGCGACATCGGACGGCGAGAGCGGAGTCTCCGCTCGTTGAAGCTCGGCAAGAATCGCCGCGTGTTCGGCGGAGTTCCGCACATCCGCCGCGGCTCCGAGTACGGACCAGCGTGCCGATTCCGGATCGAAATTGAGTGCAAAGTCTTTCTCTTCGCGCACATCGCGACCGGTGACGAAGAGCGCGGCATCCGCACGGCCGCGAATCCGACGGAGCACGAGCACCGAATCTACGGCTCCGGTTACTCCGAACGAGCCGGACACCATTTCGAGCGGGTCTTCCGAAGCCGCCTTTCGGTTGTGGTGCAGGATGAGAAACGAGAGCCCGGAAGCGCTCGAATACTGCTGGATCTGTGCGAGTGCCCGATAGTCGGCTTCGTATTGATTGTTGCCGCGCCCCGTTGCTTCTCGAAAGCGTTGCAAAGTGTCGATAATCGCGAGCCGTGCGTCCGGATGCGCCAGCCGCCACTCTTCGATTTTGTCCAGTCCGCCGCGCTCTAGCGTTTCGCAATCAGTCCAGAAGTCGAGCTTGTCCGGGAGAATCGAGAAGTCGAGCTCGTAATGATCGTCAAGCGCTCCGCCGTGAAACGGATTGACCGGAGCAACATGAGCCGAACATACCTTTTTCACGCGGCCAGCTAGCCGCCGCGGATTATCTTCGAGTGCGAGATAGAGCACGCCGCCTGGCTTCGCAACTCTCTTCCCGAAAGCTTCCCGGCCGGTTGCCGTTGCTATCGCGATATCGAGTCCCGCCCAGCTTTTGCCTATCTTCGGAGCGCCAGAGAGTACCGTCGTCCCTTCGGGAATGAAGTCTTCGACAATGAAGGCGGGCTCCGGGAAGACACGCCGCAAGAGTGACGCAGCATTGAACGCCGTCTCTCGCGGTCTTCCGGAGAGCGCTTCAGTCATCTCCAGAGTCGAGTCCCACTCGGCCACGGCCTTCTGTGCTATCGCTTCGTATTGCTCTGGTCGGTCGGTGTATTTATCAAATCCGAGCGCTCCGTCTCGCTCGGCGAGCGCGTCCGTAATCGTGCCGGTGAGCGCTCCCGCTTTCGCAAGAGCTATCCCGATCTTGTAGAGCGTCTCGGAGCGGTCCACATCGCCGTCTGGCTTTCGGACTGGCCGCTCTCCGAAGTAGGTCTGGTAGGCGGTCGGATTGAGACGGACCGGCGGCTCGCTTTCCGCCCTTGTGCATTGCCGAGCTTCGGGTTTCGTCGGCAACGGCGGAAGAAACTTGTCGAGCTCCGCGGGCTCGTACTGCTTGCCAGACCGGTTGAGCACATGAACGAGTGGCCGGTCCGCGTACTTGTTGTTGTGCGTGCCGGGGGGCCGAAGCAACTGCGAGAGATCGGAGCCGGACGGGTCCGCTCCGAGCACAATCGCGAGCCGTTTGTTGAGCTCTTCTCCATCTTGCGGCTTTACCGGCTCCGAGAGCACGTAGTAGACGTGTTTCTTGCCGGGCGAGCTCTCAATAACGATTGACGGCTCGGGAGCGTCCGCCGGGATCTCGCCGCCGTCAAGCTCGGCATAGCACGCAACGAGTGGAACGGCGTGATCCTTCTTGCGGCTTCGCGAGCGGAAAAGATGTGCTCCGACATACACGTCTAGCCCGTTTCGGTCGCTCTCGCTCGCGAAACAAAGAGCTTGCTCCAAATGCGCCGGATAGACGAAGAAGTGATTCGAGAATCGACTCTTGTCGCCTTCGGGCTTGCTCCGGTCAAGTGTCGAGATGCACATGAAAGCGGAGCGGTCTCCGCCGATTGCTTTGATGAGTGCGCGAGCTTCCGCGTGTGGATCGCGCGTGCTATCTTCATTGAGAGTCATGTTAGTGCTCCGCTTTGAAGACGCCGCCGACCGCCCGTTCGGTGGCGTCTTTGTGTCCGGCTCAATTCGGCCGGTCCGAGTCCGCGGAGCCGAGTTGATCCGCCGCCTGTTCGCTAGCGCTCTGATTCCGCCGTGCCGAAGCGAGCAAGCGCTCTAACTCCGTGCGTGGAATAAGCACACGGTCCCCGAGCGGGAAGGTCGCGAGACTCCCCTTTTTGATCTCGTTTCGAATGTGTGTCCGGGACACGCCGAGCATGCCCGCGACTTCCGCAACTCCGTAGCTTTCTCGAACTTTCACCCTTGCCATATCCGCTCCTTACGTCCGGCATTACATTCCCACAATACCGCTAAGTGCGTGCATTTGCCAGCGTATTTATGTTTGATATATCTGTTCCCTTCGTGTCAATACATATATCAGAGTAATTACCGCAACATGTTCCTACTGGTAATTGAAGCAATCGGCCAACTCCGGAACGCGAACGGCTCGAAGACTCCGGCATCTGCCATACTCGATTCGAACCGACATTCGAGCGAAAACCGGAGCCGACTGCAATGAGCCAGGCAACTATCGAGACACGGCTAGAGCGTGCGATTGAGAAGGGAGAGACGAACCTTCGGGAGCACGTCCGCGACGGACACATGGGCCGCGTCTACATTGACGGCGGAGCGCACGAAGAGTGGTACGCTCAATCGCTCTCCCTATTGCAAACCGTCTTCGGAACGGAGAGCACCTATGCGAAGCACTTCGCAAAGGAAGCAGAAGGCAGCACCGATAACAATGTTGAACGCGGTCTAGGAGTCGTTCGCGCCGCGCTCGAAGACGTGAGCAACGGATATCTCTGGACGGTCTCGGAGCTCATACACGCGGAGACCTTCGATAGCTTCCTAGAGCAAGCCGCGCATCTTCTTGAAGCCAAGTACAAAGATGCAGCCGCGGTCATTGCCGGCAGCACACTCGAAGAGCATCTCCGAGCGCTCGGAACCAAACACGGCGTCCCGATATCCGCAACGAACGCCAAAGGCAAGACGGAGAGCCGAGCCGCAGCCACAATCAGTGACGAGCTCAAAGTTGCCGGTGCTTACAACCAAATCGAGAACAGCACAGTGCAAGGCTTTCTCGCGCTCCGGAATCAAGCGGCCCACGGACACTACAAGGAATACGAAGCGGAGCAAGTCCGGAGCATGATTGACGGGATCCGGAGTTTCATGCTCAGGAATCCCGCCTAGCTCACGCCGCCGGAAGCACGTCGTCGGCAGTCCAGACAAGCGTGACGGTGCAATGCCGGGAACGTCTGGACGCAGATCCTCGGCGTACCAGCCTTTGTCGTCCCATACGCCAATCACGACGAACAGAACCACGCCCCCAACGAGAACATCGAGGTCGAGCGCTTCCTCACCGGCCGCAAAATAGCCGCAGCCCTCCTCTACACCCTCGCCGGCCCCGCATCGTAGCGGCGATCGTCAGATCGCCCCAATCAACCAACCACCTGTTTTGTTGCGGCAAATGCGTAGGGGCGATCATCAGATCGCCCGCCGCTGTCCGCCAACCCGGCCGCATGCACCACCATCCGACACAACCTGGCATCCACCGGCAACCGGGCCGATCGACAACCGCGGACGGCCTGACGCCCGTCCCTACAAACCACACACCCCGATCCCCATGCACCACCACCGCCACAACCTGGCATCCACCGGCAACCTGCCCGGTCGCGAACCTTGGAAGGCCTGACGCCCGTCCCTCCACCTCCTCCACGCTGCCTGCGGTACGCTTCGCCAATACCGAATTGCTGATCAACATCTGAACGAGGCGGACAATGGTGACTGCGGACCAACCGATCTTCGACTTCATCATCGTCGGTGGCGGTCCGGCCGGCTGCGTCCTCGCCAACCGCCTCTCCGCCAACCCCGATGCCACTGTCCTCCTCGTCGAGGCCGGCCCAGACTACGGTGGCGCCGAAGCCGACTGGCCCGAGGACATCCGCGATGGCGTCGGCATCAAGCCCGATTCCCACCCCTGGGGATACTCGCTTCACAATGATCCCCGCCCCACCCCACTCTCGCTTCCCCGCGGAAAGGTCATCGGCGGCAGTGCGGCGATCAACGGCTGCATGTGGCTGCACGGTTCGGCCAGCGACTACGACGGCTGGGGTGCGCTCGGCAACCCCGGCTGGAACTTCGACGCGATCGTCGATGGCTTCCGCGCCGCTGAATCCGATCCAATGGGCGGCCCCTACCACGGCACCGATGGTCCAATCCCGATTTTCCGAGTGCCTGAGGACGAGTGGACGCCGATCCAGCGCGCCGTCACTGATGCTGCCCTGGAGTTCAACTTCCCCTGGATCGACGACATCAACGGCCGCGCGGTCCAGACCCCGGGCATCGCCCTCAACGCCCGCAACCAGCGCGATTACGTCCGCATGCACGGCGGCTTCACCTATCTCGCCCCGGTCCGCGACCGCCCCAACCTGACCATCCTGCCCGACACCGAAATCGCCCGCATCGTTCTCGACGGCAATACAGCCATCGGCATTGAGGCGATCGACGGACGGACCTTCACCGGCCGCGAGATCATCCTCACCGCCGGCGCCTACAACTCGCCCGCGATTCTCCTTCGCTCCGGTATCGGCCCGTCTGAACATCTGACCGACCTGGACATCCCCGTCCGGCACGATCTCCCAGGCGTCGGAGAGCATCTGCAGGATCACCCCGCCATCACCATGCCTGGCCCCTTCCCGATCCGCCCGGAGTACCTCCCCGGCCGCACGGTCCACTGCCCGGTCATGATCCTCGCCCAGAGCAGCCAGAGTCCGGACGAGATCGACCTGCACATTTACCACGGTCAACGCATTGAGGAAGGCGTCTGGTCCACCTGGATCGACGGCTCGGTCCAGTTCGCCCGCTCCGAAGGCACGGTTCGCCTCCGCTCAGCCGATCCCACCGATGCGCCGCTGATCGATCACCGCCACCTCTCCGACGAGCGCGATCTGGAAGCGCTGACCGACTGCTGCGAGATGATTGCCGATATCTTCGATTCCGCCATCGTCCGCCAGATGATCGAGCCGGAGCCCAAGGTGCGGACCTGGGCGAATCGCGAGGAACTCCGTGCATTCGTCAAGGCGAATGTCAGCACCATGTTCCATCCGTCCGGAAGCTGCAAAATGGGTCCGGCCAGCGATCCCCTCGCCGTCGTTGATGCCGATGGTCGGGTGCATGGGTTGCGCGGTCTACGCGTCGCCGACGCCTCGATCTTCCCGCAGGGCCCACGCGGCAACACCCACGGCCCCACCGTCGCCGCCGCGGAAGTCATCGCCCGCCGCATCGCCGCTGCAACATAGGGCAATCAGGCTTATGGGGCCGCGGGACTTGCTTCATCATTGACCATTGCTTCGAAGTGCGCAACCAGAGCATCTTCCTGCTCCTGCGATGTGATCAGGATCGGATCGACACTGAGGGGATAGACAAAATAGCCTTGCGACGGATCCGTTTTCAGTCTGGCCGTAAGAAAGTACCGTTGCCCGACTTCCATGAATGCCACTTCAGGGAGGTCTTCAATGGTGAGGCCAGGCGCACCCTCCTGCGTCACATCGACGGTCAGCTCGTCGCCGGCCCCTCCCTTGAGCAACCGATCAAACCGGATGGTGGCAGTTGTCAACGGGAAACCCAATGCCGGCTGATTTTCTGTAGCGCCAGGACCTTCAAGCGTTGATACCGAACTCAGAACGACACCGACACCAATGAGTTGGGCATACTTCGCGGTTACCGAATCGTCCTGCCCAACCG
>JAPXRQ010000134.1:6072-8184 GCA_033813515.1 Thermomicrobiales bacterium
CGACAAGTCAACCGCTTCATCTGCATATACGGTCACATCCCCAGGAGTTAAGTCACTGATCGAACCATCGGCCGTCCGGATCGACATCCAGGCAGAAACAATCATCAATGCGGAGATTATTGCCAGTGGCGCGCTTCTCAATCTCATTGATCTCTCCTGGCTGGAAACTACACCCAACCCGGAATGCAGCCGGGATCGGGACGCATGCCATGCATTATGAGAAGGATCGTCGGTCTATGGTTGGCATTATTCAACGCTGGTATGAACGCACATGATTAGCTACCGGCAATCAATTGACAGTGTTTCGGCGGATATGCTCCCGGGGTTCTTCGTCGATTGGCCGGATCCGCCCTCTCCTGAGACGCATCTCCGGATTCTGGCCGGGAGCGATTACGTCGAGCTGGCAATCGACTCCGCCACCGGGCAGGTCGTCGGCTTCATCACCGCGATCTCTGATGGTGTCCTCAGCGCTTACATCCCGCTGCTGGAAGTGCTGCCGGAATATCAGGGGCAAGGCATCGGCACCGAACTGGTGCGCCGCTTGCTCGACAGACTCAGCCATCTCTACATGATCGACCTGCTTTGCGATCCGGAGGTTCAGCCGTTCTACGCCCGCCTCGGGATGCACCAATCCACCGGAATGCTCCTCCGCAACTACGCCAACCAGTCTGGCTCTCCCGAATGACTGCCTCCCTCCCCTTGCTGGTCGTCGTCACGGGCTCGCCGGGCTCCGGGAAGACCACTCTGGCCACCGATCTCGCCCGCGCCCTCCGCATCCCCCTCATCTCTCGTGATGCGATCAAGGAACCGATCATGGAGGTCTACCGGATCAATTCCGTCCAGGAATCCCGACAAGCCGGACAGGCGACCTACAGAATATTGGCCAGCATGATCGAACAACTGATCACGGGGGGATCGTCGTGTGTGGTCGAAAGCAATTTTGCGCACGGCAAGGGGGAAGACGATTTCGCCCCATTCATCGGTCGCGCGTCAATCATCCAGGTCCATTGCACCGCGCCGAACGACATCATCCTCGCCCGTTTCCGGGAGCGGGCAGAATCGGGAGAACGCCACGCTGGCCATCAGGATCTCGATGTCCTCGACGATCTTGCCGTCGCGCTCGATACCGGTCGCTACGATCCACTAGCCCTGCCGGTCCCGCTCTACCGGGTCGATACCACTGACGGCTTCATGCCCACTGCCGGGCATATCGCGACCGAAATCCGCGCGCTTCTCTAGACCGCCCGATACACCGCAAGCACCATCCGCAATCGCCCATCCAGCGTCTGCCTGGCGAGATTGCGCAGATTGACTACGAATTCCGGGCCAAGGAATGCAGCCAGATTGGCCGGCGCATTGGGATCAGGCGGCGCGGCTGCATTCGCCTGGAAAAACGCCTTGGCCACCTCTGTCATATCCACCGCATTGACCAGCGCGAAGCCCACCCCCTGGATCAATCGATGCATTTCGCTTTCAGTCACGAGATGGCTCGCCTCCTCGTCCGTCGCCCAGGGCAGCGGATACTCGACCTGCTGCCCGTTCCCAATCAGGACATCGTGCACCGCGAACAGCGCCCCCGTCTTCAGCACCCTCCGCACCTCCCCATACAGCCCTTCGCGATCGCTGATGTTCATCGCCACATGCTGCGAATACGCCAAATCGAACGCCGTATCGTCGAACGGCATCTCCAGCGCATTGCCCACCAGAAATGTCGTCCGATCAGCCAGTCCGGCGTGCCCGGACAAGGTCGTCGCCACGCGCACGAAATCGCTGGTCAAATCAATCCCGACCACTGCGCAGCCATACGTCGCCGCCAGATATCGCGCCGGACCCCCAAGTCCCGATCCGACATCGAGCACAACCTGATCTGCTTCAGGACGCAGGATCTCGCCGAGCCGCTTCGTCGCCTCGAGCGCGCCGGTGTGGAAATGATCGAGGCGGGCAAAATCGGACCATGCCAGACCGTCATGATCCAGACCTTCCTGCCGCAGCAATGCATTCGCCCGCTGCTCGAACGAACCTTCTCCGTAGTGCTGGGTCGTGACCGATTCCATCGCAAGCACCCTCTCCACAAGGCAACCGAACGGGGGATGCACCGATCCTACCAGTCAA
>JAPXRQ010000135.1:0-8115 GCA_033813515.1 Thermomicrobiales bacterium
GCCTACTCCTGCCCCTTGAACTCGCCGTCCTGGCCCTGGAAATCGGCCAGCATCTCGCGGGCCTGAACCAGCGCCGAATTGGCGACCTCCCGAACCTTCGCCCGCAGGTCATCATCCAGAAACGCGTAGTAGACAACGGTCGCGGCGGCTCCCGTCCAGAACAACAACCCGATTGTGTTGCGACCGCCCGATGCGGTAGTGGCAACGGCCGTTCTCGTGCCCGATTTCGCAGCTTCGGCCGCGTCCGAAACCGAGGTCGAAACCGCCTGAGCCGTGTCCCCGACAGAACTTCGGATCGAGTGCGCCGTATCAGCGACCGACGACTGAACAGTACTGGCGGTTTCTTTGGCGGATTCGCGCAGATGCTGGGCCGAATCGGTCACGGTCGCACCAACCGAACTCGCCCGATCGGACACCGTTCCCCGCACGGCATGCGCGGTTCCCGAGACAGACGTTTGCGCGCCCTCTGCCCGGTCGACAGCAGCCTGCCAGAGTTCGAGCGCACCAGCCGCCGCGTTCATCGCCAAATCGCGCGCCGTTGGATTGGCCTTCTTCTGGAATGGGACCTTGTTGCGAACCTGCGCCGACAGACCCTGCTTTTGTGTCTGATTCAGTGCCTTGGCGGTTGCCTGTTCGATGATGGACTGCAGCAACTGGCTTGCTTGGTCGCGGACGACATTGAATTGATCGGTGGGTGCGCTCGGCATAGGTCGTTCTCCAGACAAAACGGTCGTGATCGTTTGCCCGGCAATTATCACCGAGAAGTCATCCCACCTTGCGTTCTGAGGTAACAAAGTTGATCCGGCAATGAGGAGAATGGACGCAGTTTTGGTTCACGGGAAATGCACGTACGCCGCGTACAATTGACCTCCGATAGAATGGCGCACCACTGAGGACCATGTCCCACTCCCTCTTCGCAAACCGACAACCAGATCTGATCGTGATCGGGGCCGGACATGCCGGGTGCGAAGCGGCGCTGGCTGCTGCCCGCATGGGGGTGAACGTCCTGGTCGTGACGCCGAACCTCGATCGCGTCGGCTTCATGCCCTGCAATCCCTCGATCGGCGGACCCGGCAAGAGCCAGTTGGTCGCCGAAATCGACGCCATGGGTGGCGCAATGGCCGAGGTCGCGGACGAAACCGCTCTGCAGACCCGCCGCCTCAACACCAGCAAGGGTCCTGCGGTGCAGGCAATTCGCCATCAGGTCGACAAGACCCTGTACGCCATGGTCATGAAGGCGCGTCTGGAGTCAACACCCGGGTTGGCCTTGATCCAGGACGAGGTGACCGACATCAGACTGGTGGATGGCCAGGTCGTCGGCGTCTTGCTGCGTCACGGCGGTGAGGTCGCCGCCCGGGCCGTTGTCGTGACAGCCGGAACCTTTCTGCGCGCGGCCATGATCGCCGGCGAATCGCGGACGTCTGGCGGGCGCGCAGGCGACAGTGCCGATACGGCTCTTGCCACATCGCTTGCCGAAATCGGGCTGCGAACGCGCCGATTCAAGACCGGCACACCGCCCCGCATCGACGGTCGTACGGTCGATTTCGCGTCCCTGACGATGCAGAACAGTGACGACGCCCCGGCCTGGCTTTCGCGAAGCGGTGCGGTTGGGAACATCCGGCAGACCTGGTTGCCACCATCCGAGGTCCATGTCCCCTCACTGCGAGATCAGGATGGCTACCGGCGAATTGCCTGCTATCGGACGGCAACCACTGCCGACGCGCACGACATCATCCTCGCCAACCTGGATCGCGCACCGATGTTCAACGGAGCGATCGAAGGCAACGGACCGCGCTACTGCCCGTCAATCGAAGACAAGGTCGCCCGGTATCGCGAGAAGGACGAGCACCCCGTCTTTCTCGAACCAGAGGGTTGGCGAAACAACGAGTTCTACGTCCAGGGGATGAGCACCAGCCTCCCCGCCGATGTGCAGATCGCAGTGTTGCGGGCCATTCCTGGATTGGCTGAGGTTGAAGTCACCCGTTTCGGATATGCGGTTGAATACGATGCACTGGATCCGACCGAACTGACCACCACGCTCGAGGCTCGCCGTGTGCCAGGGCTCTTCCTGGCTGGGCAGGTCAATGGCACATCCGGGTACGAAGAAGCGGCCGCTCAGGGACTTGTCGCCGGTCTGACTGCAGCCCGATTCGTGCAGGACGCGGATTCAATTGCCATCCCGCGCGAGCTTGGATATACCGGTGTCATGATCGATGATCTGGTCACCATGCCATTCCACGAGCCGTACCGCATGCTCACCGCCCGGGCCGAGTACCGCCTCTCCCTGCGTGCGGAAACGGCCGCCGATCGTCTCGGACCGGTCGCGATCGAAGCAGGGCTGCTGAGCCAGGATCGGATCGCCGCTATCGACGCTGACCGGAATGCTATCGAGGCCGCCATCCTTCGGTTCAGCGCGACAGTCGTTCGTCCGCAGGATCCCGATGTTGCCGCCCTCGAAACCGCGACGAATGGCTCGATCGGCCGTCCGACGTCGCTTGCCGATCTCATGCGACGGCCGATGGCGACCTTCACTGTGTTCGAAGCGATTCTTCCGGACGCCGTGCATCGGGCGCTCGGTGATCTCCCGGCCTGGCTGTACGATCGACTCGAGCAGGAACTGAAATATGCTGCCTTCGTCGAACGCGAGCGCAAGGATGTCGAACGCGCGCTCGCCCAGGCATACAAACCGCTACCATCACTGGCCGATGGCCCGATTCCGGGATTGCGCAACGAGGCGCGTGAACAGATTCGCCTGCATAATCCGCGTACGTTCGGTGATGCCCGCCGCATCGCTGGCGTCACGGCCGCGGATATCTCTGCTCTGATGATTCACGCTCTACGAACGGACCACGCGCATCAATGAAAGTCCTCCTGATCTCTGATATTCATGCCAACCTGGTTGCGCTGGATGCCGTTCTCGCCGATGCGGGCGAGGTCGATGCCGTCTGGAACCTTGGCGATACGGTTGGGTACGGACCCAAGCCCCGCGAATCGCTCGATCGCATGGTCGACCTCTTTGCCAATCCGGTTTTGGTCGGCAATCACGATCTGGCTTGCATAGGTGAGGTCGACATCAGCGAGTTCAACCCGGTCGCCCAGTTGGCTGCGCGCTGGACCTCCCTTCAACTCGGGATGGACCACCGCGCCTATCTGAATGCACTGCCCGCGGTCACGCTGGCTGGCGCCTATACTCTTGCGCACGGTTCGCCACGCTCGCCTGTTTGGGAATACGTGACAACGCCCCAGAATGCGACCGAGAACTTCGCCTTCTTCGATACCGACGTCTGCTTTATCGGCCACACCCACGTCGCCATGTACGCGATGCTCAAACCTGATGCCGTCGTGGCCGAGGTCTACGCGCTGGAGCCGGAGACCACGCTCGATTTGCTCCCCTGTCGCTATCTGATCAATCCAGGCAGTGTTGGGCAGCCACGAGATCGCGATCCCCGGGCGGCCTACGGCATTCTCGATACCGATGTGGGATCGTTCACGGCCAAGCGGGTCGAATACGATATCGCCGCCACACAACGGCAAATGGCAATGGCCAACTTGCCCGATGTGCTCATCAGCCGCCTGTCGCACGGCATGTAGCGCGACCTTGCCAGGTTGGCATGAATCGACGATAATTCTCGGTTGGCTTCGTATGCCAATCAGGAGTCAGAACGCCAAATTATGGGCAAGACAATTTCCGAGTACCACCACGTACTCGTCCCCGTGAGCGGAAGCAAGGCCGACGCTCACGCGCTCAAAATCGTAAGCCGGCTCATCGCCCCCAAAGAGGCTGAAGTTACTGCCGTTTACGTGATCGAGGTGGCCCAGTCGCTGCCTCTCGATGCCGAACTCCCGGAAGAAATCGACCGGGGCGAGAAAGCACTGGAGACGGCCGAAGAGGCCGCCCGCAACTACTGCCACTCCCGCGACGACTTCTTCTCCACCGACCTGCTTCAGGCCCGGGCGGCCGGTCCCGCCATCGTCGACGAGGCACTCGATCGCAACTGCGACCTGATCGTGATGAGTTCGGCCTGCCGGATGCTCAATGGCAAGAAGCACGTGAGCGAGACGGTCAGCTATGTGCTGAAACACGCCCAGTGCGAGGTCATGTTGTTGAGCGTGCCGTCCAATGGGGATGTCTGCGAAGCATGAATGTGATCATCATCGGATGCAGCCGCCTTGGTGCGCGCCTGGCAACCGAACTGGACAGGCGCGGAGAGACCGTCACCGTGGTCGATGTCGATCCAACTTCGTTTCGGCGTTTGGCCGAGACATTCGGTGGCGAAACTATCGTCGGCACCGGGATCGATGAAGATGTTCTGATGTCGGCCCGGATCGACCGCTGCGATCTCTTCGTTGCGGCAACCAATGGCGACAATCGCAACATCATGGCGGCCCAACTGGCGCACACAACATTCGAGGTGCCGACGGTTGTCTGCCGCATTTACGATCCGGTTCGCGCCGAAACGTACCGAACGCTGGGAATCACCACGATTTGCCCAACGGTCGAGATGGCCGATCTTGCACTCAAGGCGGCCGATCTTCAGCCGATCATGAAGGGCTAG
This sequence comes from Thermomicrobiales bacterium, assembly GCA_033813515.1. GTDB lineage: Bacteria > Chloroflexota > Chloroflexia > Thermomicrobiales > UBA6265 > DASQCG01. The sequence goes on from JAPXRQ010000135.1 coordinate 4,557, forward strand.
GGATATGTACATCATTGTGGTCGGTGGCGGGAAGGTCGGATTCTATCTGACCAAAACGCTGCTCTCAGAGGGCTACGAGGTCCTGTTGATCGAGCGCAGCCCGCACAAGGTCGATTACTTCAACGAGCAGTTGGGCGCAGTCGCGGTGGCCGGTGATGGCGCCGAGTCGGCTGTAATGGAAAAGGCCGGCGCAGGCCGGGCCGATGTCGTCATCGCGGTCACCGGCGAAGACGAGGACAACCTGGTCGTCTGCCAAATGGCCAAGCTCGAATTCAATGTCGGGAAGACGATCGCCCGGGTCAACAACCCGAAGAATGAGCCGATCTTCAAGGCGCTTGGCATCGATGTCACGGTCAGTCACACCGCCCACATCATGAGCATCATCGAACAGGCGATTCCGAAAAGCCCGATGATCCACCTGCTCAACCTGCAGCACCCGGATATGGCGATCGTCGATCTGAAGATCGGATCGGATTCTCCGGTGGTCGGGAACGAGATGGGCGATGTCCAGTTGCCGCCGGATTGCATCATTGCGGCCGTGCTGCGCGGGCCGGACCTGATCATCCCAAGCGAGACAACGGAGTTGCTGGAAGGCGACGATGTCATCGCCATCGCCCACGCCGATCAGGAAGACGCCCTCCGCCGCCTGCTGGTATAGGGTGAGGGGTGATGGCGAACGGGTGACGCGTTCCCCATGAAATCACTCCTCCGGACTGCGCACGAACTACGAATACGAACCCGCGCCGCCGCCAACGAAATGCACAATCTCCAACACATCGCCCTCGTGCACCTCGGTCTCCGGGTACGCCGACCTCGGAATCACATTCCCGTTGTGTTCGATGACCACCATCTTCGCAATCGTTCCCAACTGCTCGAGAACACCGGCTAACGTCAGCGGCCCAACAAAATCGCGCGGCTTGCCATTGAGATCGACCGTCACCAGCGTGCCTGCCAACTTCTCATCCATCCACTGAATCTCCTTGCGAATCGTCCGGGCGGCTGCCTCCGGATCGTCGGCGCCAATCACGTACGACCGGACCGCGACACCATGCGCTCCGGACGAGATGGCAGCCGCGACCGTGCCCTGCTCCATGCCGCCAATTGCCAGGACAGGCTTGCCAAGCCGACCGCTTAATTCGCGGATCGCCCAATAACCAATCCCGGCCAGACCGGGTTTGCTCCCTGTCTCAAGAATATTGCCAAGCACGACATAATCCACCGCCGACTCAACGGATCGCGTGTTCACGTGGACGGAGCGGCTGATCAGGCGTCCCTCGGGCCGAACGTCCGGCCATGGATCCGACTCGGGCAAATGCAGGTGCGTCCCGAACTCGACGGCCAGTTCCGCCTTCCCGTTGATTGCGACGCGCTCCGGACCAACCGCCTGCACGATCGCGAAAGCTTCCCGGCGGATCGCATCGGCTGGTAACGTCTTCTCCCGGATCTGGACCAGATCAGCCCCTCCGGCAATTGCCGCTTTGGCTACCTCAACCGGAGGCAACGCGCAACCCGCCTGATCCAGCACCACGACAAAGCGGGGGATAGGCGTCACAGCGACTCATCCACCGCCGCCCGAAGATCGCGCGCCGCCTGCTCCGGATCGGTCGCCTTGCTGATCGCCGAGACGACGGCCACACCGCAGGCGCCGGCGGCAACGACCGATCCGGCGTTTTGTGGGGTGATGCCGCCAATGCCAATCACCGGGATATGCGCCATCTCCGCGACGGCTTTGATCCGGTCGAGTCCAATCGCTGGTCCGGCATCGGCCTTGGTCTGGGTCCCGAAAACCGGACCTACCCCAAGATACGAGGCTCCCTGCGCGACAGCCAATCGAACCTGATCGTCCGTCTCCGGCGAATAACCAATGATGAAATCCGGACCGCAAAGTTGGCGGGCGATGTTGATCGGCATATCGTCGACGCCCAGGTGAACGCCATCCGCGCCCAGTGCCATCGCGATGTCGATGCGATCGTTGATCAGAAACGGCACCCCAAAATGCCGCGCCAACCCCATCAACGCCCGCGCCTTGATCAGGTGCTCGCGGTCCGTCCCGCTTTTCCCGCGGTACTGGATGCAGGTCACGCCGCCTTTGAGCCCGAGCGCAATTGCTCCTTCACCGCCTGGAATCAACTGGTCCGGATCTGCGACCAGGTACAGTCGAAGCGCCGACCTCAGCTCCTCAGGAGACAAGATTGGTGACCGGACTGCTGGCCGAGGCGTAGGGCTTGACCGGAATCCTCCCGGCCAGAAACGCCTTGCGGCCGGCGGTGACTGCCATCGCCATGGCCGAAGCCATCTCGGCGGGATCATCGGCCTGGGCGATCGCCGTGTTGATCAGCACAGCATCGGCGCCGGCCTCCATGGCGATCGCGGCATCACTCGGGGTGCCGATGCCAGCATCGACGACAACCGGCACGGTCGCCTGCTCGATGATGATTTTGATCGCCTCGATATTGATCACGCCCTGACCAGATCCGATCGGCGAACCCAGCGGCATGACCGTCGCGCTGCCCATCTCTTGCAGCCGTTTGGCAAGGATGGGGTCGGCGCCGATGTACGGAAGAACCACAAATCCTTCATCAATGAGCACGCGCGCTGCGTCCAGGGTTCCAATCGGATCCGGGAGCAAATACTTGGGATCCGGGATGACCTCAAGCTTGATCCAGTCAGAGAGCTCCATCGCCCGGGCCATGCGAGCGATGCGGATCGCTTCCTCCGCGGTCTGACATCCAGCGGTATTGGGCAGGATGCGGTAGCGCTTCCAGTCGGTATCGTCCAGCACTGAGCGGCTGGCGGGATCATCGAAATCGATCCGGCGCAGGGCAACCGTGATCAGCTCACAATCCGACGCGGTGAACGCGGCGTTCATCTCGGCCGAGTTGCGGTACTTCCCTGTACCAACGAACAGCCGGCTGCGCAGGGTTTCACCATTGATGACGAGCGGGTAATCAGGTCGTGCCATTGAGGGCCTCGGCTTTCTCGGGAACAAGAAACTGACATGGGTCGATCTGGGGAACAGCGGCGAAATGGTTGACCGGGGAATGACCGCTGCCGACAACATACGACCCGGCGATTGCTGCGGTCAGATAGTCCTTGGCGGCGCGAATGGCATCCAGCGGTTCGCGACCAAGCGCGAGATTGGCGGCGATGGCAGCAGAGAATGTGCAACCGGTGCCATGGGTGTTCTTCGTGCGAATCCGTGGCGCCGAGATTTCGGTGAAGCCCTCGCCGTCAAAGATAAGATCGGTGGCCGCCTCAGTCTCGCGATGCCCACCCTTGATCACCACGTACCTCGGTCCGAACGAGTGGATCTTGCGCGCGGCTGCCTCGGCTGAAACCTGGTCGATGAGATCGATCTTGCTCAGCACCGAAGCTTCGGCAACATTGGGCGTCACGATCAGCGCCAGCGGCAGGAGTTGCGTGACCAGCGCAGGGACCGCGTTCGGCTGGAGCAGGGCATCGCCACTCTTCGCGACCATGACGGGATCGACGACGAGATTGGTCACCCCCCACGCCTCGAGCCGGTCGGCGACGCAGGCGATGATCGAGGCAGACGAAA
>JAPXRQ010000136.1:0-8090 GCA_033813515.1 Thermomicrobiales bacterium
GTTGCTTAGTAGGCCGCAATTCGTGGTCCGTAGTCCGTAGTCCGTAGTCGGCGGACCTGTTCCATTCGACATCCCGTTTGTCACGAGCTGGAACACGCGCAGCTACGTCACATCCCTTTCCCAAACTCCATTTTTCCGGACGAGAATTCCCAATGTAGCGTCGGCTGTTCCAGCTGCTGGCGAACCGCGCGGTTTTGGGTGGAGCGCATCGGTATTGTGGGACGTGGTTTCCGCCTGAGAACAAGGTTGCGGTGAGCGGGCCGCATTGCAATGCGGCGCTACAAGGCGGTTGGAAGTCGCGACCTTTTTTCAGCTCTTTGGTGGGCTCTCGTTCAGGTTGCTCGGGATCTTTAGTCCACTCACCAATCGGTTTGGCACAAGATGGTTCCCGTGCCGTTACATCTCCAGCCAATCGGTGAGGATTCGGGTGCGGGTTGTTGGGTCGAGCTTTGGGGTGTCGTAGGCGCCGACCGCGAGGCGTTGGCGTTGGGCTTCGAAGAGGGTGACGGCGGCCGCGACCGAGATGTTCAGGCTTTCCACCATCCCCTGCATCGGTATGTAGATGTGGCCATCAGAGGCGGCCAGAGCTTCAGCTGTTGCACCGCGGTGCTCGTTGCCGAAGAGCAAGGCGACTGGGCTGGTCAGATCAGTTTGGTAGAAGTCCTCGGCACGGTCGCTGAGCGCGGTGGCGAGGATGCGCATTCCTTCGGCATGAACGGCGGCGAAGCAATCCTTCACCGAATCGTGATGGACGATCTCGATCCATTTCCTGGTACCACCACTGGCCCGGCGTGAGAATGCCTTCTCCGGGCGGACCTCGACCGTGTAGATTGTGTGGATGCGGAGCACGCCGACGGAATCGCTGGTGCGGAGAACGGCGGCGATATTGTGAGGATCATGGACGTTTTCGAGGATGACAGTCAGATCGGGTTGACGTCGGGCGAGGACATGCTCGAGGCGCTCCTGGCGACGGGATGTGCGAGGAAACTTCGTGTCCTTGGTCACATCCTGAGGCAGGGTTTGCCGTTCCTGGGCGCGCATGTCTACTCCCCTCCCCGATTGGGTCTGGCGGCGGTATGACAGCGGAGTATCGGCGTCCTCATGTCCTGATTGTGTCAGACGATCTCGGTCTGAGCCAATTCCTGAACGAAGGCCTGGTAATCGCCGGGTTCTGGACCTCGGTTGTCGCGAGTTCCTTGCAGACGCTGGAGTTGTTCCGGCTGCGGACATTTGACCTGATGATAGTCGACGTGGCGCTGGAGGGATTGGGTGTCGAGGAACTGTTGCGGCGACTGATCGAGCCCGATATCGATGGAAATGTGCGGACCGATATCCCGATTCTGGCCGTGGCCGGAGATCCGCAGGAGGTGACGCCAGCGGTGCTCGCATTGGTCGGGACGGAGCGGATTCTGTTGCCGCCGATCGAGATCGAACTACTGGCCGCGCAGCTTTTTCAGATCGTCGGGGAATGGCGAGCGGAGCACCCGGACCGGCCATGGGCCGACGAGATTCGGGCGAGTTCCTAGTTCCTAGAGCCGAGATCCTTGTGTGATCGGACGGTTCAGGTTTGGTTTAGAGACCATAGAGAGAATTTACGTTGGGAAATGTGGCGTCACACGATTTCGCGGATCTTGTTGCGAATAGCCAGATATGTTTCTGGTTGCGTACCAGTACTGATGTAGAAATCGTGGCGGAGCTGCAGGACTTCAACTGCTCGCTCCATCACCAGGCACATTGCTGCCCAGAATATGCCTGAGCCGGTGACGGCTACGGATTCAACTGAGGTCTTGGCCATTGAGAACTGGGTTGCGACGAGATGTGAATCGTCAATCACCTGAACATCGGTCCATGAACTCAATTGATCATCGAACTTAAGCCAACGATAAGCACCGAGGAACTCGCTACCAAGTAGTTCCAGGGTCCGCTCATCGATGGGCCAGGCGTCCGAACCGATATTGAGTTTTCCGCGTTGGTAGCTGACCGCCGCGATCGTTTGCCGGAGACAGGAATCCAGAATGAACCACTCGCCCGAAGTCAGCCAAACTACGATTGGGCTCGAGACTCCAGGAAGTGTGCAAGCCAAGGCGCGACTAGCGTGCCAATGAGTGATTGGCGTCGAGTCCAGGAGTTGACTTGATTCCGCAAGGTGCGATCGGATGTAGTCCGCAACTCGCTCGAAGACATCCGAGGATTCGCCCGTTACGTTCTCGAAATCTTCCGTGAAGACCAGATACGTGACGGACGTGTCCAGCGCTCTGCAAGCGTCCTCCCAGAAGTGCCGGCTGGCCGAAATGTACAGAAGCTCCGGGTCGTCGGATTCAACAGTTACGACAACCCAGATGCCAGTCAGTTGGAGGCCGACTGTAATCTCAACCGCTTCGTCTGCGAACCTTGGATCGGCGTCGCCGAGCTTCTTCCGAAAGTCCCACAACTCGTCTGAGATTGATCGAAGCGACGCTTGATCGATGTGCCAATCGTCAAGCCTCCAGCGTCGGCATCCCCTGCCAATGGCTTCGATTGTCTCGCCAAATGAACGAGCAACTCTCGAAAAGCTTGCAAGCGACAAGGGTATCGTGAGGTTTTCGGCGCTTTGATTGGTCGTTTGATCCAAATCGCCGTCCTTGGTTGTGGGTTGCTCGTTTGGCCTGAGAACAGACCGAATGACCGCTGGTCCTCTCTGGATGATATACCGGGCAAGCAGAATCGGTCGTTTTGGAGCGGGCGGATCTGTGCAACAAACCCCTACGGCAGATGGGTGATTCCAGCAGTTAGTAGTTGGGTTGTATTGATTCCAGTTGGCCGGTGGCGGCGAAGACGACGCGTTCGCAGATGTTGGTGACGCGGTCGGCGATGCGCTCGAGGTTATGTGAAGCCCAGAGCAGGTGTGTGGCGCGGTTGATGGTGCCAGGGTCGGCCATCATGTAGGTCAGGAGCTCGCGGTAAATCTGGTTGTAGAGCTCGTCGACCTTGTCGTCCCGGAAGACGATTTCGCGGGCAGATTCGGGGTCGTTGTTGATGAACGCGGTGATGGCGTCGGCCAACATTTCGCGGCAGAGATCGCCCATGCGCGGAATATCCACCAGCGGCTTCAACAGCGGTTCGTCGGCGGTCTGAAGCACGATCTTGGCATTGCCAGCGGCGTGATCCCCCATGCGCTCAAGCTCGGTGGCGATGTGAATGACGGCCGAGATCACGCGGAGATCGCCGGCCATTGGCGCCTGGGTGGCGATGATCAGCAGGGCCTGCTCCTCGGTGTCCCAGCGGGCCTGGTTGATGGCGTGATCGTCCTTGACGACCTGCTCGGCCAGGGCGAGATCCTGCCGCTTGAGGGCATCAACCGACCGGGCAATGGCCTTGTCGACCATGCTGGACATGTTGATGACCGACTGGCGGAGCTTTTGAAGCTGCTGATCGTAGTTGACGCGTGTCATTGTCACTGCCGTTCTTCCTTCTAGCCGAACCGGCCAGTGATGTAGTCCTCGGTCCGTCGATCGCGCGGATTGGTGAAGAGTTCGGTTGTCGGGCTGGCTTCAACCAGGACACCGGTGCGGTTTTCATTCAGCGAGAAGAAGACGGTCTGGTCGGAAACGCGGGCGGCCTGCTGCATGTTATGCGTAACGATGACGATTGAGAAGTCCGTCATCAACTGACGCATCAGATCTTCGATCTTGAGGGTCGAGATTGGGTCGAGGGCGCTGCAGGGTTCGTCCATGAGGATGACGTCGGGGTTGATGGCAAGCGCCCGGGCGATACAGAGACGCTGCTGCTGGCCGCCGGAGAGGGCAAGTCCGCTTTCCTTGAGCTTGTCCTTGACTTCGTCCCACAGGGCGGCCTGGCGGAGGCACTTCTCAACGTGCTCGTCCATATTGACCTTGATGCCGTTGATCTTGACGCCCCAGGCGACGTTTTCGTAGATCGATTTGGGGAACGGGTTGGCTTTCTGAAAGACCATGCCGATGCGACGGCGGACTTCGACCGGGTCGATCGCCGCGGCGATGATGTTGACGCCGTGGTAATTGATCTCGCCCTCGACGCGGCAGTTTGGAATCAGGTCGTTCATCCGGTTGATGCTGCGGAGCACCGTGCTTTTGCCACAGCCGGAGGGACCGATCAGGGCGGTGACCCGATTGCGCGGGACATCGAAGTTGACGCCGGTGACGGCATGGAACCCGCCGTAGTAGACGTTGAGATCGCGGAGTGTCAGGACATCATCGACAGGAGGAACGGCGCCGTTGTGCCCTTCGGAAGGTGGGGCGACGAGCGGGCTGGTGTTGGGTGGGCTGAGCGTTTGCATTAGTTGCTGTTCCTGCTGGTGAACTTCTGCCGAAGGAAGATGGCGAAGGAATTCATGACGAGGAGGACGGCGAGCAGGATGATGATTCCGGCCGGGGCGAGCCCGTTCTTGAAACCATCCTGCGAGCGCTGGGTCCAGGAATAGATCTGCATCGGAAGGACCGTGTAGCCGTCGAGGAATGACGATGGACGGGTGGCGATGTATGCCGCAGCACCGACTACCAGAAGTGGCGCTGTTTCGCCAATTGCGCGGGAGACTGAGAGGATTGTGCCGGTCAGGATGCCGGGGAAGGCCGAGGGCAACACATGGTGCCAGGTGACCTGCCAGCGGGTGGCGCCGACTCCGTACGCCGCCTGGCGCAGCGAGGGCGGGACCGCGCGAAGGGCTTCCTGGCTGGAGATGATGATCACCGGCAGGCTGAGCAGGGCCATGGTCAGCGCACCAGCGAGAACCACCCGACCGAGGTTCATCAGTTCAACGAAGACGCCGAGTCCGAGAAGTCCGTAGACAACTGACGGGACACCGGCGAGATTGGCGATATTGATCCGCAGGAAGGTGGCCCATTTCGCGCGGGGAGCATATTCCTCAAGATAGATCGCTGCTCCGACGCCGATTGGGAAGGCGATGGCGGCGGTCAGCGAGATGACCCAGACCGTTCCCCAGAGGGCGGAGTTGAGACCGGCCAGTTCGGGCTTGCGCGAGGGCTTGCCGGTGATCAGGTGCCAGCTGAGCCAGGGTACTCCGCGACTCAGAACGGTCCAAAGCAGGACACCGAGGGCAACGAGCGCGAAACAGGTTGCGAGCAGGAATACCCAGCGCATGATGCCGGAACTGCGCAGGCGGCGAACCACCTGGGGCGAGGTCTTCGCCAGTTCCCCGGAGTCGAAGGTGGGTGTGGAGGCGGTCACTGGTACTCCTCCCGGAAGCGGCGGACGACGATGTGACTGACGATATTCATAAGCAGGGTGATGACGAAGAGGAGCAATCCAACGGCGAAGAGCGAGAGGTAAACGGTGCTTCCCGAGACGACATCGCCGGAGAAGACCTGGACGATGTAACCGGTCATGGCCTGCATCGGCTGGCGCGGATCGGATGTGAGCTGCGCGCGCGATCCGGTGGCGAGGGCGACGATCATGGTTTCGCCGACCGCGCGGGAAATGGCGAGGATGATCGCGGAGACGATGCCGGAGAGGGCCGCCGGGAGAACGACACGGGTCGAGGACTCCAGCTTGGTGGCGCCAACCCCATAGGCCGCTTCCCGCAGTGATTTGGGCACCGCGCGGATGGCGTCCTCAGAGAGCGAGGCGACCATCGGGAGGACCATCACGCCAACCGCGATCGCTCCGGCGAGCACGTTGTACGGAGCAGTTTGGTCACTGATCTTCTGGAGGACGTTAGGCGTCAGGAAGGTGAGGGCGAAATAGCCGTACACAATCGTCGGGATGCCGGCGAGGAGTTCGAGGGCAGGTTTGAGGATGCTGCGGGCACGGAACGAGGCGTACTCGCTCAGGTAAATCGCTGCCATCAACCCGAGGGGGATGGCGATGACCATGGCGAGCACCGAAATGAACATGGTGCCGGCAACGAGTGGGATGACGCCGAACTCGCCGTTTTTGAACAGGGCCGTCCACTTCGTCCCGAACAGGAAGTCGATCGGATTGACTTCGACGAAGAACTCAACAGCCTGCTCGACCAGGATGAAGATGATGCCGATCGTGGTCGCGATCGAGAGGATGGCGCAGGCAGCAAGAATTCCCTGAATGATCTTCTCGCCACGGTGCCTGCTGGATACGCCCTGCAGGCTTCGTTGCAGTGATTCTCGGGTTTCGGCCTGATCGCGGGTCACTGACATCCCTTGCATCGTCGATTGGTGGATCGCCTGGTCCAACATGGTGATGCCGGTTCCTTTGGCTTTGGGCAAGTATAGAGAGCTGGATTCAACGAAAACTGGAGGGGCCGGGGACCCTGAATGGAGTCCCCGGCCGGTTTGACGAAGAGGTTATGCGCCCGGGGTAGCTTCGACAGCCGGGCCATCTGGTGTGCCCTGGCCGGCGATGATCTGCTCGAGGCGGGTCTGATCGTCGACGTAGATCTGGCTCGGGGAGCCGATGAATCCAACGTCGGCAAGGAGGGCATCGACCTCAGGAATCGCGAACCGCATGAATTCCTGAACTTCCGGCCGGGTGAGGGCGCTCTCGCTGACATAGACGTACAGCGGGCGGCTCAGCGGCGCGTAGGTGCCATCCTGGACGGTCTCGACACTCGGGGCGACGCAGCCATTGCCGCTGTCGACCGAGAGGAGCTTGAGGGAATCCTGGTTCTGCTCGTAGTAGCTGTAGCCGAAGAAGCCGAGGGCACCCTTTTCGCCGGAGACGCCCTGAACAAGTACGTTGTCGTCCTCGCTCGGGTTGTAATCGGTGCGGGAGACACCTTCCTCGCCATTGATCTGGGCGGTGAAGTAGTCATAGGTGCCGGAGTCGGTGCCCGGGCCGTAGAGGGTCAGCGCCTGATCCGGGAACGACGGATCGACCTGATTCCAGTTGTTGATGGTCGAGTCGGCGGCCCAGATCATGTTGAGCTGCTCGGTTGTGATGCAGTCGATCCAGTCATTGTCCGGATTGACGACAACCGAGAGACCGTCATAGGCGATCTCGAAGACGTAGTAATTGATGCCATTGGCGGCACAATCGGCGTCCTCTTCCGGCTTGATGGCGCGGGAGGCATTGGAGATATCTGTCTCGCCGGCGCAGAACCGCTTGAACCCGCCGCCGGTGCCAGAGACATCGATGGTGACTTCAACGCCACTGGCCTGATTGCCAAACTCTTCGGCAACGGCTTCCATGATCGGGAAGACGGTGGACGAGCCATCGGCCGTGATCTTGCCGGACAGGGTGGAGAGATCCTGGCCCGGAGTGTACGGAGCCGGAGTTGCATCCTGCGCGGAGGCGAGACCGGGCAGCGTCAGCGAGGCTGCGATAGCAGCGACGCCGGCTACGCGGGCGAGAGATCGAAATCCAACCACTGGCGATTCTCCTTACGTGGTCTGAGTGAAACGGCTCGAGTGAGCCGCCTGAATAGCTTCGCCACCTTGGCGAAGTGATTCCGAAGGTGATGCGGCGGCGGCGAGTGCGCTGCTGAAGCGGTAGCCGCTGCCATAGGCGGTCTGGATCGGGCTCTCGGCGAGGCCAGCCTTGGTGAGCTTGCCCCGGAGCCAGGAGACGTGCACATCGACGGTGCGATCGTCCACGATCGTCTCTGTTCCCCAGACCTTGTCGAGAAGTTCCTGGCGCGTGAAGACCCGATCGGGGTCCATGGCCAGAAGCAGGAGGAGTCCGTATTCCTTGGGCCGCAGGTGCATCTCGCGGCCGAGTATGGAGACGCGCTGGGCCCTGGTATCGATTTCGATCGGGCCGCGGGTCAGGGTGGAGGCGACAACCGCCCCGTTTGGATTGGCGCGACGGAGGAGCGATCCAACCCGGGCAAGCATCTCGTGCATGCTGAATGGTTTGACCATGTAATCGTCGGCGCCGAGATTGAAGGCATCGAGCTTGTCCTGCTCCTGACCGCGGGCGGTGAGGACGAGCACCGGGACAGCGGATTCGGTCCGAATGGCGCGGAGGACATGGAGTCCGGAGAGCCGGGGAAGCATGAGATCGAGCAGGACCAGTCGAATCTCGGCCGGATCGCGCCGGAAGAGTTCGAGCGCCTCTTCTCCATTGAGCGCGGTCAGAACAGCGAAGCCCTGGCGGCGCAGGTTGTAGGCGACGGCGCTGTTGAGCGACGGGTCGTCCTCAAC
>JAPXRQ010000137.1:0-8062 GCA_033813515.1 Thermomicrobiales bacterium
ACGAGCGTCAGCCGGGTTCGACTGACACCTGTCTGGGGTACCGGTGAGGCCTGCGAAGGAGCGGCACTGGCGGTGTCCCTCCCTCCATACACCGTCCGGATATGGGAAGTCACGGATGGCGAGGCGCCGGCATGATCAATCCGCAATGGTCCGTTGTCGATCTGGATCCGGTTGCCTGGCGAGCGATCGGCGAGTTCATCAACCCTGGTCTGTACATCCGGGCAGGAGAGGATGGCGAGCACGCGCTGTACGTCCTGCACGACAACGGCCGCCCGCTCAATGTGGTAGATACCGAAACGGGCCGTCGTCACGATCTCGAAATCGGAGATCTGTCCGATCCTGACCGGGTTGCCAGCGAGTTGTATGGCACTGGCGCCTGGGATCGCGTCCATATCGTCGATCGCCAGCATCTTGCCGCCGTTGCCCACGAAGCCATGTCCGATCCGCGCACGGACCTGACCCTCGATGCCTATTACCGTCTCGTTTCGTACCTGATGTGGGCGAACAGTGACAGCCGCTACGTGGTCTACCCGCCACGCAGCACCTCCTGGCATGGCTGGACGTACGGTGGTGTGCAGTCGTGGGTGCAGTCCCTGCCCGACCCGTGCTCGATTGCGCTGGGCGTGATCGGCGAGACGGGTCTGCGGATAGGCGTCATCGCCGATATCGAGGACGCTCGCATCTGCGTCCTGACCACCTTCGAGTCATTGCCCATTCCACGGGATGAGGTGACGCTCGATCAGGCTACGGCCGATCGCCTGTGGGACGCAATCGGCGCGAAGTTCAGCCCACCGGCGGAGGTGCTCCTCTGCTCTTTGAGCGTCTTCGAGGAGTGGATCAAGGGAGCGTCGGACAAGCAGGGGACCATCGCTGCCGCTGTGGCCAACGGCACTGCGCTTCGCCACTCCCGCTGATCAGTCAGTCGAACGCAGCCGAATCATCGACCAGGAAAGTGGTGGCAGGGCAACGGTCAGCCGCTTGCCATCGACCGTCGCGCCCGATCCGGCGATGGGTGTCACGCGGTTCGGGTCGGTCGCCGTATTCGCCGCTCCTGGATTGGGATCGGTCAGCACGCGGTGTTCGACAACCTGATATTCGGGAAGGGCGCGCAGATCGACCTGAACCGGGACAGACTCGGTCAATGATCGGTTGATCGCAAAGAGAACCAGTTCGCCCGCCGCCTCGTCGATGGTGGCGATTGCATCGACGTATGGCGTGTCTCCGAACTTCTCAGTTGGGTAGGTCGGGCTGCTGATACGCAGATCAAGCACATCGCCCCGGGCGTTGCGGGTGACATCCAGACAGGGATAGAAGATGGTCTGTCTCCAGGCCGTGCCGCCTGTTTCGGTCATGACCGGCGCAATGACATTGACCAGTTGGGCGAGGCAGGCCATGCGCACCCGATCGGCGTGGCGGAGCAGCATGATCATCATTGACCCGAACACAACGGCATCGGCCATGGTGTAGGTGTCCTCAACCAGGGGAGGTGCGACCGCCCAGGGCATCGTCTCCCTGATCTCACGATCACGCGGGAGCGAGTGATACCAAACGTTCCACTCGTCAAAGGAGATGTTTATCTGTTTGTTGCTTCGTTTGCGGGCCGAGGTCAGGTCGGCAATGCCGATCACCGTGCGGATGAACTGATCCATTTGCAGCCCTTCGGCCAGGAATGTCTCCAGACCGTCTTCAGACTGGCGCAGGTAGATATGCAGCGAAATGTAATCAGCGACATCGAAGGTCAGGTCGAGGATTTCAACTTCCCAGTCGGGATAGGTCGCCATCTGGGGATTGGAACTGCCGCAGGCAACCAGTTCGATCGACGGATCGACCAGTTTCATGGCCTTGCCTGCTTCGGCTGCCAATCGCCCATACTCGCGCGCCGTCTTTTGCCCAATCTGCCAGGGGCCGTCCATTTCGTTGCCCAGGCACCAGACCTTGACGCCGTAGGGATCGGCAAATCCATGGCTGCGGCGAAGATCGCTCAAGGCCGTACCGGACGGGTAATTGCAGTACTCGACGAGTTGGCGTGCTTCTTCGATTCCGCGGGTGCCGAGATTGACCGCCATCATCGGATCGGTATTCGCCTTTTTGCACCAGGCCATGAACTCGTTCAGTCCGAACTGATTCGTCTCGGTCGTATACCAGGCCTGATCGAGACGAACAGGGCGCTGATCCTTCGGGCCAACACCGTCCTCCCAGTTGTAGCCGGAGAGGAAGTTGCCGCCGGGATAGCGCACGATCGGGACGTAGAGCTCGCGGACCAGATCGAGCACATCGGTACGGAACCCGTCTTCATCGGCAGAGGGATGCCCTGGCTCGTAGATCCCTCCATAGACTGCACGCCCGAGATGTTCGATGAACGAGCCGAAGATGCGATGGTCGATCGATCCGACCCGGAAATCCTTGTCAACGACGATCGAGGCTGTCTGCATCGAGACTCCCATCCTGGACTGCGGATCGATGCTGCAGTTTACGGTGGCAGCAGGGGAACCGATGGCCGGGGAGTTGCTTGACCGTATGTCTAAAATGGACATAGTCAGGAGGGCAACGGCATGAACATCTACCTGGGTGATCACTTCGAAGCATTCATCAAGAAGCAGATTGCGAGTGGCCGCTTCGCCAATGCCAGCGAGGTTGTCCGGGATGCCATGCGTTTGATGGAGGAGCGCGAAGACCGGTTGGACGTAATCCGCCGTGGCATTGATGAGGGGCTGGCCGATATTGCTGCCGGCAGATTCACGGTTGTCGATGACCTGGATGCGTTCTTCGACGATTTGGAGCGAGAAATCGACGTACGATACTCGGGAGACTCTCAGGATGACTCGTCGCTATCGCCTCGTATTCAGCGACACGTCGCGGAGGAAACTCCTGAGTATCGGTGAGTACACTCGCCGGAATTGGGGGCGAACTCAGGAAAAGGCGTACATGCAAACCATTCGGTCCCGTATTGCACTGATTGGTCAGCAACCGCATGTTGGCATCGATCGATCAGACCTCCGCCCTGGAGTGAGAACCGTCGTTATCGAGTCGTACGTCGTCTATTACCGATTGGTAGAGTCGGAAGTTCAGATTCTCGACATCAGGCATGGATCACAGTCCGAACCTTCTGAATTGGATTGACATCGACAAGGGGGCAATTGTTGTGAGCACTATTCCAACTCGACCGTTTGGCAAGACAGGCGAGCAGGTTTCGTTGCTCTGCGTTGGTGGGGCGCACATCGGGCTTTGCGATGAGGAGACCGGAATCCGCATCATCCACGAATGCATCGATGCCGGTGCGACCTTCATGGACAACGCCTGGGAATACAACGCGGGCATCAGCGAGCAACGCATGGGCAAGGCCCTGGCGATGGATGGATACCGCGACAAGGCGTTCCTGATGACCAAGGATTGCGCGCACGATCGTGTCGCGAAGCACTCCATGATCAAACTCGAGAACAGCCTGATGCGCCTGCAAACGGACCACCTCGATCTCTGGCAGATCCACGAAGTGGTGTGGCCAAACGATGTCGAGCGGATCTTCGCGCCGGGCGGATCGGCCGAGTCACTGCTCAAGGCGAAAGAGCAGGGCAAGGTTCGCTACATCGGCTTCACTGGCCACAAGGATCCGGCCATCTTCCGCGACATGCTCAGCCGGGGATTCCCGTTCGATGCCGTCCAGATGCCGCTGAATGTCTTTGACGCCCATTACCGCAGTTTCGAAAAGGAGATCCTGCCGATCTGCCAGGAGCAGGGCATTGCGGTTATCGGCATGAAGAGCTTTGCCGACGGCTATCTCTTCAAGTCGGGCGCGGACATCACTCCGCGGGAAGCCCTCCGCTATTCGATGAGCCTGCCGATTGCCACACTGGTCTCGGGTATGGAGTCGATCGACGTGATGCAGCAGAACCTCGCCGTAGCGCAGAACTTTGTGCCGCTCAGCGACGACGAACGTGCGTCGATTTTGGAGCGATCAAAGGCCGCCTCAGCCGATGGCACCTATGAGCCCTTCAAGACGACTGACAAGTTCGAGGCGTTCGAAGGCCGGTACGCCAACGACTACCCGCTCGGACTGGCCGCAGACTGAACCGGCCATCAGAATGCTGTAGATGGCTGCGCAGGATTGATGCCTGCCCGGGTAGGATTTAGCAGAGCATGAGCGATCTGATGTTGAAAGAAGAGGCAACCATGTCCGGCGGCATTCCCCAGCGACCGTTTGGCAAGACCGGAGAGTCTGTCAGCCTGCTCTGCGTTGGCGGCGCACACATGGGCCGGCCGGACGAGGCGACGGGAATCCGCATCGTGCACGAATCGATCGATGCCGGCGCCACGTTCATGGACAACGCCTGGGAGTACAACGCCGGCATCAGCGAGTTCCGCATGGGTAAGGCGCTGGCCATGGACGGCTACCGACAAAAGGCTTTCCTGATGACCAAGGACTGCGCCCACGATCGGAACGGCAAGCATTCGCTCGTCAAACTCGAAGACAGCCTGATGCGCTTGCAAACCGACTATCTCGATCTCTGGCAGATTCACGAGGTGGTCTGGGAGAACGATCCCGATCGCATTTTCGCGCCGGGTGGTTCGGCCGAAGCGCTGCTGAAGGCAAAAGAGCAGGGCAAGGTCCGCTACATCGGATTCACCGGCCACAAGGATCCGGATATCCACCGCCGCATGCTCAGCCAGGGGTTCCCGTGGGATGCTGTGCAGATGCCGATCAATGTTTTCGATGCCCACTACCGCAGCTTCCGCAACGAGATCGTGCCGATGTGCGAGGAGCAGGGGATTGCCGTCATTGGAATGAAGAGCTTCGCCAGCGGACGTGTTTTCGATTCCGGGAGCGGCATAACGCCGTCCGAAGCGATGCGGTACGCCATGAGCCAACCGGTCTGCACGGTCGTTTCGGGTATCGATTCGGTTGAGGTGCTGCACCAGAACCTTGAGATCGCGCAGAACTTCGTGCCGCTCACTGCGGAAGAAGAGGCCGAAATCCTCGCTCGATCTGCACCGTACGCAGCCGACGGATCCCAGGAGAAGCACAAGACGACCGATATCTACGAGGGTGCCGAGGGTCGCCACCACAACGACTACCCACAGCGCTTCGCCGCCGATTAGTTCAAAGGACGGAGCGGGCCGACCATGGGTGACGCGATCGGTTTTATGCTGCCCGCGGCGGTTGCGGCGGCACTGATCAGCCTGCCTGCCGTGATGGTCGTCATTCTGCTGGTCAGTGCGCCCGATCCAGCCAACCGGCCATTGCTGTTCGCTGCCGGATGGCTGGCATCGTTCGCGGTCACCTGCACCATCTTAGCCATTCTGGCGGACGCTGCTTCCGAGGATGATCAACAGGACCAATCCCGCTGGGTCTCGATCCTGCTCCTGGTTTTGGGTGGAGCCTTGTTGTTCCTGGCGTGGCGCAAGTGGCAGAGTCGCCCGCGTGACGGTGTGCCTGCCAAGACGCCGAAATGGATGTCATCGCTCTCCGAGATGAAGCCGGGCCGCCTGGTTTCCTTTGGCGCGATTATGGGCGGCTTCAATCCGAAATACCTGGCGGTTGTCGCGGCAGTCGTTGCCGAATTGACCCTGACATCGGTTTCAGGATTGCAAACTGCGCTCGTGCTGCTGCTCTTCATCCTGATCGGATCCGCGGGCGTGCTGATTCCGATTTTGTCGGTGCAGATCCTGGGCGAACGATCGCGGCCAGCACTTGAGCGCATCCGGACTGGACTCGATCAATACAATTGGGTAGTGATGATGCTGATCCTCGGGTATTTCGGGATCAAGATCATCAGCGATGCGATTGCCAACCTGACGTAGGGTGGCCCCGATCAAGATTTCGATTCACGCTTCAGGAGACTCCAATGCGGCAGCTGTCAATGAATGACCTTACCTCCCATTCGATTGACAGAATTGAGTCTCTGCATGAGTACCACCGCGATCGGAATCCTGGCGCACGTCGACGCCGGTAAAACATCCCTCACCGAACGCATCCTTTTTGAAACCGGCGTCATTGGCTCGGCCGGAGCGGTCGATGCTGGCACCACCCAGACCGACACGCTCGAGCAGGAGCGCGCCCGCGGTATCTCGATCAAGGCCGCAGTGGCCACATTCGTCCGCGACGATCGCCAGTTTGCGCTGATCGATACTCCCGGCCATGCCGACTTCATCGCCGAGGTCGAGCGTTCGCTGGCCGTGCTCGATGGGGTAGTGCTGGTCATCTCGGCAGTTGAGGGCATTCAGGCCCAGACGCGCAAACTGGCCAGAGCGATCCAAAGCGCCAACCTTCCACTCGAGGTCTTCATCAACAAGATCGATCGGAACGGCGCCCGCGAACTTGACCTGGTGCACGAGATCCGGGCTCGGCTGGCGTTGCCGGTGCTGCCGCTCAATTGCCCGATCGATTCAGGAAGCACGGCGGCTTCTATCTCCAGCACGTTTCTGCCAGGCGACACGTGGTACCAGGATCGGGTTGATCTGCTGGCGACGCATTCGGATGCGCTCATTGAGCACACACTTGGGACCGACGATGCCCCACCGGACGAACTGATCGAGTCCGAGATAATGGCGCAACTAGCATCTCGTCTGGTTGTGCCCGCTCTGTTTGGTTCAGCAACCCTTGGAATTGGCGTCGACCAGGTGCTCGACGCGGTCGCCCGTGTCTGCCCAGCGCCGGATCTGTCGACCGAGGCGGATCCGTCCGTGCGGGTATTCAGGGTGCAGCACACCGGCGCAGGTGAACGGCTGGTGCTTGGTCGGGTTGTCCAGGGCGATCTAAAGGTACGGAGCAAAGTCGGCATCATCGGTAACGACAGCGATCCTGAGCGCATCACCGCGATCGACCGGTTCGTTGCCGGCTCGCGACTGCCCGTGCAGCAGGCGTCAGCGGGCGAGATCGTCTGTTTGCACGGTCTAAAGACGGCCAGGATCGGCGAAGTGCTGGGTGCGGCGCCAGAGGCATCGGGAGCGTCGCCCTCCATCGCGACGCCGCCTCTGGAAAGCACGGTCTGGTCGACCGATCCGGCGAAACGCCAGGCACTTCATCTGGCAATGGAGCAACTGGCTGACGGCGATCCCTTCATCGCGCCCCGACTCAATCCACGGACGGGCGAAATTGCCATCCGTCTGTTTGGCGAGGTGCAGACCGAGGTCATCGCCGAGACGCTTCGCGCCGACTACGGGATCGCGGTCGCTTTTGGAGAGCCGCGCCCGATCTGTATTGAGCGGCCAATTGGGTCCGGTTCATCGGTCATGCGCATGGGTGATGCCGACAATCCCTACATTGCCACGGTGGGCATGCGTATCGACGCGGCTCCGCCGAACTCAGGCATCACCTACGATTGGGAGCCGGGATCGCTGCCGTCGGCCTACTACCGTGTCATCGAGGAAACCATGTTCGCCACGCTGCTCGAGGGATTGCACGGGTGGGAAGTCCGCGACTGTCGGGTGACCTTGACTGAGGTTGGCTATGCCTCACCAGTGACGACTGGCTCTGACTTCCGCCGGGTTACGCCGATGGTCGTGATGAGTGCGCTTGATGCGGCCGAGGTGACTGTCTGCCAACCGATCGATGCGTTTGAAGTCGTCACGCTTGCCGATGTCCTGGGGGATGTCATCCACACCCTGATCACCTGTGGCGCCAGTCCGGTCGATACGAGCGTTGAAGGCGATGTCGCGACGATTACCGGTACCGTGCCAGCAATCAGCGTTGGCGCCATCGAGCGGCGAATCTACAGCTTCGGGCGTGGGACGACATCGTTTGCAACCGACTTCCTCCGGTACGATCCGGTGCCGGGCGATCCCCCAGAGCGCGCCCGTACCAGTGTGAGCGCGCTCAATCGAACCGAGTACACCGGCGCCGTCAGTGCCGGAAAGGTTGTTTTTTGATGACCGATGCTTCGCCGTGGATGGCGCGATGGAACCTGAAATCGGATGGAGCGCCGATTGAAACGCACACCGGCGTTGTCCTTCCGGTTCGGCGGGATGGTGTGCCGATGATGCTCAAGATTTCCACCGAACCGGAGGAGCGGAACGGGGCGCACGTCATGGTCTGGTGGGTAGGAGTCGGTGCGGCGCAGGTGTTTGC
>JAPXRQ010000138.1:0-8032 GCA_033813515.1 Thermomicrobiales bacterium
GGTCAATCCGGAAACCCTGGACCGCGTCTACAACCTGTTTCCCCGCTTGAAGGAACGGGTCGCGCAGAAGGCAGGGACGCTTTCGGGTGGTGAGCAGCAGATGCTCGCGATCGGCCGCGCATTGATGGCTAATCCAACCGTGTTGCTTCTGGACGAACCCTCGATGGGACTTTCGCCGATCCTGGTCGAGCAGATCTTTGACATCATCCGCGAGATCAACCAGCAGGGCACAACGGTTCTCGTCGTCGAGCAGAACGCGCTCATGGCTCTGGCTGTCGCGCATCGCGGCTATGTATTGCAGACCGGTTCGATTGTGCTCAGTGGCACAGGATCCGATTTGCTGCAAAATGACATGGTGAGAAAGGCCTACCTCGGTGAGGAGTAACCAACACCATGTGCCAGGGATTGACCGGACCGACCATAGACGGTCGCGACGAGTGGTATCTCGATAACGAGACACACCGCACCTTCATCAAGACGGTTCAGGAGATTCGCGCGTCGGGAGCCAACGCCGAGGAATCGCTGCGTCTGATTGAGCCGCACTTCCAGAAGCTGCTGGCCGATCCATCCTGGCTGCCCGATCACTTCATGAATCCTTCCGAGACCAGCGGGATGGGCAGCGGTATCGGCATGTGGCTGTTGTATCGATCGGGCGATGGCAATTTGGCCTTCTCCAGCCTGGTCGTGCCACCGGGCGCGTCGACTCCAGTCCACGATCATCTCGCCTGGGGGATCGTCGGGCTCTATCGGGGCACGCAGGCGGAAACCGTCTTCACCCGGACAGATGATGGTTCAAATGAGGTGAGCGCCGATCTGGATGTGCAGGTCCGGAAGAACCTGGTGCCGGGTGAGATGTACGACCTCCTGCCGGAGACCGATATCCACCAGGTCACGACAACATCGGATGTCACCTCCGTTTCCCTGCACCTGCTGGGTAACGACAATGGCTGCCTGACCCGACACCGCTTCTACCCGGAGGAGGGCCGCGTGGAGCCATTCCGGTCGGGTTGGCTGAATGTGGAGTGTGTCGAACAACCAGCCTGGGTGAGTTCGGAACGATAAAGGAGCATCACGCATGGCATCGCCGATTCGCGCCCTTTCGTTGCCATCTGTCATTCGCCGCGCACCCTGGGAGGACCGACCGGAGCACAAGGTCAGTAACTGGCTGACACTCTGGGATTTCGCGGAACCGATTGATGTTGGCCTCATCGGCGCACCCTACGCAAAGGCATCGATCGGCACATCCGGCGCCTCGGGTGGACCTGAGGCGGTCCGCCTTACGTTCCGCTTCAACACCACCTATTCGCCCGACTGGGATACGGATATCGTCAACCTTCGGGTGCGCGACCTTGGCGATATCGATGGACACCTGACCGATGTCGGCATTGCCCATGACAACATCGAGTACGTGGTCGAGCAGGCCCTGACGCTCGGTACGCCTTTCCTGCCGCTGATTGTCGGAGGCGATCACTCGATCACGGCGCCGGCCTGTCGTGGATTCATGAAGGCGAACCCGGGCAAGAAGATCGGCATCATCAACATTGATGCGCATTTCGATGTGCGGGTCGACGACTGGGGCAATCACAACGGCACGCCGTTCCGTCAGCTGATTGAAGGTGGTGTCGATGGCCGGAATGTGGTCGAACTCGGTATCCACGGCTTCATGAATGCAGCGTACTACCGGCAATGGACCGAGCAGCAGGGCATCACGACGATCACCGGCCGCGATGTCTACAAGCGGGGCATGGAGGCGTGCATCAATCAGGCACTGGAGATCGCCGGCGATGGGACAGATCTGATCTACCTGAGTGTCGATATCGACTGCCTGGCGTATCCGTTCGCCGTTGGCACAAGCGCCGCCAGTGCCGAGGGACTGAGCGCCTGGGATCTGCTGGAGGCGGTGTTCATTGCCGGACAGCATCCGAAAGTGGCGGCGTTCGACATTGTCGAGATCGATCCGAGTCGGGATGTGCAGGATCTGACCGCCCGCTCCGGCTGCTCGACGATCCTCGCGTTTCTGGCCGGCTACTACCGCCGTCTCCACGGCGACCGCGGGTATTAGTCGCCAGTCTCCGCAAGCTGTTCGGGCGGCACCGGCATGGCTTGATTGCGCCGGAGCCACTCGATGGCATCGAAGACCATATCCAGGGCGACCAATGTGGCAATTGGCACGAAGGTGAGCACCGTGCCGGCCTGCACTGCGTTGTCCGCCGTCCAGCTCCATTGCGGCACCGCCCAGATGTAGAGCCAGTACGCGCCCAGACAGCAGACGCCCCAGATCGAGAGCCGGAAAATCCACCTCGCCTCGTTGGTTGCCGCCGCGACCAACATCAGCGGCAGCAGGTACCAGCCGCGGAACTGCCAGGATGCCAGCAGGAAGTAGCCGGTCAGGGTTGCGGCAACCGCGCCGATCATCCGATCCGGATTGCGGAGGACGACACCCAGTTGCCAGAGGATGACGATGGCCAGGAGTACGATCGCCGCCGGTTTGTAGATGGAGGCAATGTCCTCGGCGCCCCATCGTCCGTCCAGTTGACGTTGCACCAGCCAAAGCGGTGAGGTCAGGGTGATATTCGATTGGCTGCGGGCCATATCGATGATCGGGCGAACCGCGTAAAACGGCCAGAATCCGACCACGACGATCAGGGCGCTGTCGATAAACCACCAGATTGGCGTGCGCACCCGATCCGATCGTTTCTCCCTCAGCCACGAACCTAGCGCGATGACCGGACCGACCAGCACGACGGTGTACTTGACCAGGGCGGCCGCGACGACCATGGGGATGGTGCCCTGCTGATTGTCGCGCTGCCAGAACCAGATCGCCGCGACCAACAGCGCGCCCATCGCCAGATCGTTGTGGCCGTTGCCGATGCCCTCCCAAAGCACCAGCGGACTCCACATGACCGCGATGATTCCGGAGGACCGGCTGCCGCCGCGCCGGGCAACGATATCGCCGACCATCCACGCAGCGACCAGCAGCAAGAGGAGCAGTGTGATCTTGATCAGGACGACGGCGAGGATCAGGTTGTCGCCGGCGAGGAATGTGGCCGGCGCAGCAATCCAGCGCCAGAGCGGACCATACGGCGAGGGGCGGACAACCCACTCGCCGGAGAAGTGGGTCCAGTTCGATTCGGGGAGCACACTGGGCGGCACGACATTCGGGTTCTGGCCAAGATCGGTCCAGACGCGGGTTTGCGACGCATAGTTGAAGATGTCGATGGCCGAAACGGGATACATGGAGACAAAGGCCGCGGCCGCTATCCCGCCGCCGAGCAGGGCTGCCTTGGGTGAGATCCAGGTCGGGTTTCGGCGGGACCGCACTAGCGCAATTCCCTGGATCAGAGCCAGCGCCGCGATACCGGCCGCGTACCAAATGGCGTCGCTCGTCTGGTAATGGCGATACAGGCCCATATCCAGCAACCGGTCGGTGTGGCCGACGAACGAGAAGCGGGCAGCCAGCGCAAGGGCCACGGCGATGAAGACGCCGGAAAGCACCAGCGCGCTGCGAGCCGACCGTGATTGTTCGGGCATTGGTTCCATACGCGGTCAAGCGTACCAATGATTGCCGCCGATCCTGGACGGGAAATCGGGCGATGGTCGCAGCCTCGTGTGATAGCCTTTTCTGTCGTCGATTACTTCAACGTTGAGGCATCGTGCGCTGTCGGTGTCGGCGGTGTGCGTCGCCGGATGCCCGAGGATTTCCCAGTGGACATAACGACCGATAACGATCTGCGTCTTCCTGAGCGCATCAAACGCCTCGAACCGCTCGCCTACAACCTGTGGTGGAGCTGGAATCCGGAAGCGCGCTACCTCTTCCGGCGGATTGATCGCTTCATGTGGGAGCGCGTGGAAGAGAACCCGGTCCTCTTCCTGTATCGGGTCGATCAGGAACGCCTGCAATGGGCCTCGTACGATTCCGAGTTCTTGCGCACCTACGATGAAGTGATGACGCGTTTCGACGAATACCTCGAGTCGACTGACGATACCTGGGTTGCCACCAACGCTCCGCACCTGGCCGGCCGGAACGCTGCCTATTTCTCCGCTGAGTTCGGGTTATACCGTTCGCTGCCGATTTACTCCGGTGGTCTGGGCGTCCTCGCTGGCGATCACATCAAGGAAGCAAGCGATCTCGGGCTGCCCCTGGTTGCCGTGTCGCTGCTGTACCGGCAGGGCTATTTGAGCCAGCGCCTGACGGCCGATGGCTGGCAGCAGGATGTGACGCCCAGCCTGGAGCCGCACTCCGAGCCGACGGTCCAGATGACCGACGACAAGGGCGAACCGATTCACATCGAGCTCGCGCTGGACGATCAGAACCACCCGATCAAACTCGCCATCTGGAAAGTGCAGGTTGGGCGGGTACCGTTGTACCTGCTCGATGCCGATGTCGATGGCAATCCGGACTGGACGCGCAATGTCGCATCCCGCCTGTACGGTGGCGATCGCGAGCACCGTCTACGCCAGGAGATCATCCTCGGCATCGGCGGCGTCCGTGCATTGCGCGCACTTGGGTACGATCCGGCCTACTGGCATGCCAACGAGGGCCATGCCGCCTTCAGCCTGCTGGAACGACTGCGCGAATACGTCGTCGATGGGATCGGCTTCGAGGAGGCAAGCAAGGCAGTTGCCAGTACGACGGTCTTCACGACCCACACCCCCGTTCCGGCCGGGCATGATCATTTCGATCAGGGGCTGATGGATCGCTATTTCGGTCATTTCTGGCCGCAGTTGGGCATCGACCGGTCCACATTCTTTGAGATCGGCAACTTCCCGGAGACGGGCACCGACTTCAATATGACCGCCCTTTCGATGCGCCTGTCCGACCACCGCAATGGGGTCAGTCAGAAGCACGGCGAAGTCACGCGCGAGATGTGGCAGCCGATCTGGCCCGATCTCCCGGTCGACGAGGTACCGGTCACTCATGTCACCAATGGCGTGCACCTGCCGACGTGGGTTTCGGCCCGAATCGCCCGCATGCTGGACGAGCACCTCGGCACGGAATGGCGCGAAAAGCAGGAAGATATCGATGTCTGGCGCGGGGTGCGTGGCATTCCCGATGATGTCTTCTGGCGTGCCCATTCGGCGCGCAAGCGGCGGATGCTGGACGTGCTGAGCGAGCGATCCCGCCAGCGGTGGGTTGCCGGTGGGGAGAGCGGTCAGGTGCTTTCGGGCGGGCCGTTCCTCGAGGAGAAGGTCCTTACGCTCGGATTTGCGCGCCGGTTTGCGACCTACAAGCGCGCGACCTTGCTGTTCCATGATCCGGACCGCCTCGCCTCGATCCTGAACAATCAGGATCGCCCCGTGCAGATTGTCTTCGCGGGCAAGGCGCACCCGGCCGATGATGGCGGCAAGCACATGATCCGCGAGTTGATCTGGCGCTCCCGCGATCCAAAGTTCGGGGGTCGTATTGCCTTTGCCGAGGACTACGACATGGGCGTCGCCTCGTTGCTGGTGGCCGGAGTCGATGTCTGGCTGAACAATCCTCGTTTCCCGATGGAGGCCAGTGGCACAAGCGGAATGAAGGCGGCTGCCAATGGCGTTCCGAACCTGAGCATCCTCGATGGGTGGTGGTGCGAAGGCTGGAAGCCAGACAACAGCAATGGCTGGGGCATAGAGGGCTCGCCCGAAACAGGGTGGGAGCAGGATGATGCCGATGCCAATGCCATCTACGATGTGATCGAAAACGAGATTGCGCCGCGGTTCTACAGTCGCGACAACCAGGGTATCCCCCGCGAATGGGTCCGGATCTGCAAGAACGCGATGATGACCAACGCGCCCCAGTTCAGCGCCCGCCGAATGGTGCTGGATTACATCAAGAAGTTGTACGGACCGGCGGCAGCGGAATCGGAAGCGCTGCATCTGGATCCGGTCGGTCGCGCCCGGGTGCGATAAGGATCGGCGCGCGACATAATGTGGCCAGAAATCGCGCGACAGCCTACCGTTTTCGCGTATTGGCCATGGCGAAGGAGATTGGGCCCGTCAACGGGGATTGGCCGATCAGATGCGTCAGGCACGAACTGGCGGTGTTCGTACACAGCCTTTTGAGACAAGACTAAATCTCTGGAAATGTTGGGCAATTTCCCGCATGTGGACATTTCACAGAGTATCATGAGGCGTTAGCAAGGGAGGGAATGCGGCGCCGCTGCCGCCAGGTACGCCCCCCGGGATATCCCAGGGCGTACAGACAGGGCAGGAGCCGTATCGATCAATGAAGTCCGAGTATTACAGCGAGTATTACGAGCACGAGAACAACCACTGGTGGTTCAAGTGGCGCTTCGACATGATCACCGACATCGTGGAGTCGCTTCCCCGCGATGAGCATTTCCGACTGCTGGATGCCGGTTGTGGCACCGGGCAGATGACCAAACTGCTGGAATGCTACGGCGAGGCGATCGGTCTGGAACTTGCCCCCGAAGCTATCGAGTTCGCCCGCAAGCGCGGTGTGCACAACATCGTGCAGGGATCGATAACCGATCCGCCGTTCGAGCCGGGTTCATTCGACCTGGTCCTTTCGCTGGACGTCATCGAGCACGTTGATAACGATGTCCAGATCCTCGACAGCCTCTTCAACATCGTCAAACCGGGCGGGTACCTGATCGTGACCGTGCCCGCCTTCCAGAGCCTGTGGTCGTCGCATGACGAGATCAATCACCACAAGCGTCGCTATCGTGTTCCCCAGTTGCGTTCGATGATCGAAGACGCCGGGTTCGATATCACGCGCATCACGTACTGCAATACCGCGATGTTCGTTCCTGTCTTCGCGACCCGGAAGTTCAAGACGGCACTTCGGTCCCTGCGCCACGCCGACGATGTCAATGATCCGGAGTCGGACCTGGCTGAGTATCCGAAGCCAGTCAACGATCTCCTCTATCACATCGTCTCGACGGAAACCAAACTCGCCAAGCACGTCGATATGCCGTTCGGGGTGTCTATCCTCGCGGTGGCCCAGCGGCCGATCGACAGTCTGGACCGAACCCCCCTGACCATTCCGGATGCGCTCAATCTCTCGGCAGAGGCCATTCCCGGTGGTGTGCTCAACCCCTAGGGACATCCGGGAGTGACGGTGCAGTCGCAGCCCCACAGCAGTTCAAAGCAGCGCCGTCGTGATCTGTCGATCCTGACAGGTATCTGTGTGCTGACTGCGGTTGTGATTGGGGCGCTGTGGTTGATCGCGCGCGATGCCGATTCTGCGGTCCAGCAGGACGAAGTTGCCCTCCCTGTTATCCAACTCGATGGCGAGGCAGGGTGCACGAACTTTGCCGGGTTCTGGATGGATCCCGCGGGCGCCAATGTTCCGGCTGAGGTGATCGCCACACTATCCAATTGCCGCCAGGATGCGGATGGCAACTGGTTTGTGCCGGCGAACAGCTCCGATCCCCGCCTGACACCTGAATCGGTCCTGACGGATGAAGAGATCGTCGCCACGGCCGCCCTTCGCGGTCAGCTCTATGACGATATTGACGCCCTCGGTGATGCCATCCCCCGCTCACTCCAGGAGGGGTTCAAGGCGAACTACGACAGTGTCAATCAGCCGGTCTTTGGGCACACGCGCAAGGGAGCCGCGCCACTCGGCGACAAGCGGACCCGCTATGTCCGCATCGTTCGCGCATTCCTGGCCGATCCCGATCATGCCGCCCTGGCCGGGTATGTGGCCTGGGCGATGGATCGGAAGCAGGCGGCATCAGATGCTTTTCAGGCAGCCTGCGGTTCGTCTGCAGATCTGCAATTCCTCGCTCGCGCATGTAGCGGTATCCCGGGCGAGTTTCAGGTCGGATACATTCCCCTCATCTGGGATTTGTCCGATCCCGTTCTGATTCAGGAATATCTTATTGAGCGCGCCAGGTCCGGCGAACCATTGCCGGCCGGGACAGCAACACCAACCACCACCTAGAGAGGCATGCCTGTGACCAGCCGCGTACTGATTGCGAACCGAGGCGAGATCGCCGTGCGGATCATCCGGGCGTGTCGGGATTACGGGTGGGAATCGGTCGCGGTCTATGATCCGGACGAGTCGAACCCGGTTCATGTCCGGCTG
>JAPXRQ010000139.1:0-7855 GCA_033813515.1 Thermomicrobiales bacterium
CACGAGCTGCATGGCGATCTCGCCGTGCCCGGTGCTGTTGTAGTTGATCGCATCATCAACTGCGGTGCCGATCATGATGTTGTCAGCCACCTGCAGCTCGTAGGTGATGATCTCCTGATCATCGTATGCAGTGATGGTCACCACTTCATTGACGGGCTTCTTGATCGTGATCCGGAAGTTCTTGGAGACGCTCCCGGCCAGGATCGATACCGAGGAGGTCACGCCGACTGCAAGCGGATCCGACGAGGTGAGTTTGACCGTTGTCGACTTGTCGCCCGATCGGGTCAACCACAATGTCGCGTCAATCACATCCTTGTACAGCGCCACATCCACTGGAACCTCGATGGAATCCGGATGCGGTTGCGGTGTCAACAGGTGGACGGCAATGGTCTTCCGGATCGCTCCCTGGTCGGCAGTGATCGGAACATCAATTATCAGGTTGGTCGCGGTGGTCGAGAAAAAGACCGTCGCATCCATCTGACCCTTGGGCACCACCACGGAACCCTGGATCTGGACCTTCGAGCTTAGGGACGCAAGCTGAATCGTGATTCCGCCGCTCGGGGCTGGCGCGGTCAGGTGCACATACAACTGGCCACCGTATCCACCCTCGACGTTCCGTTCTTCCAGCGAAACGGATTCCAGTTGCGGCGGCAGGACGACGATCCGCTGGGTCAACACCTTCTCGCCCAATGTCGCCGAGAATGTCACGGTTGCCGACTTGGTCAGGATCGAAGCCAGGTAGCTGAATTTGCCCGTCTTCTGGCCCTTTGGAATGACCACCTGACTGTCAACGGTCAGCTTGCTGTTGGAGCTCTTCAGGAGGACAACGGTGTCCCTGGCGGTGACGCCGGTCAGGGTGATCGTCCCCTGCCCATCTCGCCCGGTCACAATCTCAAGCGGAAGCGTCACTTTGCTCAGCGTTGGCGCCAGCACCGTGATCTTCAAGGTCGCCTTGTACTTGCTGTATGCCGCGGTCAGCGTCACCGATTTGTTTGCCGTTACCGGGGTCAGGGGCACCTTGACGCTGACGGATGTCGCGCCTTCCTTGATCACAACACTGCTGGGCACCGTCGCGGCCGAATTCGATGCGGTCAGCGCAACTCGCCGTCCGCCGACGCCCGCTTTCGGCGAGATCTTCACCATCACGGACACGGTCCCTCCGCCAGTCACAGACGGCATGTTCGTCGTCAATACCAACGGCGGCGGCGTCACTGCGGCATATGCCAGACCGGATCCGGATGCAATCAGGATCGCGACCGTCAAAACTGCCAGGAACCGTTTGAGCGTAACCATGGATGCTCCCAACGCAACGAAACGCCGGTCGGAATCAACCGGCAGGTACCTCGCTCATTCTGATTTCGTCGCCCGCTCCCTGATATTGCCAATGAGCGCCGGGCCGCCCGGTACATCCGTCTCCCACGAATTGGACCTACAGGCTGGCCCGGAGCGGTAGAATCTGCTGGAAGCGCTTACTTAAGACATCACAGGGCGAGGGTGCCATGGTTATTCCGCTGATTCCGACAAAGCCGACGATCTCCAATCCCAACAACCCCTACCGCGATAACACGCAGGGCAAGGCCAACGAACCCATCACCGTCGCCGGCATCCTCGATCGCGCCTACCGCGAGGTCGGAGACGATGCCACGCCCGACTGGAGTCTCGAAGCCATCTACGATCGCCTCGAGGAAAACGCGCCCCGCGTTGCCATCATCGGCGGCTCGCCCGATCACCCCGCCCACATCATGGATCCCGGAACCACCGCCCGCGCCGCCCTCCAGATCTGGAAAAATGGTGGCCTCCCCTTCGTTTTCAGCGTCCCCGTCCTCTGCGATGGCACCGCCCAGAGCAACATGGGCATGAGCTACTCCCTCCAGTCGCGCAACGCCATCGCCGAGATGGTGGTCAACCAGATGGAAGCGCACAGTTATCACGCCGCATTCGTCATCCAGAGTTGCGACAAGATGCCGATGGCCGTCGTCTCTGCCCTTGCCCATCTCGATCGCTTGCGCGCCTTCCGTGGCGAAGCGCCCGTCACAGCCGTCTTTGCCCCGGCCCATGTCCTCAAGGGCGGGGTCATTCCCGATGATGTCCGCGCCGAACTCGAATCGGTCGCGGCCGATATGCGCTCCGCCGGTCAGGAGGAACTTGCCGAGGATCTCGAGGAAGCGATGCGCTACATCCTCCAGTGCTCCTCAAACACCGCCTTCCAGGGAGTATTCCTCCGCGCCATTGATGCCGGTGTCCTCGATCCCGTCCGCCACAAGCAACTGGAGAAGGGCCTCGCGGTCAATACCTGTGATGCCAAGGGCGGCATCTGCGCCTTCAATGGCACCGGCAACAGCTCCCGTCACCTCGTCGCCGCGCTCGGCCTCGTCCACCCTTCCGTGGAACTCCTCACCGATCCACCAACGACCCCGCAGGTCAATGCCGCCGTCGACAGCCTCTTCGAAATCGTCCAACGCCCTGAGTGCGGAGTCGGCGAGCTGGTCCGCCAGAACATGGGCAACGCCGTCCGCATGCACAGCGCGTCAGGTGGCTCCACCAACCTCCTCATGCACCTCGTCGGCGCCGCCATCTACGCGGGAGTGCGGTTCACCATTCGTGATCTCGACCGCATCCACCACAGCCACCCCGTCCCCGACCTCTTCAATTACTCCCTCACCGAAGGCCGCGACATCTTCGCTCTCGCCAAGCAGTGCTGCTCCGGTGATATCCGTGGCATGGAAACCCTCTTCTACGAACTCGTCAACAACGGCGTTCCCATGGATCTCGACGCCATGACGGTCACCGGCTCCACCTGGGGCGAACGCATCTCGGACACCAGCAACCTCAGCGCTACCGGTGTCGCCGAAAACCCGGTCATCCTCGCCACACCTCGCCGCCCAATCTCCGGTGTCGACGTGCTCGAGAGCAACTGGTTCGAGAGCGCCGTCGTCAAGATCAGCGGCATGCCCGAGCGTCAGGTGAACCAATTCGACGAAACTGTCGCCTTTACCCTGGTCTTCGAGACCGAGGAACTGGCCAACGAGAGCCTGCTCGACCAGCGCCTGCTCGATCACATCCGCAACGACCGCCTGTTCGCCGAGCGCGACCTGATGGCCGTCTGGAATCACAACCGCGCCGTCCTCAATTTGGAGGAACTCCCCCGCGACGTCAGGGGCTACGAACTGCTCTTCGACCACATGGTCAAGACCCAGACCCTCAAGATCGCCATCGTTATCGCCGGACAGGGCCCTGTCGCCTATGGCATGCCCGAGATGTTCACCCCGATGCAGCACATCAATGCCAATCGCACCTTGCGCGCCCTTGCCACGCTCATCAGTGACGGCCGCTATTCCGGAGTCAGTTACGGCGCCGCCATCGGACATGTCACCCCCGAAGCGGCCCTCGGTGGCAAGATCATCCGCATGCAGACCGGCGATCTGCTCCACCTTCGCTTCCGCTTGCGCAGACTCGATCTTCTGGATCCGATCGCCTTTGAACTCGGCGACACCTCGCCCAGCACGCGCGCACTCGATGACCGCGTCGCCCTCGAAGCCGAACGCATCATCCGCCTCCAGGCCCGCCAGCGTCGCGTCGCCGCCAGCAACCGTATGGTTGCCTGCACCGATGCCTCCGCCGGCGTCGTGCCTCAGGTTGTGTGGGACGACTGCCAGTCCGATTTCTGGGAAGAAGCCAAAGTCGCCGGCATCAACGCCTAACGCAGCCCAAACGTTGTCCCCGGCTTCCGGGTCGGGTCTGTATTTCAAACGTAGCGCCCGGCTTCCGAGCCGGGTCTGAGGCTCAAACGTAGCACCCGGCTTCCGAGCCGGGTCTCGCCGCCAGGCGAGGTCGCCTGAGGGCGATACCGCTACGCTCAAGCCCCGTTCCACGCTGAAGCCCGGTCCCGAAACCGTCTCCGTCGTGGTCCCGGCACGGCCCCGTGCCGGCTCGCGAAGCGAGGTCGCCCGAGGGCGATACCTCCCTTCCCCGCGCTCGGTCCCACGCCGGAGAACATCCTTGCCACCGCGCATTGCGTAATGTCGAAATCCTCGGCCCCGCTCCGTCTCATGGATAGTTGAGGCATACAAAACCCTCGTCGAACCACCGAACGGAGCCAACACCAATGCAAACCCACGACGAAATCTGCGACCTGCTCAACACCGACCCATACGTCGCCCAGCTTCTCGCCGCCCCCATCCCCGCCCGACTCGCCTACGTCACCCCCGATGGCGAACCACGCGTTGCCCCGGTCAGTTACCTCTGGAATGGCAAGACCTTCGTCTTCGCCTCACCACCCCACTTCTCCCGCATCGCCGCCCTGCGCGCCAATCCAAATGTCGCTTTCACAGTCGATACCACCGATTTTCCGCCCGTCGTCATGATGGTCCGCGGCACGACCTCGATCGAAATCGTCCAGGGCGTCCCCGAGGAGTACGTCGAAGCCTCCCGGCGAATCGTCGGCGAGGACAAGATGGAGAACTGGGAGCGCATCGTCCGCGAAGAGATCAAGGAGATGGCCCTCGTCACCATCACCCCCACCTGGATCAAGATCAACGACTTCGTCACCCGCTTCCCCGGCCCATCCAAACCCAAATCCTGACCGTTGCTACTCCGCACTAAGACTGTCCGGGCACCTCAGTCCTCCGGTGCCTCGCCACTCTCCGTCGGTGCGGCGTCATCCTCGCCACCAATCTGAATCGTTCCAATCACCAGCGGCGCTTCAACTGCATCGCCCGTCTGCAAATCCGTCGCAGCCAGCACTTCGCCCCCGGCCACATCGGCCACCGCAATTACCACGCGATATGGCCCATTGGACATCCCCGCCGGCAGCGTGATCGTCATCGGCATCCGCGCCGCACCAGTCCCAACCGTTACCGGTTTCTCCCCGCTCGCCACGATGGTCCCGTCTGCATCTACGAGACTGAGCGTCACCATTGCATCCACC
This sequence comes from Thermomicrobiales bacterium, assembly GCA_033813515.1. Taxonomy (GTDB): domain Bacteria; phylum Chloroflexota; class Chloroflexia; order Thermomicrobiales; family UBA6265; genus DASQCG01. The sequence goes on from JAPXRQ010000139.1 coordinate 4,928, forward strand.
TCGGTCTCGGCCTGCAACAGCATCTGCACCCGCACCTTGCTGCCCGCCGCCCCCGTCGCAGGCACATCCGCCGCCACCATCTCCAGTCCGTTTTCCCACCCAAACGCAGGCCAGGTTGGATCGAGCACCGTCGCCGGAACATGGACCGCCGACATGTCGTACACCCACGCGATCGGGTCGCCCTGATCGTCGATGGTCAGCACCGGTGTAAGCGTCGCGAGCCAGTCCAGCACACGCTCCGGATACAGTTCGCGCACGATTTCCGGTTCCGTCAGCACCAGATAACGCTGTGCAAAGAACGACGTCATCCCGGCCGATGTATCGCTCCGATCGCTCCCTCTCAACTTCCAGGGGAGGTAGAAGTCGGTCGACCGCGGCCAGTTCGTTCCCGCAGTTCCACCATCCTCAAACGTCGGATCGGCAGCCAACGCCCTGGCAATCGCCTGCCCGCCCTCCGCGTTGTACAGCGAATACCGCCGCACCACGTCCGCCCGGTCCCCCAGAAACGGCGACACATATGTCCCGTAATACGGCTCTGCCTGAACACTGATCCCAATCTGGAGCAGCAGCATTGCCGCCCCGATCGCCATACCGACAATGGACAGGCGCCTCCTCCTCGCCCCCTCTCGCACAAGCAGCAAGTGACCAACAGCCAGCGAACCGAGCACCGCGATCAGATTGAGCGCCCCCATCGTCGGCAACGCGTAACGATCGAGTTTCTTCTCCGAGAGCGTTATCGCCACCGTGTAAAGAACGGCGAACGCGGCCAGATGGCAAATCAACCGCTTGTAAACCTCGTGTACCGGCAGGAGAAGGGCAACGATGGCCACCACCAGTCCAAAAGCCGTCAGTGGTGTTGTCCGAATGACCAGCATGATCGGATAGAAGAGCGCCCCCGGATCGGCCCGAATCACCTCGCCCCGAAAAACCACATTCCCCTCGTGCGGATTCAGCGCGTAGCCTTCACTTCCACTCCGCAGTTGCCGCAGCGTCCCCAGTGGCGCCACCCATAGCGCCGGCCACGATGCGACAAAGGCGGTGAGCGCAATCACTGTCCATGCGATCATTGGCACTACTTGCTGCCGGATCGCACGGACCATCGTCGGCACGGCTCCCCGCTTCGCCATCAACACATCGACAAACACGATCGCCGCCAGAAAGAAAATCAGCGCCAGATCAACGGACCGCGTCGCGATCCCCAGTCCGCCAACAATTGCCGACCCCAGCAACGCCCCGCGCGATCGCTGGATCAACCACACCGACCACGCGACCACGGAAACCAGCATGCAGGTCGTCGAAAGCCCGTCCATGTGCAACAGCCGCGTAAATCCGATCTGCATCGGATCCAGCCCCAGAAAGAGCACGGCCACCGCACCCGGCCACATACCGATCAGGCGCGCGAACAGGGCAAAGAGCACGACATAAAGCGCCACATTCGCCAGAATCATCGCCTGGCGCATCTCATTCAGAATGTCGATCGGCAACTGATCAGGCGTTCGTTCGAGCACCGCAATCGAACCGGAGCCGAGATCGGCATCCATCACTTCGTCGAACCGAACGCCCCGAAGCCATTGGGAAATCACGCCCAGCCACATGACCGGTACCCCCGGATGAGGGGCCTGAAAAGTGTCCGCGAGGTGCCCAGTCTCAATCGCGAAGCCAAAGTTCGCAGACCGCGCAACCCACCTCGGCTCATCAGGCGTCACCGATGCATCGAGATCATGGAGCCGGGGAATCAGCAGAATCACCGCCACCAATGCGGCAACGACCGCCAATTGGATCAGCGGCGGTCGCGGAGTCCCCTGTGATTGGTCTGGCCAGGAGTTCCTAGACAAACAGGATGCAGATTGGCATCGCGATTGGAAGCAGGTCTCCTACCTGCGTCAGCGAGCCACTCATGAAATCCCTCCGGAACGTCGCCACCGAGTCCGAGTTCTGATTACCCACCAGCAACCAGTCGCCGGCAGGATCGATTGCGAAGTTGCGTGGTGTGCTTCCCAACGTGCTCTGATGCCCAAGCGCCGTCAGTTGACTCGACTCGGCATCGGCGCTGAAAATCGCGATACTGTCGTGCCCTCGATTGCTGCAGTAGACGAATCGCCCGTCCGGCGACCGCAAAATCTGCGCGGTCGTGTTTGCGGCCACAACCTCCGCCGTCACATCCGCCGGAAGCGTGGACACTGTCTGCACATGGTCCCAATCGCCATTGCCCTCATTGCGGTGGAAGAGGGAAACGGTAGAGTCCAGTTCGCCATTCACCCAGATGTCATTCGCATCAGCGCTGAACACGAAATGCCGCGGCCCAGCCCCGGGATGCAGCACGATCGTCTCTTCCACAATATCCGCGCTCAACCGCCCAGTCTCCGGATCCAGATCGTAGATCTCGACCTCGTCCTTGCCCAGATCGGAGACGTAAATCGTCCCCTCAATCGGATGTGGCGCCACCATGTGTGGGTGAGGCCCCTCCTGCCGATCAGGATTCGGCCCCGATCCCTCATGGCGGAACAGATCAGGCTCACCCAGATTGCCCTCTGCATCAACCGGGATCACCGCGAACGACCCGCCGGTGTAGTTCGCCAGGAGCAGGTGCTCTTCATAGATATCGAACGACACATGACAGGCGTGCGCTCCCAGGGTCGGTTTTGAATCGATATGGGTCAGACCACCTGTTGCAGGATCGCGCCGAAACGTCTGCAGCAGCCCCTCATCCCGCTCATCGGCCAGCGCCAGAATCGTTCCCGCCTTGTTCACCGCCATGAACGATGCCCGCTCGATACCCTCGGACACAGTTGAGAGCGGCGTAAGCGCCCCTGTTGCCGGATCGAAGTCAAAGACATGAATGCCATTGGGACCAGTGGGCGTCTCAAGATATGAGCAGACATAAACGTGCACGAGGGCTAACCTCCTGAATGACCTAGTCGCTTGGCG
>JAPXRQ010000140.1:0-7834 GCA_033813515.1 Thermomicrobiales bacterium
GGATTGGCGAGCCATTCGTCCCAGTACGGCGCGACTTCTTTTAACAGCGGATCTCCGGCGAGGGGCATGATGTCGAAATCGGCATCCATGGCGTCGCAGCGATCCCAAAGGGTTTCGAGGCGGGTTTGCCAGGCAGGATCGGTCTGGGCACGGCGCCGGGCGGTGTCGGTGGCGAGATACGTGAGGATCCAGCTCTTTACGAAATTGAGCTCGAACGCGCCTCCCTGATAACACCAGCCCTCGTGGTAGTCGGCGGCAGTGACATTGGGGATGATCGCCTGGAGTCCGGGGGCTCCGGAGAGGGCCGCCTGCCACTGGGTGAGACCGACATACGACGCCCCAAACATGCCGATGCGACCGTTCGACCAGGGTTGGGCGCAGATCCACTCGCAGGTGTCGTAACCGTCGCGCTGCTCGTTGGGGAAGGCGTGGAACTCGCCTTCGGAATCGTAGCGGCCACGGATGTCGAGGAGGAGGACGGCGTACCCTTCACCGGCGGCGCGAATGGCAAATCCGGCGTTTGTGATGCGGCCGTAGGCGGTGCGCTGGAGGATGACCGGATAGCTTCCAGGAGTGGTGGGGAGATAGAGATCGGCGATCAGGTTGATGCCATCGCGCATGGGGACGCGAACGCCGGATTCGACGGAAACGGAGAACGGAGCGGGCATCGGTGGAGGCTCCCGGATATGGCGGCGGATCGGTTGAGGGATGATCGCATACCGTCCGAGTCGAGGCTGGAGTTCGCAAGCGCATGCAAGGGAGAGAATGTCTGGGCGGCGCTCGGGTACATGCGATATGCCCTTGCAGCAATCATCCAGACGTTCAACCCAGTCGGACGAGTTCGCCTTTGCGTTTGACGATGTTCTTGTAATCCCATTGGATGGTGCGGGCTTTGGATAGCCAGCGGTCGAGGTCGCCTGGATCGATCTGGTCAACCGAGGTGTAGCGCTTTTCGGAAGCCTTGAATGTGCCCTCAACAGCCAGTCCGGGTTCGTCAAAGGACTGGCCGCTCCAGAACAGCAGCCGCACCGAACCCTTCAGTTTGCTGTATCCAACGATCGGGTTGCCTTCAATAAACCAGACCGGGTGAGCGTGCCAGATCTTGTTGGTCGCCTCGGGAAGTCCGGCGGAAATGTGGTCTGCGAGGCGATCACAGATCGCCCGATCGTCCGGCGACTGGGACTGGTTATAGGCGGTGATGGCGCTATCAATGGGTGACATGGGCGTTACCTCGGGCTCGGATTCAGGTCTGCGGAATTGTCGATGGGCGTGACGGAGATTCGACACCGCAACCCGGCGCCTGGTCGCGTGGGCGGGGGGAGGTGCGGTGGCGGACTATGGCCGGTTGGATGTCCATGGCGGCGATGGCTTCGGGCTCGGCGAGCATGTCGATGGCCGTGATTTGATCCGACTCAATGGTGAACCGGAAGACGACGCGGATCTGGCCGCCGTTCATCCAGAAGGCGCCGTATTGACCGTCGATGAGGGCGAGGCGGGCGGCGACCGCACCGCCGAAGAAGTTCTCGGCCACCGACTGGGCGCCAATGTGTTGAGCAGGAACGCCCATCTGCTGGGTCATACGATCGGCTCGAAGCACGACGTTTGGAGCGAGAACACTGAGGAGGTCCTGCATGCGGCCTTCGCGGGCGGCAGAGAAAAAGGCGGCGACGATTTCGCGGTTGGGATTTGCACGTGGAGTTGTTTGCCCACGCTCTTCACGCACCCGGCGTCGGGCCCGGCTGGCGAGCTGGCGAGTGGCGACCTGGGAGCGATCGATAACGGCGGCCACTTCGTCAAATGGCACCGCGAAGACATCGTGCAGCACGAAGGCTACCCGTTCGAGCGGACTGAGGGTGTCGAGAATCAGGCCAAGCGCTTCGGCTGAGGATTCGGAGAGGATGGCGATGTCCTCCGGCCCGGCATCGTCATCACCGCGTTCGGGCTGCCCGTAGTCATCGTGCTCCGGGACAAATCGGGAACGGGCGCGGAGATGGTCGAGGCAGATTCGGCTGACAACGGTGGTGAGCCAGGCGGCCGAGTTCTCGATCTCGTCATCAGCCGCCCGATCGTACCGGAGCCAGGCTTCCTGGACCGCGTCATCCGCTTCGATGGCTGATCCGAGCAGGCGCGTGGCGACGGCGGTCAGGTGCGGCCGGGCGGTCTCGAACGCGTCGGTTTTCGGCTGTTGGTGGAACATGTGTCACATTCCCGGGATGCTGTACGTCAGGAAAGTGACGAGCGGACCAGGCACGTCAGCGTTCATTATCACCATCGGAGGTTCACGATGACAGACACAGAAGCACGCAACGGGATCACGATTCTTGCCTCGTTCCTGCCGCACACCGACCGGGACGCGACGGTTGGGTTCTGGCAGGATGCATTGGGATTCGAGGTGCGGAATGATGTTGGCTATGGCGGAATGCATTGGCTGACGATTGGCTCGGCTACCCAGCCAGACACGGCGATTGTCTTCTATCCGCCGCAGAGCACACCGGACTTGTCCGATGAGGAGCGGGCGGTGATCTCCGGGATGATGGCCAGGGGAGCGTTTGGCATGATCACCCTCGTGGCGACGGATCTGGAGGCGGAGTTTGCGCGGATCAAGGCGGCAGGCGCTGAGGTTGTACAGGAGCCGACCGTTCAGCAATGGGGCGAGCGGGATTGTGTGTTCCGGGATCCGTCGGGGAACATGGTGCGGATCAATCAGGCGTAATTGGCACGTTGTTGCGTGCGACACTTTCGGCCTCCGTGCATGTGACAGGACGAGCTTGCGGCTCCTCGGCGTAGCACCAGGATGCATTGAAGGCGGATCGCCTTCGGGCAGCCTGTCGGCGAGCCATGGCACGGCGGCCATGGGACTACGCAAGCAAGCAAGGAACACGTGTTGATACTTTAGTGGGCGGTATTACGGCGTGGAGGCGGGGTGGTCGAGGAGGTCATCGCCCTCGGGCGACCTCGCCTGGCGGCAAACCGAGGACTCGGAGGTCTCGGGTGCACCGGCCCGGAAGCCGGTGACTACGTTGTGACAGTTTTGTCGGAGCCACGTGCACACGTTGTGATCGTCTCGCCGGGGCCGCAGGCATACATTGTGACCCTCTAGCGGGGGCCGCGGGCGGCGGTGATGGGCTCGCCCTGTTTGGCCTGGCGAAGCGCTTCGACAATGGTCTGCCAGGTTGTCTCGATACTGGCAGGCCACAGTCGGGACATGGCCTCGCAGCCGCGGTAGGCCCAGATCGGGAGGTCGGTGATGCCATGTTCGAGCGCGATGTCGATTGATTTGGCTGCTTCCCACTCGAGTCCTTCGGCGAAGGCGTACCCCTGCACCCACCACTGGGTCTGCTTGCCTGCGGCCATGGCGACGCGCGCGACCTCGGCGGCATTCATGGGCAGGAACGGATCGATCGGCACTGGTGGATTGACCGCCCAATAGGCATCCGTGCCGAAGCGATCGATATGTTCCAGATTGGCGAACGGTTCCCAATCGGGCAGATGCACGAGCTTGTGGAACTGACCCTTGGGAAGCAGGCAGACGGTTTGTGTGACATTGCGACCGGCGGCGTAGGTGGTGATATCGGTCATGATGTCGAGGATGGCCGAAACGCGGAAATCCATGACTTCGTCGGTGAGCTCGGTCGGCATATCGTGGCCGAACCGATCACGAAACTTCTCGAGGCAGGTGGCGCAGCGGCAGCTCCAACGCAGGGCCTCAGGACCGCGTTCGGCGCCGTAGTACCAGAGATCGCCGGGATACCAGTGGGGCTCGTCCCAGAACATGACATCGGTGCCGAGATCGATGGCGGCGTCGATCCAGCGGTGGAGCCAGGAGCGAAGTTTGGGATGCCACAGGCAGGCGATGCCGACCTGGCTGCCATCAGCGAGCACCTGGCAGGTGTCCATTTCCATTGCGACAAACTTGCTGAATGCCTCGCCACCGAATACACCGGCTACGCCCCAGGGATCGACCTGCACACCCATGCCCAGCTCGTGCGTCATGTGGAAGATCTGGCGCATGTTCTCCATGTTGTCGAGTAGATCAGATTCGGTAAAGCAGTGGACCACGTAGTCGAAGCCTGAGGCGCGAATATCCTCGAGATCGGCCTGCACATGGCGGAGAGTTCGCTCTCCGAAATAGGCAACGCCCGCCGTAACTTCGCTCACGTACGATCCTTTCAGGTTCCCTGGACTGCCCACCTCGGCATCGGCGAAATCTTGCCACGAGTCGACCTGCCGCTGCGGTAGATTTATGGGCAGATACGGCAGAACATCGTGAAGCGGGAAGCTCCTTGACGAACGGGACAGATCGGAACAGCCAGCCCATCCGGATCGGCATTGATATTGGCGGCACATTTACCGACTTCCTGCTGATCAACGATCAGACCGGCGACTTCGCCGTTTTCAAGGCACTGACCACACCGCACGATCCCTCCGAAGCCGTGCTGAACGGACTTGGGCAGCTGCTGGAACTGGCGCAAGCCGAGCCAGGGCAAATCGGCCAGATCGTCCACGGAACAACCCTTGTGACAAATGCGCTGATCGAGCGGAAGGGCGCAAAGACCGGACTGCTGACCACAAAGGGGTTCCGGGACGCGATCCAGATTGCGCGCGAGCATCGATACGATCTCTATGACCTCTTCATCGATTTGCCCGAGCCACTGGTACCGCGGTATCTGCGGCTGGAGCTGACTGAGCGGGTCTTCTCTGACGGTTCCATTCAGATTCCGATCGACCCGGCCGAGGTCGAAGCGAAGGTTGCCGAATTGCAGGCCGCCGGAGTTGAGGCGGTGGCGGTTTCGCTGCTGCACTCCTATCAGAATCCGGAGCCAGAGCGTCTGGTCGGCGAGGTGCTGGAAGCAGTTGCCCCCGATCTCGTCTTTTCGCTTTCGAGCGATGTCGTGCCGGAGATTCGGGAGTACGAGCGGACATCGACGACCATCGCCAATGTCTATGCCCGGCCGGTGGTGGCGGAGTATCTCGATCGGCTGGCCAGATCGCTGGTCGATCTTGGGATCAGGGCGCCGCTGTACGTGATGATCTCGTCGGGTGGACTCAGCACAATCGAGACGGCGCGGCGGTTTCCGATCCGGCTGGTGGAATCCGGTCCGGCGGCGGGAGCGTTGGCCGCCGCCCATCACGGGAAGATTTCGGGGCGGAGTTCGCTTCTCTCCTTCGATATGGGCGGGACGACCGCAAAGGCGTGCCTGATCGATGATCACCGGCCGTCGATTTCGCCGGAGTTCGAGGTCAATCGCGTCTACCGATTCAAGAAGGGCAGCGGCCTGCCGGTGCGCGTGCCGGTGATCGAACTGATCGAGATCGGGGCTGGTGGTGGAAGCATTGCCAGAGTCGATGCGATGGGCCTGCTCAAGGTCGGGCCGGATAGCGCTGGCGCCGATCCAGGTCCGGTTTGCTACGGGCGCGGCGGCGTTTCGCCCACCGTGACCGATGCGGATCTCTACCTCGGTTACCTCAATCCGGCGTACTTCCTCGGCGGCACGATGTCGCTCGATCTGGCTGGATGTGAGGCCGCGTTGGCCGGTCTCGGGGCAAAGATCGACAAGAATGCGCTGGAGGCGGCGTGGGGTATCCATGCTGTGGTCAACGAGCAGATGGCCTCGGCGGCGCGCATGCATGCGGTCGAACAGGGCAAAGATGCCCGGTCGTATCCGATGTATGCATTCGGCGGCGCCGGCCCTGTCCATGCCTACCGCGTGGCCGAGATTCTCGGTTGCCCCGAGGTGATCGTTCCGTACGGCGCGGGAGTCGGCAGTACGATCGGCTTCCTGGTCGCACCGGTCTCGTTCGATTTCGTCCGCAGTTATGTCAGCCGGTTGGATCGGGCCGATTGGTCGATCGTCAACGGTCGCCTCGATGAGATGGAAGCCGAGGGTCGGGCGATTCTGGCCGGGGCTGGGATTGGCGCAGATCAGATCGAGTTCGAGCGCTCGGCGGAACTCCGGTATGTCGGTCAGGGCCACGATGTGCGCGTGACCTTGCCGGATGGTGCGCTGAGCGAGGCGAGTCGGGCCGAGATTGAGGCGCGGTTTGATGCCGAGTATGCGCGGCTGTACGGGCGGACCCCGAGCGGTAATCCGGTTGAGGCGATGACCTGGCGGCTGATTGCGCGGGCAACCGGCGGGAACGATGAGTTGCCGCTGGCATCGGGCGGACGCACCGTCACCGATGAAGAACCAGGGTCACGGCGGATCTACCTGCCAGAGGTTGGAGACTTCCAGGAGGTGCCGGTGTATTCGCGCTACGCGTTGGCGGTGGGGGCCTCATTCCGCGGTCCGTGCGTGATCGAGGAGCGCGAATCGACGACGATCGTGGGCGTGCATGCGTCGGTTGCGATCGATGATCAGCGCAGCATTGTGATCACATTTGACCGGTAAGGGCCGTGTGTCTGGTTGTCCAATGCTGCGGAGTTGCGTAGGATTCAACCAAACTCGGTACATATGGATTGGTCCGCGTCACATGCGGCGTGGAATGTATCGCGAGAGGGACAGCAATTGATGCCGCGAAATCCGATGCGTTCGATCATTTCCCTCGTTCTGACACTCGTTCTGGTTGGCGTGGTAGTGGCCGCGTGCGGACGAGATGACGACGACTCTGGTGGCAACGGCGGGGAGCAGAACGCGCCGACCGTAGCCGCGACGAACACCACAGCCGCCGCCGAGAACACGGCGACAACTGCTGCCCCGACCAACACGGTGGCTGCCGCGACGAACACGGTTGCAGCAGCGACAGAGACTGCTGTTCCGGCGACAGAGACCGCTGTGCCGGCAACCAACACTGCTGTCCCGGCGACGAACACCGCCGTGCCACCGACCAATACGGCTGTTCCACCGACCAACACCGCGGTGCCAGCAACCAACACTGCTGTCCCGGCGACGAACACCGCCGTGCCACCGACCAATACGGCAGTTCCACCGACGGCGACCGCCGTGCCGCCGACAGACACAGCCGTGCCGCCGACCGATACGCCGGTTCCGCCGACCGCGACGATTGCTCCGACCGACACGGCCGTGCCGCCAACAGCGACCGAGGTTCCGCCGACCGACACCGCAGTTCCACCGACCGCGACTGAGGTTCCGCCCACGAATACCGTGGTTGTGCCGCCGCCAGTGGCGACCGAGACCCCAACCGAGGATGCAACTGCTACCTGCGCCGCAACAGCGACGGCAACAGCCACGGAAGAGGTCGAGGGTTCGCCTGAGGCCGTGACCGAAACACCGACGCCGACTGCAACCGTCGAAGGCTCACCCGAAGCGGTGACTGAGACACCGACCCCAACCGCGACGGCCTGCTAGGCGATCTGCGCGTTTTCTTGACGACCGAATGAGGGCCTCCATGTCGTTCGATGCGATTCAACTCGAAGTGATGTGGAACCGCCTGATTTCGGTCGTCAATGAACAAGCCAAGGCACTGATGCGAACAAGTTTCACCAGCATCGTTCGCGAGGCTGGTGATCTCTCGGCCGGGGTGTTCGACGAGCGTGGGTACATGCTCGCCCAGGCCGTGACCGGCACCCCGGGCCACATCAATGCCATGGCTACCTGCATTCACCACTTCCTGGCCGAGTACCCGGTCGAGTCGTTGACACCAGGCGATGTGTTGGTCACGAACGATCCGCAGAAGACCTCGGGCCACCTCCACGACATCACGGTCGTCACCCCTGTCTTCCTGGATGGCCGGGTGGTCGGATTCTTCGGCAACTGCTGTCATGTGCTCGATATCGGCGGGATTGGTCTTTCGACCGACGGCCGCTCCATCTTCGAGGAGGGGCTATACATCCCGGTCACCAAGTTGTACTTCGGTGGCGAGCCCAACCATGAAC
>JAPXRQ010000141.1:0-7777 GCA_033813515.1 Thermomicrobiales bacterium
GCCCTGATGACCGATCCCACCAGTTCGAAGGATTACATCTCCTTCATTTATGGGTTCCCGGATTCAGATTCCCTTCCGGCGGCAACCATCGCAACCGCAACCAACGATGTTCTGACCAACAACCCGGTCTGGTCGCTGCAGTACGGCCCGGTCAACGGACCGCCGGCCATCCGCGAGGCCCTTTTGGCCAAGTTGAAGCGCGATCAGGGCATCAACGCCGGGATGGACGAGATCCTCGTCACCGCTGGCTCGTCACACGCCATCAGCCTGATCGTCCAGTTGCTTGTCAATCCGGGCGAGACGATCATCGCCGAGGCGCCAACCTTCCTCGGCTTCTTCGATGACGTAGTCAATACCGGCGCCCACATTGCCAACATCGAGATCGACGAAGACGGCATGCGCGTCGATCAACTGGAGCAGGCCCTCGCCGATCTGAAGAAGGCCGGCAAGCGCTGCTCGATGATCTACGTCCTGCCCAACTACCAGAACCCGACGGGCGTCTCGACCACGCTCGATCGCCGCAAGCGCATCGTCGAACTGGCCGAGGAATACGACACCCTGATCGTTGAGGACGACGCCTACTTCGATCTCCGTTACGACGGAGATGCGATCCCGACCATCTACTCCCTCGATCCCAACCAGCGCACGATCTACCTGGGCACGCTCAGCAAGACCCTGGCCGCTGGCTTCCGGATCGGCTGGGCCGTCGCGCCCGCTCCACTGGTTCGTCGCCTGGCCGCGCTCAAGACCGATGGCGGCACCAATATCTTCAACTCGTATGTCGCGGCGGCATGGCTGCCCGATAACTTCGAACGCCACGTTGCCGAACTCCGCCAGATCTACGGCACCCGCCGGGATCTGCTCCTCGCCGCGCTCGAGAAATACATGCCCGAAGGCACAACCTGGTCTGTCCCCCATGGCGGCTTCTTCGTCTGGTTGACCGTCCCCGAAGGTGTCAACACCGCGACGATGCTGCCCCAGGCGCGCGAGATCGGAATCGAGTACCTGCCTGGCGTCGCCTGCTATTTCGATGACAACGGCAAGAACGCCATGCGCCTCTCGTTCTCGTTCGCGCACGACGATGTCATAGACGAGGGCATTCGCCGCCTCGGTGATCTCATTCGCGCCGAGATGGCCGAGGCGACAACCGCCTGACCGTCTTTGACACCTGTCACCGGTGTCGTATGCTCAAACCACGCCCATTCCCGCCCTCCAGCACCCGGCTGAGGGCGGATGAGCGGGCGCAGCGTTTGGCGGCGTAACCATGGCCACCACTGAAGGCACATCCAACCGGATGAAGGAACAGGTCGAGCGCATCGGCCAGTTCGGTGCTGCCATCCAGACCTCGCTCGGCAGCCGCCTGCGCGATCGCTGGCAGGATCGCCGCCCGGTTCACCCAACGACCACGCTCTCCGATGTCGCCTTCTCGATCCTCGTCGGCGCCGGCTGCATCCTGCTCCCGCTCCTGATTCTTGGTCCGCTCTCGTCCCATATCCAGGCTGCGGTCGCGACCGCCCTGTCCGTGGTTGCCATCGGCGTCGCCACGCATCTCGGGGAATGGCCGGGCGCCCTGACCGCAATTGTCTTTGGCTCGCTCGCGATCGATGTTTTCTGGATCGGGGAGCCAACCTCGGCCGGCATCCCCCGCGGCGGCCCTGAGATCCTGACACTGCTCACGTTCGTCATGGCCGGACTCGTCCTGGCCTGGCTCATCCAGGAGGTCAAGGATCAGAGCCTGACCGCCCGCAAGGATGCCCAGGCCGCGCGCTCCGCCACCTATGCCCTGAACAGTATCGAGGCCGATGCCGCCGCCTACGCCCGCGATGGCAGTGGCGATCGCGCCGCCATTTACCAATCCGTCCTCCGTGCCATGGTCGCCGCCAATAGGACCGCATTCGGCGTCCTGCTCCTGGTCAACGATCGCAGCGAACTCGAGCCGGTCGCGGGCTACGGTATCGAACCGGAGTCGGTTGATGATGTCGCACCCGAGTTCGTCGAAGCCATCGTCGAGGAGCGCCGCATCCGTTCGGTGGTCGATACCCAGCGCGACCACCGTTTCGCCAGCAGCCAGATCCGCTCATCAGGTGTCCGCTCGGTCATGGGAGCCCCGATCTTTGGCAACGGCGATCGCATCATGGGCATTGTCCTGACCGGTCTCCACGCCCCGCACAGTTTCTCGTCGGCCGAGGAGTACCGCCTGGCCGCCCTGACCGACAAGGCCTCGTCCATCCTCGAGGCCATGACTGCCGTCGAGGAGCGGGAGGTCGCCCTGCAGACGGCCGAGCGCCGCCAGGTCTGGCTCGAGCGCGTCATTTCCGCCATGCCCGAGGCGGTCCTGATGATCGATCAGGCAAGCACCTTCGTCATCGCGGAGAACGACACGGCCCACCGCCTGCTCGGCGATCTCGGCGGCCAATCACTCGCCACACTCAACGAACGACTCCGCGATGGCGACGGTCGCCCGATGGCCATCACCGAATCACCACTCACCCCGGCAATCAGTCAACTCGAAGCGATCGCCGGGGTCGAACTGGTCGCGATCGCTCCGGATGGCACCGAGGTCCCCGTGCTGATCAGCGCTGCCCCGGTGGTGGTCGAGAACGATCCGTCGCCAGCCATCGTCATCGTTTTCCGCGAGATCAGCGCACTGAAGGAGGCGAGCCGCCTCAAGGACGAGTTCGTCTCGATCGTCTCCCACGAACTGCGCTCGCCGCTGACTCCCATCCTCGGCTTCGTCCAGCTGGTCGCCCGTGATCTGCGCCGCAAGGGTGGACACGAGGACAACCTGAAACGGCTCGATTCCGCCGCCGCCCACGTCGATCGTATGACCCGCCTGGTCGAGGACCTGCTCGATGTCTCCCGCCTCAAGGCTGGCCTGCTCGATTTGCGCCGAACCGAGGTCAATCTCGGCGATATCTGTCAGGAAGTCGTCAACGATCGCATCGCCGGCGGCACCAAACACACCCTGATCATCGAGCAATTGCCGTTCGATGTCATCGGTAACTGGGACGCCGACCGCCTCTACCAGGTGATCGACAACCTGGTCGGCAATGCGATCAAATACACCCCTCCCGAAGGTGAAATCCGCCTGCGCATGGATGAGGATCCACTCCAGGGGACCGCCACGATCTCGGTCGAGGACGATGGCCCCGGAATCCCGGCCGAGGAGCGCGATCAGCTCTTTTCGGCTTTCTTCCGGACCCGGTCGGCCGCCTCAAGCCAGGTCGCCGGACTCGGACTTGGTCTCTACATCTGTCAGGAGCTGGTCAATGCGCACGGCGGCCGCATCACGGTCGAGGAGTCGCCATCAGGCGGGGCCGCGTTCCGCGTGCAGTTACCGCTGAATATCGAATCGCCTGTCTCAGAACCGGCTGCGCTTGCGTGATCCCCGGTTGGCAATCGTCGGCGCCTTGTTGCTGCGGAGCGAGGTCAGCACCGTGATCATGACGATCAAGATGATTACCGCCAGCAGCGCCAGCACGATCAACGGCACCAGATTCCGGCTCTGCGCCTGGGTTGCCTGAATCGGCACACCGGCAACCACCCGCATCGGACCGCTCGCATCGAAACTCAGCGTTGTCCCCTCGATCTCGACCTCGTCGATCTTCGTCGGTACGCCGTTCACCATCTGGTACAACGTCGCCCCATCAACAAAGCGATCCTGGAGATCGAGCGACACCCGGGCCGATTTCTCGCCCAGCGTGATGCCACGTCCGTCCATCTGCGCGAACGCCAGATCGAACCCGCTTTCGGGTACATAGCGGACGAGTTGCTGAATCTGCAATTGCGAGTCGGGCACCGGCTTGACCGTGACCGAAGTTGTGTCGGTCAGCGCGCCCTCCGGCACATTGACGGCGACTCCGAATGGGCAAGTCAGCACACCGCCGGACGGTCCGATCTCGAGCGCGACCAGATCGCCGCTGCTATCAACCTGCGCCACCATCGTCGGGATGGGATTCTCCGGCGTCGGGGTATTGGTCGGAACGGGCGTCTCGGTCGGGACCGGTGTGAAGGTCGGCTCCCCCGGCTTCGGCGTCCGGGTCGGCGTCGCGGTTGCCGGCACGGTGGGGACGATGACCTTCGTCGCCTCCATGATGCCGGTGCCATCGCCCTCGATCAGCGCCGGATCCTTGGTCGGTTGCGGCGTGGCTGTTCCGACCGTTGCTGGCACAGTCGGAAACGAACCGGTGCCCACGCTCAGATCGGTGCCATCCCCGGGGAACGATCCGCCTGGCAATTCGGTCGGCTTCGGAGTCGGCGTAACGGCGGCGGCATCCGGATCAGTCGTGATCGCGATCGTGCACGAGGCCACGGCCGCACTGCCATCCAGCAGGCTGATGAACACCGATTCGGAGCCGTCATCGGGCACGTTGTAATCGATATCGGCCGAGCCCCCGAGGTCCAGACCAACCGCCGGACTCCCGCCCGAGAATGATCCGTTGGCCGCCGAGAGCGTTGCCGAGGATGGTCCGGCCGCCGTCAACGTCACCGTATCGCCGGCCAGGGCAATCTCCGGACAGTCCAGTTCCCAGGCAATATCGGATTCGGTCGATCCGCTGCCGGTTTGGGCAACAATCAGGGTCGGCGTCGAGGTCAAGACGGTGCCGTCCGAGGCCAGACTGACCGTGAACGTCGCCGTTACATCGGAATCAACATCGGGCGCCGTCCAGTTAACCGTATCGCCGCCATTGAGCGCGATCGAACTGGATCCGTTGGCATCAAATGTCCCGACATCGGTCGACAGCACCACCTGGTAATCCGTGATGACCGTCACCAGTCCGGTCTCGCCGCCGCTAACCTGATCCGGGGACGTCACCGATGCCGTCGGCGTATCCGGTTGCTCCGGTTCGTCCGGCGTCGTGGACGTTGGGGGAACCAGCAGTCCCAGACTGTTCGCAACGGTCAGGGAATCGGTTCCGGAGTTCTGACTCTCGACCGAATAGACCACATTCCCGACCTGCCAATAGACCAGGTCGTAAATCGGCGTCAGATCGTGATACGCCGTAGCCCCCTGCACCGTGGCGTTCGCTGTCAGTTCAACATTGCGATCGTATTTGGAATAGGCCGGAATCTCGCCACCGGCCTGGCCGATGACCTGGAGCAGCGTTGGCGATCCGCCTCCCACATACCAGTACAGGCTGTAGTACCCGCTGCTTGCGCTGTATTGCGGCATTCCCGAAAACGGCGAGGGCAGGGAAAACGGGACCAGGACATCCATGCCGATGTCGAACGCAGAGGCGATATCGGCCGGCATCCAGTCCGGATACGACTGCGAGAGGACCGGCTCGGCCACGGTTCGCTGACCGGGTGCGGCGGTGATCAGCGCGGTCCAACCTGATCCGAACCCGAGTGTGGCGGCCAGCAAGAGGGCCAAACCGACGCGCTTGAACAACTTCAACAAGTACTCCGTTCGCCACGGCGCCGCAAAGGCATGATGCGGGCCAATGGTCAGATTAACACTCCGCCCGGATCAAGGCGATGTTCCTGCGTATACTCCTGCCGTGACTGACAGGAACACATACCAGTACGCAGACGCCGGTTCGGGCAGATGATTCTCCGCCTGTTTGCCTATGTTGTGGGCAGTATCGTCGCCGTCCTCGCTGCTGGAACGCTTCTGCCACCCGATTGGGTTTCGTACAACGATCAACAGGCCGTCCTGCTCTTCGGACTCGCCCTCGGCGCCCTGACGACCTTCGTCAAACCCATGCTCAGCGCCCTGACCGTGCCGATTTCGTGCCTGACATTTGGCATTTTCTCGGTGATACTCAACGGAGCGCTCTTCTGGCTCGCGGCCCAACTCGCTCCCGGAATCACCGTCGATTACGCCGGAGCCGCAGTTGGCGGAGTGCTCGCCGCAATCATCAACGGCGTTATCTACTCGGTTGTCGACGATTGAAAGGGATTGGCCAATGGCCGCATCAACTCCCCGAGGCGTTTTCGCCCCGGTAGCAACCATCTTCGACACCGACGGCAATATTGATACCAATCGCTTTTCACAGAACCTCGATTTCTATGCCAACAGTCCGCTCGATGGCATTGTTCTCCTTGGCTCCAATGGCGAGTTCGCGACCATGGATCTCGCCGAACGCCTGCAGGTGATCGAGACCGGCGCCCAGGCGATCGGTGGCCGCCGAACGGTCATGGCCGGCACCGGAGCCGAATCGACCCGCGCCACCATCGACCTGACCAAAGCCGCTGCCCGGGCCGGCGTCGACTACGGGCTGATCGTCACGCCGCACTATTACAAGACCCGCTATGACCAGAAGGCCTACGTCAATCACTATCTGAAGGTGGCCGAGGCCTCGCCGATCCCGATCCTGGTCTATGTCATGGCCGCCTACACCAGTGTCGATCTGCCGACCCCGATCGTCCTCGAACTGGCCAAACACCCGAACATCGTCGGGATCAAGGACTCAGGCGGTAACGCGGCCAAGGTCGGCGAAATCATTGCCGGCGCCCGTCCCGATTTCGCCGTCCTCGCCGGATCCGCGAACTTCCTCTATGCCGCCCTTTGCCTCGGTGCCACCGGTGGCATCCTCGCGCTCGGCAACATCGCCCCGCAGGAGTGCGCCCAGATCTACGCCGACTACCTGGCCGGCAATCATGCCGCTGCCCGGGAACTGCAACTCCGCCTGATCGCCCCCAATGCCGCGGTCACCTCGAAGTTCGGGATCGCCGGGCTCAAGGCCGCGCTGGAGTGGGTCGGTCTGAATGGTGGCCTCCCGCGCGAACCACTATTGCCGCTGACCGATGCCGAGCACGAGGCGCTGGTTGCGACCCTCGAGCAGGCCAAGATCGGCAAGGTTGCCTCCGCTGCCCACGCCTGATCTCGCCACAGCATCGTCGGTCCGCCTCGGGCTGATCGCCGATACCCATGTTTTCCCGAACGGCGCGCGTGTCCTCTCGCCGCATGTTTTGGCGTATTTCGCCCGGGCCAAACCCGACCTGATCCTGCACGCCGGCGATGTCTGTCATCAGGGCGTGCTCGGCGATCTTGCCGCGATCGCTCCGGTCGTCGCCGTGCGCGGGAACAACGATTCCGGCGATTTCGGCGAAACCCTGCCGCTCGTTTACAAGACCACCATCGCCAGCAAACGGCTCTGTCTCCTGCACGGCCACATCATCGACAGTTCAGCCCGCAAATCAGCCGCGCGCATGGCCCCGGATGCCGATGTCGTCGTCTACGGGCACAGTCACGTCCCCATGCTGGAACGAGTGGACGACGCGCTCCTCGTCAATCCCGGATCCCCGACCGACAAACGCTTCGAACCACATTTCGGCATTGCCCTGCTGGATATCTCGCCCAATCGCATCTGGCCCGAATTGATCCTGTTCAACCGCGCCTCCGACCTCGACCACGCCACCGTGCCGGAAAAGCAACCAATGTAGTGCGCCGGTTCCATACGGCGCCCTTTGCTCCCGAAAGTGTGTGGAACCAGGCAAGACGTCCTTCGTGACGCCTGGAGCTAAAGGTCCAGGCTCAAAGAAGAAAGTGCGCTAAAGGCACTGGGAAAGAGACGTCCCATAAGGAGTACCCATTTTTTAGTCCCTTAAGCGGACTTTCGTTGATGCAGGCCGGACCTTCAGCTCCGGCCGAAACGGCAGACCACTCTCGATATCTGGGCTCTGGCGGTGACGGGATGCTACTACCCTGGACCGTCGCGGCCGTGACGCCTGGAGCTTAAGGTCCAGGCTACCAGGACAAAGTGCGCTTGTATGTTGAGGGTGTCACTTTTTTGTAAGGTGATCCACGCAGTCACCGGCGATCGAGAAGTGC
>JAPXRQ010000142.1:0-7764 GCA_033813515.1 Thermomicrobiales bacterium
GCAGAATGCCAAATACAACAGCGGCGAGAGGAGCCAGGCGTGAGGGGAGACCTGAACGCTTGGCAACCTCGACACATCCGGGAATCAGGGCGATGATGACAGCGTGACTGAGCATGAGTGAAACCTCGTTTCTCGAAAGGACAATGACGTTGGCGGACTGGACGTGGGAACTGCTGGCAGGACCGGAAACGATCACTGAAGGGCCAGCCTGGGACGGCGAAGGGCTGTTTTTCAGCAGCATTCAGAAGAGTGAGATTCGGCGGTACGATCCGAAAACTGATGAGATCTCCGTCGTCTACCGCGACACGATGGAAACCAATGGCCTGTTCCTTGCTCCAGATGGAAACCTGTATGCGTGTGCGCACGGCGGTGAGGTGCATCGCTATGACACTTCCGGCAATCGAACGACGCTCGCCAGCCACTTCGACGGCAAGCGACTGAACTCGCCGAACGACTGCGTGCTCGATTCCCAGGGTCGGTTGTGGTTCACCGATCCGCGGTATTTCAGCCAGGACGGGCGCGAACTCGATCACTGCTCCGTCTACCGCCTCACACCAAACGCAGATGGTTCGACGCCCTGGCAGATTGAGCGGCTGACCTTCGATACCGCCCGCCCGAATGGACTCCTCCTTTCTGCAGATGAGCGGACGTTGTATCTGGCCGAGAGTGATTACTTCCCAGGCACGATTCGCGAGTTCCGGGCGTACCCGGTGCTGGATGACGGCTCATTGGGCGCCTACACCCTGCTGCACTCGTTTGGTAATGCGCGTGGCATCGATGGGATGTGCTGGGCGACCGATGGGACGATCGTGGCGACCTGCGGATCTGATCAGAGCGGCCCTGGGCCACGGATCGCCGTGTTCGCGGCCGATGGAACCGTGCTGGAGGAGCATCCGGTGCCGGAGAGCTGGCCGACCAACTGCCTGTACGGCGGACCGGAGCGTACCGATCTGTATGTCACGACCATGAACGGGCATCTGTATCGGGTGAAGGACACAGGCAAAGTCGGCGTTCTTGCTCCACCAAAGGTTGCGCCCTGGCGGGGGTAGCGGGCGTTCACTTGTGCCAACGGGCCGCGGCTCCTACAATCTGACAAGCAGGTTTTGGCCTGCTGAGTTCCCATCGAGAGGGGAAGAGGGACCGGCCCTTTGACGCCCCAGCAACCTTCCGCGTCGGCGGAATGGTGCTAATTCCGGCAGTAGTTGTCCGATTGGTGGCAATTGCTGGCAGATGGGGACGAGTCCGGCCCGTGATGGGCTGTCCCCGTCCCTTTACGTACCTCGGGACGGATGCAGATCGGTGATTTCAGCAACAGACCAAACTTCCGCAACCTCGACAGATGTGACGCGACCGCGCGGATTTGCGAGCCGGGCCGTTCATGTCGGCGAACGCGCCGCCTTTCCGGACTCGGCGCCCTCCAACACGCCGATCTACGCCAGTTCGAACTTCTGCTTCAACAGCATGAACAAACTGGACGCCGTCTTCGAGGGCTCCGAGCCAGGATTCGTCTACAACCGGTACGGCAATCCGACGGTGGCCGCGCTGGAAGCGGTGCTGGCCGATCTCGAAGGCGGAGAGGCGGCGATTGTCGTTTCATCGGGTATGGCGGCGTTGCATCTGGCGATTCTGCATGAGGTGCAGGCCGGTGATCACATCGTTGCGGCATCTGATATGTATCGAGCGATCCATTCGTTGCTGACCGATGTCTTTGGAGCGCTCGGGGTTGGTACGACATTCGTCGATGTCAACGACCTGCCGGCAATCGAGGCGGCGGTTGCTGAGACGAAGCCGCGGGTGGTGCTTATCGAGACGATCTCCAATCCGCTCCTGAAGGTTGCTGACATCCGGGAGATCGGGGCGGTCGCGCGGGCAAGCCATGCGACGTTCATTGTCGACAACACGTTTGCGACCCCGTATCTGTGCAATCCAATCGCATTTGGGGCAGATGTGGTGGTGCACTCGACGACCAAATACCTGGGCGGTCACGGTGATGTGACCGGGGGCGCCGTTGTCAGCGACGCAGACCGGATGCAGGGCCTGATCGCACTGCACCGGTTGGCGGGCGCAGTGCCCAGCCCGTTCGATGCCTGGTTGACGCTGCGGGGAATCAAGACGCTGGCGCTTCGGGTCCGGCAGCAGAGCGAAAATGCCGCGGCGATTGCTGCGGCGCTGGCGGTTCATCCCAAAGTGGCGAAGGTCTACTACCCCGGCATCGACGAAGAAACGGTTCCGGACATCTTCTGCAATACCCACAGGGGTGGGATGATTTCATTTGAGATTGCCGGCGCCGAACGCGATGATGTGTTCCGGTTCATGGAGGCGCTGCGGCTGATTCGGCCGACCACGTCGCTGGGCGATGTTTACAGTCTGATGCTGTATCCCGGGATGTCGACGCACCGCGATCTCGATCGACCAGAGCGGGAAGCAGCGGGTGTGGCTGAAGGGCTTGTCCGCATGTCGGCGGGAATCGAGGACGCGAGCGATCTCATTCTCGATCTGGAGCAGGCACTCGCGATTGTTTGACGTTTCGACCGGCCGACCAGGCTGGTCCCATTGATTGAAGGATTGTTGCATGGCGAGTTATCGCGATTTGCTTGAAAAGACGCGGAACGAGATCCGCGAAGTTGATGTGCAGGGGGCGAAGGAGCTGGCTGATCGCGGCGCGGCCGTGGTCGATGTGCGCGAGGCGGATGAGGTCGAGCAAGGGATCGTGCCAGGCGCGATACATATTCCGCGCGGCTATCTGGAGACCCGGATCGAAGACGCCGTGCGCGATCGAGACACCCCGATCGTGCTGTATTGCGCCGGCGGTGTGCGATCGGCGTTTGCGGCCAAGACCCTTGCCGAGCTGGGCTACACCGATGTCGTTTCGATGGCCGGCGGATTCGGTGCATGGAAGACGGCGGGATTGCCGATGGACATGCCGATCCAGTTCACGGCTGATCAGCGCAAACGGTACAGCCGGCACTTCCTGCTTCCGGAGGTTGGTGAGGCTGGGCAGAAGAAACTGCTTGACAGCAAGATGCTGCTAATTGGCGCGGGTGGACTTGGCTCGCCGGCGGGGTTGTATCTGGCGGCGGCCGGTGTCGGGACGATCGGGATCATCGACGACGATGTGGTCGATGACAGCAATCTTCAGCGCCAGGTCTTGCATGCGACCGACCGGATCGGCATGCCGAAAGTTGATTCGGCGCGGATTGCGATGAACGGAATCAATCCAGATGTGAAGGTCGTCGCGCATCAGACGCGTTTGATGCCGGATAACGCCTTTGAGATTTTGGGGCAATACGATCTGATTGTGGACGGAAGCGATAACTTCTCGACCCGGTACCTGATCAACGATGTCTCGGTCCTGCTCGGCATCCCTGTGGTGCATGGGTCGATCTTCCGGTTCGAGGGGCAGGCGACGGTGTTCGATCCGAGGATCGGGCCGTGCTATCGCTGTCTCTTCCCGGAACCGCCTCCGCCCGAACTGGCGCCGAACTGTGCTGAAGCGGGCGTGCTTGGGGTGCTGCCGGGGGTGATCGGAGTGATTCAGGCGACCGAGGCGGTGAAGCTGGTGCTGGGCATCGGCGATCCGCTGTTCGGGCGGTTACTCGCCTATGACGCCCTGGATATGCGGTTCCGGGAGTTACGGATTCCGAAGGATCCGGAGTGTCCGATGTGCGGTGCGCATGGGCCGGATTCGATCGAAGGGATTGAGTATACGGACGTGTGTGCGGTGCCGGCGCTGGCCCACTAACTTCACGCCTTCAATAGACGTGATGGAAAGGGGCGATGAAGCTATCATCGCCCCTTGTTCCTGTTAGCAGCGGATGAGGCATCCTCCGCCACCACCACCACCGCCGCCGGTTGGTGTTGCAGTTGGCACCGGAGTGTTGGTTGCCGGCGGGGCTGGCGTGTTCGTGCTGGTTGGCACCGGAGTGTTGGTGGCCGGTGGGACCGGGGTATAAGTGCTGGTTGGCACCGGAGTGTTGGTGGCCGGTGGGACTGGCGTGTTCGTGCTGGTTGGCAGTGGCGTACTGGTGTTGGTCGGTAATGGTGTGTTCGTGCTGGTTGGTGCGGCGGTCGCTGTCGAAGTCGACGTGTTCGTAGGGCTCGCAGTGGCGGTAACGGTGCACACTCCGCCCGGCAAACTCACGGGGACCGACTGCCCGTTGGCCTGATAAGACGCAGTACCAGCGACAACCGAGTGTCCTGGATTCAGGAAAAAGGATCCAGTCGGACTCGATGGAAGTCGGAGGACAGGTGTCGCGACACCGCCGCCGGACTCGAAAATGTTCACACCCACCCAGAAGCCAGGAACGGCATCCTGCAAAGTGACATTGACCTGGCACATTCCCGTCCCGGCGTCGAACGGATCAAGCTGCACGGTGACGGATCCGGGCATCGGTGTGGTTGTGGGGACCGGGGTATTGGTTGACGGTGTTGTTGGTGAGCTGGTTGGCACAGACGTCGCGGTGTCCGCCGGTGTTGCCGTGTTGGTCGCGGTTGCCGTGTTGGTCGCCGTGGCGGTGTTCGTTGCTGTACTCGTGGAGGTAGGCTGCGCCGTACACGGTGTGGTGGGAAGGGGCATGTCGATGTATAGACCCGACACCTCATACCTGGCGAGGCCGGACGAGATGCTGTTCCCGGAGATGAGGTTGAATTCACCGGACACGTAGTCAGGAAGTCTGAGGACCGGAGTGGCTGCGCCAAGGGTTGTGTAGATTACGATGGCTACCCACAAATTGGGGACCGCATCCTGGAGCGTGACATGGACGGTACAGAACCCGGTACCCGGATCGAACGGATCCATGGTTACCAGGACGAAGCCAGGCATTGGGGTACTGGTCGGCGCGGGCGTGTTGGTTGACGTGTTCGTCGCGGTCGCCGTGGCGGTGTCGGTTGACGTGGCAGTTTCGGTTGGGGTGTTGGTGTCCGTCAGGGTGTTGGTGCTGGTGGCGGTTGGTCGCGGGTTGTTGCCGAAGTCTTTGACCAGTGCCTCGGCCGTCAGGGTCCGCGATCCATCATCGACCCGTACTTCGACGGTCTGACTCGGCAATCGGTCGTCCGCAATGTTGGTGGTGCCCATGAGATTGGCGGGCACACTCAGGATCAACCGATCCTTGCCTGCCGGAACGGTGTAGGTGCCCAGGGGGAAATCGAGAATACCGCCTGGCAAACTGGCGCCGGTGACTGCGAATCCACCCGTGGGAGCCGGTCCGGTGAGCGCGATCATGATCCGCCCGATTCCCCCGTGCCGGATCACCTGCTGGACGGTGAGTGATTTCAGCCTGGATGCCTTGAGCAGCACCGAACGGGATTTGGTGACGCCAGCGTAGGTCGCAGATATCGTGATGACGGTGTCGGAAGTGACCGCCGTTGTCGGGACGGTGAAGAGGCGTGCAGTCTCGCCACTGTTGACGCGGATGGTGGCGGGAACCTGGATCGCGGGGTTACTGGAGGCAAGGCTAACGGTGGCCCCGCCGGAGGGAGCAGGCTCGGTCAGGGCAACGCGGAGCAAGATACGGCGTCCGCCGGTCTGTGATCCTGAACCGAACAGATAATGCAGGGATGAGGCGGCGGAGGTGGAGACGGGGGCAAGCGACTGGAACATCACCAGGATCAGCAATACCGCCAGGGACATCCTGCCCACGAGTCGAGTGCTCATCGAAATACTCCCGTCGATCAGAGACCGGCCACCGCTACCGCACGAACTATTGCAATGTACGCATTTGGTTGTTTACCGAAGCAGACTATACGGCTTCGTGTGTGGTGATGTCAGGCTGAAATTGGGCAGATTGTGCGGCTTCTCAAGACGAGTCAGACAGCACTCATCAACTAATGACGGAACCCGCCAACAGCGCTTTCATTCCGATTGCAGAACGCCGATTTACAGAGAGCCGGCCCTGCCAGCGCCTTACGGAGTTGGAGTCGGAAACAGGGTACCTGAGCCGCCGTTTCCACCGGTCCCGCCCTCGCCACCGAAAATGGCGGTTTCTGTGGCGGTGGCGGTTGCAGTGGCGGTGGCGGTGGCAGACTCGGTTACGGTGGGAGTAGCAGTCGCGGTCGATGTCGCTGTATCAGTCGGTGTGGCCGTGGCTGCGATGGTGGCGGTTTCAGATGGCGTGGCCGTGGCTGCGACGGTGGCAGTATCAGACGGTGTGGCCGTGGCCGCGATGGTAGCCGTCTGCGTTGCAGTGGCGGTGGCGGTGGAGGTGCTGGTCGGGGTGGAGGTCATGACCACAGTCGGGGCGGCAGGCGGCGTTCGCGAGCAGGTTGCCTCGGATCGAGCGCCCGAGAGGGGAACCGAGTCCCATCGAATCAGTTCGACTTCTCCGGAGACCGGAACGGTCCAGACATATCGGCCCGGGATGGAGATCACTTCGTGAATGGCGGTGCCCGACGCGGATTGATTGATCGTGATGGCGATATCGGCGGAGATCGATGGCGTGGTCGCCGAGAAATCGAATGTGATCGTTTCGCCTGCCGTAAACGAGAACCCGCTGATTGAGGCTGCGCTCGACACCGAATTGAACACGACAGCGGCAGCTTCGCATCCGGACGACAGCGGCGGTGGAGTGCTGGTGGCGGTTGGAGTGGGGCGGGGATCGTCGCCGTAGTCCTTGACGGTTGTTTGCGCGGTGAGTGTGCGTGTGCTGTCGGAGACCCGTACTGTTACCGTCTGGGACGGCAAGCGATCCTCCGCGGAGCCCATGAGATTTGCTCCAACCGAGAGCACGACCCGGTCTTCGCCGGCCGGGACCTTGTAGGTTCCGGGGCCAAAATCGAGGATGCCGGCCGGAAGGCTTTCGCCCGTGAAGGAATAGCCGCCTGATGGAGCAATACCGGTCAGCGCGACCATGATGCGACCGTATCCGCCGTGCCGGATGACTTCCTGAACAGTCAGGACTCTGATTGACGGCGCCTTGACGAGGACTACGCGCGACTTCTTGACACCCCGTAGGATGCGGTGACGGTGACATTGGTGTCTTTGGCGACTCCACCTGTGGCGACCGTAAACTCGCGCTCGGTTTCGCCCCGATTCACCCGGATGCTGGACGGAACCTTGACTGCCGCATTGTTCGCGGAAAGATTGACGTAGATACCGCTATTCGGCGCGGGTTCGGTCAATTCAACGCGTAAGGTGATGCGGTGCCCACCGGTAACCGAGCCCGAGCCGTAGAGGTAGTGCAAGGCTGCGGCTGCGGATGCCTGATGCGTCGCAACCGATGGGGCGAGCAGGCTGCAGAACAGAATCAGAAGTGAAGCGAATCGCGCGATACGGCCACGCATGATTGGGGTGCCCTCGGCAAATGCGAAATTTGTGGGTGCGACGCAAGCAATATCAAATACAGATTGTAGCAGCGGCGCCTTTTACGTGGAAATGTCGACTACCTGGATGGGGCACTCATTCACACCGCTGTCACTGATCAGGAAGCCACGTAAAACTGGACTCTCTGGATCCTCAAGCGAGCAGATGAGATAGACAGTATCTGGGTAGAAGGCGAATTCGCAGTCGCGTGCAGAGGGGTATGCCTGCGAAACTGGATGGGAGTGGTAAATGGCGACGAATTCCCAGCCCCGGTCGTCAACTTCTTTTGAAAGGTTAAGGAGCTCGAGACCATCGACTTCGTAGAAATCAATGCCTTCGTAGGTGTTGGTCATACGCCGGAGGTCACGACAGTCACCAGTTGGGCCAATGATGACTCCGCAGCATTCCCGTGGAGCGTCTTGGCGGGCGTGCGCGATGATCTCGTCCCGCATTACAGCGGGTAAGCG
>JAPXRQ010000143.1:0-7729 GCA_033813515.1 Thermomicrobiales bacterium
GGTTTCCCTCAGCGAGCACGTTGCCTGCATGGTAGTTTCCGATCCATTCCAAAACCCAACGGTCGATGTCCCCTGTCCACGGCATCCCAAGACCCTGACCAGATTGCGTTGTTCCCGGTGCGGAACACCGATCTGTCCGCAATGCGCTGTCCGCACGCCGGTCGGGCTGCGGTGTCCAGAGTGCGCGGGCGTCCGCGGGCTCCCGACCTATGCCACGCCCGCCGATTCGCTGCTGAAGGCGTTCCTGGTGGCTGCCGCTATCGGACTGGCGTTTGCGCTTGCCTTCGCCTGGATTCCGCAATGGAACTTCTATCTCAGCCTTGCGCTGGGCTTTGGAGTGGCCGAAGCCATGAACTGGGCGGCAAAAGGCAAACGCGGTGTTGATCTGCAGATCATGGGCATCGTCATCTGTCTGGCCGCCATGGCGCTCGGTCGTGCGATTCTGGCGTGGAAGCTTGATCTGACGATGGAGGATGTCCGTGCCTTCTCGCAATACGTCGAGAATGTCCTCCGGCTCTCGATTTCGCCTGATGGCCTGTTTGCCGCCATCACGATCCTGATCCCCTGGTATCGGTTTCGGTAAGCCGGGGAATGACTTCCAATCAGCGATCGGGAATCGCCAGAGCCGCCCTGCTGATTACGCTCGGAGGGCTGGCCAGTCGCATTCTCGGGCTCGTCCGGGAGCAGCTCGCGGCCAGTCACTTCGGCACCGGCGATGCCGTCGCCGCATTTCAGATCGCCGACAACATCCAGACGCTTATCTTCGATCTGGCGATCAGCGGAATGCTGCAGGCGGCACTGATTCCGATTCTGGTCTCGTTTGCGGCGCCGGAAATGCGTATCGATCTGCGACGAATCTCCGGCACGATTATGACGGTCGCATTTCTCCTGGTCGGTGGCGCGACACTGATCGGCTGGATCTTCACGGATCAATTGGTCCGCGTCATGACCACGCTTGGCGCCGGCGATCAGCAACGGTCACCGGAAACGGTCGCCCTGACTGAACATCTGGTCCGCATCGTGTTGCCCGGAGTCGTCTTCCTCGCAGTTGGGACCGTGCTTTCGGCGGTGCTCTACTCGCTGGGCAAACCGGGTGGTCCGGCGACGGCGCTTGCCGCCCGCAACCTGGCAGTGGTTGTTTGCATTCTGCTGCTGGCCGATCGCTACGGGGTCAAGGCGATGGCCTATGGCGTCCTCTTCGGCGGGATGCTGGTTGCGGCAATCCAGATTCCGTGGCTGATACGGGCGCATGCGCTGCCCCGGCCCAATCTGCATCTTCTCGATCCGGCCGTGCGCCACATCGGTCGGCTCTACCTGCCCGTCTTCCTTGGACTGTTGATCAGCACGGTCCAGGTGGTGGTCGATCGCAATCTCGCCTGGCGGGCGGAGACCGATGCCCTCGGCGCCATGCGTTACGCAACGACGCTTGTGCAATCGGTGCTGGGATTGGTGGCAGCGGCGATCTCGCTGGCCGCGCTGCCCCTGCTCGCCACGCATTTCGCCAACAAGGACGAAGACGCCTTCAATGCGACGGTGGTCCATGCCGTGCGCATGGTGTCGGTCCTGATCATCCCGGCGGTGATCATTCTGGCAGCCGTGTCCGGACCCGTCGTCACGCTGCTGTTCCAGCACGGAGAGACCAATGCGACCGATGCCCACCGAATCACGGTCGTGCTGCTTGCCTATCTCCCCGGGACACTTTTCGCTGCCTACGATCAGATCCTGATCTACCTGTTTTACGCCCGCCGATCGACATGGATTCCCGTGCTGGTTGGTGTTGCGGCCGTCGGGTTCTATTTTGTCACCGCATTTCTGCTGGTCGATCGCTATGGCGCGGTCGGACTTGCCATAGCCAACAGCGTCCAGTTCATTGCGCACACCATCATCCTGATGACGATCGCGCGCGAACGTGTCTCGCAAATTGCCGCACGATGTCTGGGAGCGATTGGCGTCGCGGTTCTCGCAGCCTGCGTCGCAGGAGCAGTCGCGTTTGGACTGGCCTCAGGAGTCGAACGGACGCTCAGCGGGTTCGTCGAGGAAGTCGCTGCGGTTGTTCTCCCGCTCGGCGTGGCCGGCCTCATCTACGGCGTCTGGGTCCTCGCGGCCGGCATTCCGGAGGCACGATCGCTGGCTACACGAATTCCGGGTCTGGCGCGAGTGGGTCGGTCGGCCGCAACGTAGGCACCGGTGCATCGGTGACGCGGCGGCCAATGTAGACCTGCCCGAGGTTGTAGGCCTCCTGCCAGATCTCTTTGACCGGGACATCCTGATTGCGGGCGATTGCGACACAGTCGTCGTATTCGGGTGCGATATCGGCCACCCTGCCGCGCCAGATTTTGAGCTTGATCTGCACCGATCCCCAGCGCGTCTCCACCACTTCGAACCGTCTCGGCACCGAATGCCGCTGGACCGGGATTTCGCGAACGCCAAGTGTCGTCGAGTTTTCGATGAACGTCTCGATCAGCGCCGCGCGGTTCCCGGGGCGAGTAAGAGCATGGACACAAACCGCCGAGCGCTGCTTCTTCATGCCGATCGCTGAGGTCCAGACATCGAGGGCGCCGTTCGCAAACAGCCGCTCGCCAAGCAACTCGAAAAACTGCGGCGACATATCGTCGATGTTCGTTTCCAGTTGAACGAGCGAGTCCTCGATCAGGTCGCTTGCCGGAGCGTTCGCGACCAATGCCACCCGGATGACCTCTGCCCCATCATCCGACGATGCGCTGCCGAAGTCGCCAACCATGGTCGCCGTTGCGAATGGCTGATGCCGCGGGCCAACCACGTCGAGCAGGGCGTTCAGGTCGGGATCGGCGATCACGGCCGGATCGCCCGCATCGGTTGACCTGGAAATACCGAATCGAGCCATCACGGCATCGAGCCTGTCGCGTTCCGGACCGGTTCCGGCAGGCCGCAACGGCGCCACATGGACGCGGTCGAGGTGGGCCAGATCTCCTTCACGAACACCAGCCGCTTCCAGCGCGGAACGCAGGTGGCGGAGGGATGCGTCGGAACGGATTTCGATAATGGCGCCAGGCACGATTTTCTCTCCTGAACAAGGTCGATCCAAATCGCTCTCGATGCTACTATCCAAATCACAAACATGCCGTTATCCAGGGGAGATTGGTGGATGACAACGGGGGCCATCCAAGACATACCGGTTGGTGCACTTTCCGCATGGGGCGGGCAGTCGATGACTGCCAAATTACGCACGGTAATGGTGCGGCGCCCGGCTCAGACTGTCGGTGGAGACGAGTGGCAATCGTTCGGATACACCCGCTCGATCAAGCAGGATGCCACCGTTCGCGAACACCGCCAGTTCACCGATATGCTCCGCACCCAGGGGATCGACGTCATCGAGGCTGGGCCGGACCCCACCGGGCATCTGGATGCGATCTTTGCCTACGATCCATCGATCATCACCGATGCTGGCGCCGTCCTCCTGCGTCCGGGCAAGGATCTCCGACGCGGCGAGCCCAATCTGCACCGCGCAACGTACGAGGAGTTCGGCATTCCGGTCATTGGCGAGATTGTCGCTCCGGGAACAGTTGAAGGTGGGGACACGCTCTGGGTCGATAGCAAAACGCTGGCTATCGGTCGGGGATACCGGACCAACTTCGAAGGCATCAAGCAGCTTTCCAGCATCCTCTCGCCACACGGAATCGATGTCGTCCCGTTTGATCTGCCCTACGGCAACGGACCGGCCGAATGCCTGCATCTGATGTCGATGATCAGCCCGATTGGTGAGAAGACAGCCGTCATCTACCGCACGATCATGGCGGTGGCCTTCTTCGAAATGCTCAAGGACCGGGGCTGGACCTTCATCGACATTCCGGAAGAAGAGTTCGACACGATGGGCTGCAATGTTCTCGCCCTTGGTGACAAGACGGTTGTGATTGCCAATCGGAATCCTGAGACGGTTGCGCGCATGCAGGCGGCCGGATTCACAGTGATCGAGTACGAAGGCGACCACATCTCGCACAACCGGCAAGGCGGTCCAACCTGCCTGACCCGCCCGATCCTGCGCCGGAACGATTAGTCACTTTGGGTCCAGATTGCGCTAGAATCCGCAAATCGTCAGTGGTTGACAGATGAAGAGAGGTCACTCGTGGTGAGCAATCCGCACGCGACGCACGCAGTTCGTAATTCGGCCGAGGATTTGGCCACGCTTGATCCGCAGACGGTCATGGGCAGATTCCGACGTGGAGAGATCACCCGGCGCGACGTGTTCAAGGCGATGTCCGCCGTTGGTGTCGCATCGTTCGGCATGCGCATGTTCGATCAGGGCGCACTGGCCGCTGACGAGCTCCGCATGATCATCTGGGAAGGCTATGCGGACGACAAGTACCGCCTGCCGTTCGAAGAAGCCAACGATGCCACGATTATCGCGACCGAAGCAGGCACGGGCGACGAAATGTTTGCCCAAATGGAAACCAGCGACGGCAAGAACTACGACATGGTCTCGGCCTCGTCGGATCTTCCTAAGCGGCTGTACGATGCCGGCCTCCTCGCCGAAATCGACACGACCAAACTGACCAATTACAACGACCTTTGGGATCAGTTCAAGACTCCCGATTACATCACCTTCGACAGCAAGTTGTATGGGGTCAACTTTGCCTGGGGGCCGACCCTCCTAATCTCGAACAGCGAGGTTGTGACCACAGCGCCCACCAGCTGGAATGCACTGCTTGACGAGCAATACAGCGGCAAGATCGCAACCTGGAACTATCCGCTCCAGATTGCCCAGTACGCCCTGCTGCTCGATCCGGTTCCGGACGATCCGTATGTCCTGACCGATGATCAGCTCGCCCAGGTCAAGGACATTCTTCTTGCCCAGCGCCCACACGTCCGCATGTACTGGAATACGGGTCTGGAGCTTTCGCAGGCATTCCTGAACAATGAAGTGGTTGTGGCAGACGGCTGGTCATGGATTACCTCTCAAATCACAACCGAAGGCGGCAAGCCGGTTGAGTCGATCCCGACTGAGGGTGTGACCGGGTGGTCAGACTCCTGGGTGATCAGCAGCGCGGCCGAGAATTACGATCTCGCCCTGAAATGGGCTGACTGGATGATCGGTCCCGAGGGGCAGGTCGGGATCACCGAGGTCATGGGCTATTCCATCACCAACAAGACCGTCGCTGCGACGCTGCCGATGGAAACACAGGAAGCACTCCGCTTGACGAACGTCGAAGAGGAGTACGCCAAGATCAAGATGTGGAAGTTCGTGGAGAACTACGACAAGTGGGTCCAGGTCTGGAACGAGGCCACCCAGGGTTAGTTCGACCGCAGTGACGACGGTGAAGCGACCGGTTGCGAGATGATCGAATGATGGAATCGACGCACGGTCGCTCCCGCCGTTGGCTCGGACTGGCGGCGCTCCTGGCATTGCCGATCGGGTGGATGACGGTGTTCTACCTGATTCCGATCGGAGTGCTGCTGGCCCATTCGATCTTCTCGGTCAAGTATCCGGATATCGACTACAGCCCCACTTTGACCAACTTCAAGGCGTTCTTCCAGACGCCGCTGTACATCCGTGTGCTGCTTCGAACGGTATTGATGGCAGTTACAGTCACTGCGCTCTGTATCCTGCTCGCCTTTCCGGTGTCGTTCTGGCTGGCAAAGCGGGTGCGCAAGCATCGAGAGTTGATGCTGTTCCTGGTCATCTTCCCGCTGTGGAGCAGTTATCTCATCCGGATCTTCGCCTGGAAGACGCTGCTCGGCACCAGCGGGATTCTCAACTCGTTCCTGCAGTGGGCGCACATTGTCGATGAGCCACTCTCGTTTCTCCTGTACTCCAAATGGGCGATCATTCTGGCGCTGACTCACATCTGGCTGCCGTTCATGATCCTGCCCCTCTACACCGTGCTCGATCGCATTCCGGATGCGCTGCTCGAGGCGGCGACCGACCTTGGGGCAGGGTGGTTCGCGACCTTCCGGATGGTTTTGCTTCCCCTTGCTCGCCCTGGGTTACTGGCCGGCTCGCTCGCCACATTTAGTCTGACCATGGGCGATTACATCGCCCCGACGCTCCTTGGCGGACCCGGCGACCAGATGATCGGCAAGCTCATTGCGGATCAGTTTGGTGTCGCCAACAACTGGCCGATGGGGGCAACCCTGATCATCCCGGTCCTGCTCATCATCAGCGTGCTGCTTTGGACATCCAACCGGTTCGGCGCCATGGATCGGACCGCAGCATGAGTGCGACATCACCAGCCGCCAAGGTGCATCATCGCTCGCTCGGCAACGGGTTTCTCACCATTGCGGCATTGCTGGTCTTTGGATTCCTCTATATCCCGCTGGCCGTCATCGTCCTGTATTCGTTCAGCGCCAACAAGGTCAATATCTGGCCGATCAAGGACTACACCACCGGCTGGTACCGGGTGATGTGGGACGACTATCAGATCCAGCAGGGCATCCGGCTCTCCGTTCGGATCGGTATCACCGCGGCGCTGATCGCGATCGTCCTCGGCACCCTGGCCGCACTCGCTCTGGATCGGTTTGATTTTCGCGGCAAGGGGTTGGTGCGATTCGGTATCGTGCTGCCCATCGTGCTGCCAGGCATCGTCACCGGCGTGGCCATGCTGTCGTTCTTCTCGGTCACCAATACCGATCTCTCCAACCGGACGATCATCATCGGCCACACCACGTTCTGCATCACCCTGGTGCTGAACAATGTTGTTGCCCGTCTCGCCCAGATTCCCCGCAATTTGAGCCAAGCTGCTGCTGATTTGGGCGCGACCCCGTTCCGTTCGTTCTGGACGATCACGTTCCCGTTGACGCTCCCGGCCATCATTGCCGGGGGATTGCTGGCATTCACCCTGTCATTCGATGAGATCGTTGTGACACTCTTCCTGAAGGGACGCGATGCCACCTTGCCGCTGGTCATCTGGGGGAGGCTCCGCCGTGGATTCGCCCCGGATATCAACGCAGCCGCAACCATGATCATTGCCGTATCGTTCGTGGCGGTGTTGCTTGCCACGGTGCTCACCTCTCGGACAAGGACCTCCGCACGATGACCACGCGCACCCCATCCGGGGCGGCAATCCAGCTCGATGGAGTCGAGAAGACATTTGGCGATGTTGTTGCGGTCAACACCATGCACCTCGATGTGCGCCCAGGTGAGTTTCTGACGCTCCTTGGCCCATCGGGGTGCGGCAAAACGACAACGCTGCGCATGATCGGCGGCTTCGAGTACCCGACTGCCGGGCGCATCATGATTGATGGTACCGACGTCGCATCCCTTCCGCCGCACAAACGTCCGGTAAACACCGTCTTCCAGCAATATGCCCTTTTCCCGCACATGAGCATCGAGAAGAATGTCGGATATGGACTGCGCATGGCCGGCGTGGGCCGGAGCGAAATTGCGGAACGCGTGAGGGCCGCGCTCGCCATGGTGCGGTTGACCGATGTCGGCAAGCGGCGGCCATCGGAGCTTTCCGGCGGACAGCAGCAGCGTGTGGCCCTGGCCAGAGCGCTCGTCAACCGACCGAAGGTGCTGCTCCTGGACGAGCCACTCGGGGCGCTGGATCTCAAACTCCGCAAGGCCATGCAACTGGAACTGAAGGCACTCAATCATGAGGTCGGCGCGACCTTCGTCTACGTGACGCACGACCAGGAAGAAGCGCTGACCATGTCCGACCGGATCGCCGTGTTCCATCGCGGGCGGATCGAGCAGATCGACGAGCCGGAGGCCGTCTATCGGCGCCCGTCCAGCGCCTTCGTCGCGCGCTTCGTC
>JAPXRQ010000144.1:0-7609 GCA_033813515.1 Thermomicrobiales bacterium
AGCAACAGGGCTATGAGCGCGAATGGGAAGGCGATCAGTTCGGCACGTTGCAGGTCACGCTGGCTGACGGTTTCGATATCGGCGTAGAAGGCGGGGCCGCCGGCGAGGGTGGTCTCCATTCCCTGCACCGGCGTCAACCACTGCTGGAAATCGTCGATGCTGCGTTGGGCGACCTCTGCGTCCTGATCCAGTCCGATCATGACGTAGGCAGTCGTGCCATCGGCGCTGATCATGGCCGCGTTCTCTGACGGGAGAATGATGTCCGTGACATGCGGCTGGCCGACAAATCCAGAGACAGCGTCGCGGATGGCTATCTGCGATTCAGCAGTGTCGATTCCGCCATCCGATTTGACGAAGACCACGACCAATTGCGAATCGGCGGCGGCGAGCTGATCGCGGATGAGGCGTCGGGCAGCGGCGGCCTCAGTGTTGTCAGACGAAAATCCGCCAACCTTGAGCGGCTCCTCGATATGAAGGAGAGCCGGCACGGAAGCGAGCAGCAGGATCAGCCAGCAGGCAATGATCAGCCTGGGGTGGCGTCCGGCAAAATGGCCGATGCGGGCAAAGAGCGAGTGCCGGACAGGGGGCGACGTTGTCATGTGCGAATTATGGAGCGACGGCCGGTCCCAGGCTCAGGAAGGCGCGGTTGGCATCGCGCGCTACGGTCCGGACCGCCACGACGGCGTCGGTGTTGAGGGGACCGTAGATGTGGGGATATATGTGCGCGGGATCTTCGTATTTGATCTCGGCCGTGACCTTGGCAGTGTCGATCTCGAGGCAGATGAAGATGTCAGGCGCCGCTGTGTAGTAGCGATTGGCGGTGTCGACCATGTTATGTTCGCCGTCGGTGCAGTGGATGAACCCCTCCCGCGCGAATGCCTCGGGTTGGTAGAACGGAAGCGTGCGTTGCTGCTCCCAGGCTTCTTTGGTGGTCAAATGGAATGTCACGGGATGATGTCCTTTGAACATGCGGCGCCGTTCGCGGCCGAGTGATAGGGTACGCTTCCACGGACCGATTTGGCACGGGAGTTTGCGCTACTCCCTCAATTGTGGAGCCCGTACATGGCCGATCCCGGAACGGTGGTCATTCTCAACCCCGGCGCTGCTGGTGGACGAACGATGAAGGAACTGCCGCGGATTCACGGCATTCTGAAGCGCGTGGGCGGTCCGTACGTCATTTATGTCACCAAAGGACCGAACGACGCGACCGACGCTGCCCGATCCTACGCGGAAGATGGCGCGAGCCGAATTCTGGCGGTTGGCGGCGACGGGACGTTGAACGAGGTCGTCAACGGGATTTACTTCTCGGGCAAGATGCCGGCATTGGGTGTCGTTCCGGTCGGCCACGGCACAGATTTTGCGCGGACACTTGGCATCAGCGGGTCGATTGAGCAGTCGGTATTGCACGCCTGCGAGCGAGAGGCGAAACCGATTGACCTCGGTCTGGTCGAATGGGACAACGGCAATTCGCGCGCCTTCATCAATATCGCCGGCCTGGGATTCGACGCGCTGGTTGCGGCCAAGGCGGGCAAGTCCCGACTGCCGGGCAGCAACCTCCCCTATTTGGGCAGCGCACTTTCTACCCTTGCCACCTTCTCCAATATTGACGTTCGGGTCGATGCGGACGGCCAGGTGATTGAGACGGCCGGTGTCTTCGTCCAGATTGCCAATGCGCAGTACATGGGAGGCGGCTTTCACTTTGCCCCAATGGCCGACCTCGCTGACGGATTTCTGGATGTCTGTATCGTGGGTGACTTCTCGAAGCTCGAACTGATGCGGCAAATCCCGGGGGTGTACAAGGGCAAGCACGTGAGCCACAGCAAGTTCACGCATGTCCGTGCCAAACGCATTCGCATCGAAACCGTGCAGCCGGCCAATGTGCAACTCGACGGCGAGGTGCTGGATCCTGCTCCGGTGACGTTCACGGTGCTGCCGGGTGCACTGAACCTGGTGCAATGACCGATCTGCGACGACTGCCGACGAAAAAGCGTGAGTGGATTCGGCTGATCGACGAACTCGGTTTGCGTCCGAGCAAAGGGCGTGGTCAGAACTTCCTGCTCGATCCCGAAGTGATCCACGCGATTGCCAAATCGGCCGATGTCTCGCGTGATGATCTGGTTATCGAGATCGGACCTGGTCTCGGGATACTGACACAGGAACTGCTGAACCGGGCAGGATCGGTGACCGCGATCGAGATTGATGCGCTTTTGGCGGCACATATCCGGGCGACCTTCGGCGATCTGTCCCAGTTCACGCTCGTCGAAGGAGATGCTTTGGCGGTCGACTTTGCGGAGCTGTCGCATGGTCGGCCCTACCGGATCGTGGCAAATCTCCCCTACTCGGCCGGGGCGGCAATTGTGAATCGCGTACTTGCGACTGGCGGACCACTTCGGACGGCGACGGTGATGTTGCAGAAGGAGGTCGGTGAGCGCATTTTGGCCGAACCGCCGGACATGTCGATTTTGGCCGTGGCGGTGCAGGTGATGGCAAGCGGGTGGGAGAACTTCGTTGTTCCGCCAGAGGCCTTCTGGCCGCCGCCAACTGTCGACTCGATTGTGATTACACTGCAGTCGCATCCCGAGCCGCTGGTGCCTGCTGACGAACAGTCGGCGTTTTTTGCACTGGTGAATAGTGGATTCCGGCACAAGCGCAAGAACCTGGCGAATTCGCTTCACGATGAGACACGCATAGCGAAACCAGAGATCACGGCCATTCTGGAATCGGCCGGGATCGATCCAAACAGGCGTGCGCAAACGCTGGCAGTAGAGGATTGGCTGGGATTGTTCGCGGAGTGGAAACGGGCCGCGCCGCAGCCATGACGATTTCGGTACTCGCGCCGGCCAAGCTGAATCTGGGCCTGGAAATCACGGGCAAACGCCCGGACGGCTATCACGACCTCAAGACCGTGTTTTGTGCCGTCTCGGTGTTTGACCGGGTCCGGATCGATAACGACGGAACATTCCCGCCCCTCGCCAGTACCGATCTCGCCGAGCGGGCGCGGCAGGCGTTTGGAGGTTCGGCCGGGATCGCCGTGCAAAAGCGGATTCCGGTGGCAGCGGGACTGGGTGGTGGAAGCAGCGATGCCGCCGCTGTGCTGCGCGGTCTGGATCGGCTCGCTCCCGGGCAAGATCTCCAATCACTCGCGCTGTCCCTTGGCAGCGATGTGCCGTTCCTCCTGCGCGGGGGAATTTCCATTGGAGCGGGGCGAGGCGATTTGCTCGATCCGCTGCCGTTTCGTCCGCTCTGGTTCGTGCTTCTGACCTTTGATCATCGACTGGATGACAAGACGCGGGCAATGTTCGCGGCGCTCGAGCCTGGCGATTTCTCGGACGGGGCGGCAATCGCACAGGTTGCGACCATGGTCCGGGACAATCCGCAGGCGCTGGGAGCGATGCGCCTGCCGAATGGCTTCAGGCGTGCCCTGTATTCTTTGTTTCCGGAAGTCGCCGCGGTGGCTGCGACGGTCGAAACAGTCACCGGGTTGCCTGTGCAGGTGACCGGGGCTGGACCGACGCTCTATCTCGTGGCGCGCGATTTTCGCCATGCGTTGTCGTTACGATCCGGGCTGCGGCTCGCCGGTGATCTTCGTGGACGATTTGATCGCTGTCTGGTTGTTCGCTCTGTATCTCGGATCCCGATAGTCGAGTCCCGCCCATGACCGAGATCAACCCAGTGGACCGATACATTGTCGAGCGGACGACTGACGATCGCGAATCAGTCCTGCGGCAGGTTGCGGTCGATCGGCTTTTGGGCCGCGAAGTGCTGGTGACGCGATTGCGCGGTCGGGCTGGCCGCCGCACGCTGATCCAGCAGTCATTCCGGACTGGCGTTGAGCGATCGGCCAAACTCAATCATCCTCACATCGTGGCCATGTTCGATCTGGAGCAGGAAAACGGCATGCCGCTCTGCATCCAGGAGCACAGCAATGCCGAGTCCCTGCGCGAGATCATCGATCACGAAGGTCCCTTCCACCCGGATGATGTGGCGGCATTGATCAGCCAGGTCGCGGACGCCCTCGATTACGCATCGCAGCGATCTGTCCCGCACGGAGGGTTGCGGCCGGATGTGATCGTGGTGGATTACGACGGCACGGTGCTGATCAACGATTTCGGAATCGCACCAATCCTGGATGGACTGGAAGATGCCTCTGCGGCGATGATCGCCTATCGGGCTCCGGAGCAACTGGCCGGGGCAGAGCCGGCACCCTCGGCCGATATCTACGCATTGGGTGTGATTGCGTACGAGATGCTGACTGGTGCTTTGCCGTTTGATGGCGCGACCGGGCAAGAGATGACCGATGCAATCCGGGCTGGCTATCCGGATGCCCCATCGCAGATCAATAACGAAGTTCCACCGGCGCTCAATGCGATTGTGCTGCGGGCGTTGTCGCTGGGTCCGCTGAATCGCTATGCCTACGCCGGGGACTTTGCCGATGCGTTGACCGACTGGAGAGAAGCGGCGATTGATCCGCGAACTCATCCGGCGGCGACATTGCAAATGCTCGGGTTTGTCGCCCCCGTTGAACCGACCGAGGTTGTCCCAGATGTCTTCATCCCGATTGAAGACGATGGCGACTATCAGGAGCGAACGCGGGGAGGCATGCTGGGTTCAATCCTGGCCTGGTTTGGTGCCGCCCTGGCGATTGTGGCCATTGGATGGATTGCCTGGGGTTACCTCCGCAATGACGACAGTGGGCGCGTGAACCGCGTCGACACTCCGCTTCTGGAGGCAACACAAACCCCGGTCGTGGTCGCCGACGCATCGCCAACGGCGGTCTCGGTGGTCGGGATGACGGTGGAGCAGGCGCAGGGTTCGACAGATGTGCCGGTACGCGTGGCCGCGACCGAAACCAGCAGCACAGTTCCGGCCGGAGCAATCATCCGGCAGTCTCCAAATCCTGGCAGTGTCTTGCGCACGAACGAACTTGTCGTCGTCGTCAGTTCCGGTCAGGGGCCAATCGATCTGGCGTCGATCGATGTGGCCGGGCGCCCGTTTGCCGATGTGGCGGCCGAGTTGACTGGCATGGGGCTGAACGTCACCCAGGTCGATAGTGGCAGCGCGACCGTGGCAGAAGGCAATGTCATTGCGCTCCAGGAGACGACGGCGACAGTTGGCGATGATGTGCACGTTGTCGTCAGTCGCGGCGATGTTGTTCAGATTCCCACTGATATCCAGTCGATGCCGATCGATGATGCTGTTGCCCAACTGGAAGCGCTGGGGCTGACCGTGAACGATCCAATCGGCGTCTCGCGCAGCCGCATCGAAGCGGCGTTTGATCCGGACGAGTTCGAGATTGTTGATGGCGATCTGGTTGGGATTCAGCAATCGGACGCAAGTTTTGGGAGTTGGGTGCCGGCCGG
Source organism: Thermomicrobiales bacterium (assembly GCA_033813515.1). Classification (GTDB taxonomy): domain Bacteria; phylum Chloroflexota; class Chloroflexia; order Thermomicrobiales; family UBA6265; genus DASQCG01. The sequence goes on from JAPXRQ010000144.1 coordinate 5,361, forward strand.
AAGCGAAGTCACGCCGGTCTTTTACGACGCCGACCTCGATCAATGATCGTTCGCCCGTTACCGGCGTACGACGTCGCGGTCGATCGACGATCGCTTCTGACCGCGGCCGGTGGCGGAGTTGCGGGACTCGTTCTGGGAGCAGCCGTCATCTTGCGCTGGCGATGGCCAGGCCGAGGGACGCATGTCGACGTGTTCGGGATTGGGGATTGGCTCTCTGTTTTGATCACCCACAATCAGCGTCGCATGCTAGTGGCTGGTGGCGACAACGGGGACGCGCTCACGGAAGTCGTGCGTGCGCGCTTGCCGCAGATTGGAACCGGAATAGACCTGGTGCTGGTCGATGGGAGGTCCAGCGGCGAGTTCGTGGCCGCAGCATTTGCGTTCGGCGCGCGCGAGACACTGTTTCTGGCGGATGGAACCCGATCGGGCGACCGCGAGACGCTGCAGCAACGCTCTCTCCTGGACGTCGGGGATGGGTTCGCGTTGGCGCTCGATCCGGGTGTGAACGGCGACTGGCGCGTGACGCTTCGCATGTCTGGCGATCGGATTGTGATCGTGCCGGCGGATCTTCCCAAAGGTGAACAGGATCAGGTGGGGATCACGCTGACGGGTTCGAGCGCCGATCGTGGGTCCTGGGCATCGGTACTGGCTCCAAACGCAACGCCGACCACCGGCGGTATGACGGTGATCGGCGATGGGAATGCGATCCGGATGGAATTGACCGAGACCCAGATCCGGGTGGGGATTTAGGTCAGGCTCTGGACCATCTGGCGCGTTTCGAGGGGAACCTGAGAATCAAACTTGTCGCGGATCTGGCCCCGCAGTTCGGCATTGCGCATAACATCAAGTCCGGCGAGCGCCATTGCTTTCGCGACGAGGATGGTGTTCTGGAAACCGAGCTCGGAGATTGAAGCATCGACGACATCCTGCGAGTGCCAGGTGCAGACGTGATCGAGGATTGGGTAGGACGTTTCGACCGAGGGAACGACATAGCTGACATTGCCCCAGTCGGTTGATCCCATGCCCTCTTCGGCAACGGCCTCCGGCATAGTGAGGCCGAGGGCGTCGAGATGGACCTTCATGGCTTCGGCAAGTGGGTAGTTGACGACCATGTCGGAGTTGGCCGGGCTGGGGTGGATCCACTCGAGGCGGGCGCCAGTCATCATGGCGGCTCCCTCGGCGATCTTCTTCACCTTTTCCACGAGCTCATTCATGTAGGTCAGGTTTCCGGCGCGGATCATGAACGATGCCGCCGTGTAATCGGGGATGACATTGGCGACATGGCCGCCATCGGTGATGACGCCGTGAATACGCGCGTCGGATTTGACGTGCTGCCGCAGGGCGCCGATACCGTTGTAGAACAGGATCATGGCATCGAGGGCGTTGATGCCGTTGAACGGATCGGCAGCAGCATGGGCGGCCTGACCATGGAATTTGACGATCGCCTCCCGGCAGGCCAGCGCCATGCCAGAGCCTTCGACCGTCGGGCAATAGGCTTCGCTGGTGCCCGGATGTGCGCCCATAGCGGCATCGAGTCCGTCAAAAACACCGCGTTGGGCCATGAAGATCTTGCCACCGACCGCTTCCTCGGCAGGGGTGCCGAAGAGCGAGACCTTGCCATTGACCTCGCCGGCGACTTCAGCCAACCCCATGGCAGCGCCAATACCGGCGATTGCGATCAGGTTGTGTCCGCAGCCGTGGCCGAGACCAGGGAGCGCATCGTATTCGGAAAGGAAGCCGACGTGCGATTCGGTGCCATCACCAAAGTGGGAGGCAAACGCGGTCGGGAGATCGGCGATGCCACGCTCGGTGACAAAGCCGCGTTCCTCAACGAATTCGGCACAGGCGGCAGAGGCCTTGACCTCTTCCATGGCAATCTCGGGATTGGCATGAATGAACTTGCTGAGGCGGATGAGTGAATCGGCTTCGGCATCGATCCGGTTGATGATGCGTTGCTGCAATGCGTCCAAAACAACGGCTCCTTGTGGTGACTTAATGGACAAGCAATCTGCCACAGCGCGGGCAGAAGCGATCGTCGGCTGAGATTCGTTCGCCGCAGGATATACAGCGGATGACTTCTTCGCTCGGCCCTGGTGCAAATCCGGAATCCGCGGTCACTGGACGATCGGTGCCAGCGGTCGGATCGGCAACGTGCTGGAGCGGGACCGTCGCCTGGGTGGGTGAAGCGATGTTCCAGGTGCCGTACGCGGCGGGGTCGATTTTCTCGGCTTCAGGTGCAAGGGGCTGAT
>JAPXRQ010000145.1:0-7479 GCA_033813515.1 Thermomicrobiales bacterium
CTGGAAACGGCCATGAAATCGACCGTGACCGGGATCGAGAGCGCCTGCATCAGCTCGGTCATGAAGACGGCCGCGCCATTGAGCACACCGACGAGGATGGGTGTCTCGGTCGGATACCAGGAGTCGACTTCACGAGCGAGTTCATCGATCCGGTGTGCAAGTTTGGTGGCATCGACAAGCGTCCGCTGAACCCCGATTTCCTTACGACTCACTGGTCCCTCCATGGGCATGATCAATTGCTGAGCGAATCTTAAGCGTTTGGCCGCTGCGCTGGACGGCCCAGCCCTCGCCGATCTCGATAATCGCGCCACCCTGCCCGACTTTTGAGAGGTTCAAGACCGCCACCGTGCGATCCCGGGTCAAAACGAGGCCGGTCTGCTCCAGTACCCAGGATCGGATCATGCGCGATGTGATGGCATCGGGGAGATGGCGAAACTCGGGGATCGAGAGTTCTTTCTCGATCAGCGCCTCCGCGAGGAATGACTGCGCGAGGTCGTTCAGCAGGGCGTTGTCCTCGGCGATGAGGTCGGTGAATGCGGCCAGATGGCGGGCTGCACCGGGATCGATTTCCTCAAGCACGGGAAGCACCCGATGGCGGACGGCATTGCGGCGGTAGGTGTGGCTGAGGTTGGTTGGATCATCGACGGGGATGACTCCGCGGTCGGCGACCAGGGTATGGAGGGCATCTCGCGATTCGGTGAGGAACGGCCGGATGAGATCGATCGAGTCCGGCATGCCGGTGATCTGGAACGACTGGCGAATGCGAATGGCGGTTGCGCCGTCCGGTCCGGCTCCGCGGATCAGGTGGAGGAGCAGGGTTTCAGCCTGATCATTGGCATGGTGGGCGGTGAGGAGCGTCGGGATGCCGGCGATGCTCATGAGGTCGGCGAGGGCGATGTAACGACCGGCCCGCAGTTCCTCTTCGGACGGGCGATCTGCTGCGGGAAGCATCGCCGCCTTGAATGGAAGCGCGAGATGTTCGGCCAGGGCAGCGGCGCGGGTGGCATCGGAGGCGGTACCGGGCCGGGAGTTGTGATCGATGTGCAGGAGGGTTGGTTTGAGATCAATGGCGCGGGCAGCCTCGGCGGCGCAGATCGCGAGGGCGGTGCTATCCGGTCCGGCCGAGAATGCGATCGCGACCGATTGACCAGCGAGGCCATGGTCGTTGGCGAAGCGGATGAAGCGCTGGACGACGGCGTGCGGGGTGCGGGCGCGTGTCATGGTGGGCTCCGGATAGCAAAAAACCCGCCGTGGTGGGCGGGTTTGAGGTGCCGACGGGTGGAATCGAACCACCGACCAAAGGCTTATGAGTCCTTTGCTCTGCCGCTGAGCTACGTCGGCCCGGCCACCTAGTTTACCAAAGAATCGTGCCGGTGTCCGAAATTCGTGTTCGTTTTCGTCGTTCGTGTTCGGCGTGGATGCGGCATGGTTGGCCACCGGCAGCCTCGACTTTCGGCCGAACCTGTGTGGGCCTCGTGTTCCCCAACGACAATTAGTGAACGAGGGTATGCGCTCCTCGGCGTGCAACCGCGTCGAAAGTCGCTGCTATCGCCCTCGGGCGACCTCGCCTGCCGGCGAGACCACGGGCTGGAACCCGTGGCACTACATTGGCAAACGCCTTCATGAACCCCTTTAGCGGGTTTGCGTTTGGTAGCTCGGACCTTTAGTTCCGGGCGTCCCGAGGGATCCGTATCCGGCCACCAGCATCGGTCTCGGCGTGTCACCGGGTTGTTCGGCAACGCCCTCGCCCTCGGGCGACCTCGCCTGCCGGCGAGACCTGGCAGGGACGCCAGGCACTACATTGATTGGCGCCTCTCTGACCTTACCCGTTGGCCACGACCCGGTCTTCGGCGTGGGAACTGGTCAATCGGCAACGCTATCGCCCTCGGGCGACCTCGCCTGGCGGCGAGACCGAGCCCGGAAGCTCGGTACTACGTCACGAAACGATCCATTCGAACCCCTTCAGCGGGTTTGCGTTTGGTAGCCCGGACCTTTAGCTCCGGGCGTCCCAAGAGCCCCGTAGCCGATCACCACAACCGGTCTTCGGCGTGTCACCGGGTTGTTCGGAACCGTCATCGCCCTCGGGCGACCTCGACCTGCGGCCAAGACGGTACACGGCGGTACCGTGACTACGCCGTTGTCGCTTTAAGATCAGGCGTAGATTTCGTCCGCGCAGCAGAGGTCGGCGCGATAGCCCTCGGCCAGGCGCTCGTAGACATGCATCACCTGGATCGCGACCGATTCCCATGAGAACCGCTGTGCATCCTCGGCCGCATTGAATCCAAGCTTCTCGCGCAGGTCGTCATCGTCCAGCAATTTGTCGATCGCCCTGGCCAGCGCCTGCGAATCGGCATACGGCACCAGGAATCCGTTGCGGTAATCCACCACGGTGAAGGCAAGGCCACCAACGCTGCTCGCCACCACGGGTGTACCAGTCGCCATTGCCTCGACCGCAACCAGACCGAATGATTCGTACCGGCTGGGGACCGCCACGAGATCGGAAGCACTGTAGTAATGCGGCAGCATCGCCTGGGGCTGGGCGCCGAGGAAACGAACCCGCCGACCCATACCCATCGCCTCAACCCGGTCGCGCACCTCGGCCAGCGCACCAATCGGCTCGCCGTCGGCATCAAGGTCTCCGCCAATCAAGACGAACTTGAGATAGGTCTCTTTGACCAGGGGCATGGCGCCAACCAATGTGTCAATGCCCTTGATTGGATCAATGCGCCCGACAAAAAGGACGACGCGCTCCCGGATATCCCAGCCCAATTCGCTTCGGCTGTAGTGATAGTCCATGGGATGGAAGATGCTCAGGTCAACGCCGGGCGGAATGGTGCAGACCTTGTCGTCGGCTGCCCCCTGGCGCAGGACGAGATCGGAACGTTCGTCGGGATTGGCGGCAATCAAACTGTCGGCCGATTGGACGAGGCGCCGTTCGGTTGCTTCACGCTCCGGTGGCTCCTGATCTCCGGTGCCGAGAACCGCGTTCTTCATGTGCGCTGTCGTGTGGAACATCATCGAGAACGGGATTTCCCAGAACCGGCGCAGGTGCTCGGCGGTCACGCCCGAGAGCCAGTAATGGGCATGCATGACGTCGTAACGAACACCGTCGCGCAGCGCGAAGAGGACGATGCCTTCCGCAAACTCGCGACACAGCGGCAGCAGATCATATTTGCCGGCGTTCAGCGGGCCAGCATCGATATTGATGACCCGAACACCGGGCGCCAGGTGCTGGATCTGCGGCCGATCGGGATCACTCCGCCGCGTGTAGACATCGACCGGAGAACCCAGCCGCGCGATATGGATGGCCAGATCGCGGATGTAGACATTCATGCCGCCGGCATCCGTCCCGCCGAGCGTGGCCAGTGGCGATGTGTGCATCGAGATCATGGCGATGCGGAGGGGTCTGGATTGTGGATTGGGTTGCTGGCTCATGGCGTTGGTGCCCGAGGAGGGATTCGAACCCCCGACGACCCGCCTTAGGACGGCGGCGCTCTATCCCCTGAGCTACACGGGCAAGCGGGCTGATCCTACCACACCAATGGGTATTGCCCGGCATTGGCAGATTCTGGTATCTTTTGGGGCCGAACGGGGAGTAGCGCAGCCCGGTAGCGCGCAGCGTTCGGGTCGCTGAGGCCGGAGGTTCGAATCCTCTCTCCCCGACCACCATCCAGATACCGATGGATCATCGATCAGGGCGTCCGATATTCGGCGCCCTGATTTTTGTTTACGGCAATCTGGCTGAACGCGCAGCCGAAATTCGAAGAACACGATCGTTTCAATCAACCTAGATCGTTTGGGTTTTTCGGGACGATCCGGCAGCAAATCGGCTTGAGCCCGAGCGTCTGACTGGGTATGTTCATGGAAGGTTGGTCGCTACCCATTTGGACGAGACCTTTGAAGCCGAGCATGTCGTATTACAACGGTCCGGGTATCGACTCTACGCCCCCGATCACAAAGAACACTCTCTTGCACTATGCCATAGGGTTGCTTCTGTTTGCCCAGATCGGCCTCACCGTTGTAGGTGCTGGCACGACCGTAGGCTGTTCGAATGGACCGGCTGACCCTTGTGTCATGCCTCCAATGTTCTATATTGCTCCGTTACTGCTTCTCACCCTTATCCCCATCCTGCTGTCGTTCGTAACCAAGACTTGGCGAGGCATTCCGCTCATTGTGCTTGCCATGTTGTTCATGAGTCTTCGGCTGCTTGATTCCATCGATGCTCTTCGCAATTTCGAGGGCGGAACTGGGTCAGACATTTGGGACGGAACCACCGGAGAATTTGTGTCTCGCCCGACGAATGCTGGGATTGCCGCACTGTTGGTTGGCATCGGATTTCTATTGCTCTGCTGTTACGACATATGGCTGAGGATCAGACCAAACCGTCGCGGGTGAGCCAGGTCGGTGGTGCAGTAAAATGGGCGGGTAATTTCCGGTGCCCCGCGAGGAACTAAACCCAATGAATGTCACAGATGGTTTGAAGATGCTGCGGGAGCGGCTGGTGGCAAACAATGCCAATCCGGCGACGATCAAGCACGTGGACGAAATCCTGAAGCGGGCGTCGGTGCCGTCGGCCGGTGGAGCCTCGGCGCAATCGCTACTCCAGTTGAACCGGATGCTGATGCGGCACCCAACCACATCGTCCAACAACTACATCTACAACGACCTGGCCCTGCTTGAAGAACAACTCGAGGCCAGCGCCGTAGATTCGGTCAAGCGCGCGGAGGACGAATTCAATCGCCCGCAACCGAAGTTGAAGAAGTACTACAAGGACCAGAAGGAAAAGAAGAGTTCGTAGCGGATTTGACCCGGGCGGACCGGGTCGTTGAAAGGGAGCCCGTCGATGGTTCAGACAGCACTTGATCCGAAAACCCTCATCCCCCGCGTCGTCGGCCGGTACAGCCCGGTCACGGTCGATCGCGGCGAAGGCATCTACGTCTGGGATCTGGACGGCACCCGCTGGACCGACTTCACGTCCGGCATCGCGGTCGTAAACACCGGTCATTGCCACCCGCGTGTCGTCGAGGCGATCCAGGAGCAGGCCGCCAAGATCATCCACGCGCAGCAGAACATCTTCGCGCACGAGCCGATGATGAAGGCCGCCCAGGCGCTGACCGAGACCCTGCCGAGCAACCTGAACCAGGTCTTCTGGGCCAACAGTGGCGCGGAGGCGGTTGAAGGCGCGATCAAGCTGGCCAAGGTCGCCACCCACCGCACGGCAATCATCGCCATGCGCGGCGCATTCCACGGTCGCACCCACGCGGCGATGTCGGTCACCAGTTCCCGGGCCAAGGTCCGCGGGCATTACGAGCCACTGCTGTCGTCGATGTATTACGCGCCGTATCCGTACCTCTTCCGCAATCCGTACAGTGGCGCGGCCGAGGATGCCGATCTCAAATACTTCCACGAACTGGAAGTCCTTTTCGATCAGATGGTCATGCCGGACGATGTCGCGGCGATCATCGTCGAGACCATTGCCGGCGAGGGCGGCTACCTGGTCCCGACGCCGCGCTGGATGCAGATGGTGCGCGACCTCTGCGACAAGCACGGTATCCTGCTGATCCTCGACGAGATCCAGACTGGTGTCGGCCGGACCGGCAAGATGTGGGGCTTCGAGCACTTCGGTATCACCCCGGACATCATGACGGTCGCGAAGGGCATCGCCAGTGGCCTTCCGGTCTCGGCTGTGGTCTCCAGCAAGGAGATCATGGACAACTGGGCTCCGGGCGCACACGGTGGCACATACGGCGCGAACGCAGTCGGCACGGCCGCGGCTTACGCGACGTTGCAGGTGATGAAGGACGAGCGCCTGGCCGATAACGCGGCCGCGATGGGCGAGATCCTGGTCGATGGCTTGCAGGCGATTCAGGCGAAATACCCGGTGATCGGCGATATCCGTGGGTACGGTCTGATGATCGCGGCCGAGTTCGTGACACCGGATGGCGGCCCGAACACGCAGGCGGTCGCCGATGTGATCCAGTACTGCCAGAACGAGAAGGTGCTGCTGCTGAACTGCGGAACCCACGATCAGGCGATCCGGATCATCCCGCCGCTGGTCGTCAATGCCGAGCAGATCAACGAGTTCCTGTCGGTGTTTGAGGCGGCGGTCGCCTCTCTTTAGTGTCAGTGCTAGTGCTAGTGTTAGGTCGTTGAAGAGGGGTGAGGAGTGATCCTCGCCCCTTTTTGCGTTCGGTGATCGAGCTCTGGCTTCGGCGTTCGATCGATGGCCCCGTCGTGAGTATCGCCCTCAGGCGACCTCGTCTGGCGACGAGACCTGGCAGGGACGCCAGGCACTACGTTGGGGCACTCCGTTTTTGAACCCCTTTAGCGGGTTTTCGTTTGAGCAGCCCGGACCTTTAGCTCCGGGCGTCACGGCAGCCCCGTATCCGGCCACCTCAACCGGTCTTCGGCGAATCATCGGGTTTTTCGGCAACGCCATCGCCCTCGGGCGACCTCGTCTGGCGACGAGACGGCACACGGCGGTACCGTGACTACATCGGGGGTCGCTGCTCACAACAGACAGACGTAGCCGCCCACCCCTGTGTGAGCCTCCTGTTCCCCAACGACGGTTGATGAACGAGGGTATGCGCTCCTCGACGAGGCACCGTCTCGTTGGGTACCGCCATCGCCCTCGGGCGACCTCGACCTTTGGCCGAGACCACGGGCTGGAACCCGTGGCACTACATTGGCAAACGCCGTAATAAACCCCTTTAGCGGGTTTGCGTCTGGTAGCCCGGACCTTTAGTTCCGGGCGTCACGGCATCTCCGTGTCCGGCCACCACAACCGGTCTTCGGCGTGTCACCGGATTGTTAGGCAACGACCATCGCCCTCGGGCGACCTCGACCTTCGGCCGGGACGGCACACGGCAGTACCGTGACTACGAAATGACCAAACCTTCCACTTCTCGCTGCGCTAAACTTACTGGGTGCCAGGGGTGCGGTTTGACCGCTGAGAGCGTGGCTACGGAGCCACCAACCCTCGGAACCTGATCCGGTTAGTCCCGGCGGAGGAAGGCGCTTTTTGATATCCCCTAACCATCTACCTCACGAAACCCGGTTCGGCGCCTCTCTTTTGCCTGCCGGTCTCGATTCCATTCCCAAGGCCATGACGATCGCTGGCTCCGATTCAGGTGGCGGCGCAGGGATTCAGGCCGACCTCAAGACCTTTGCGGCTCATGGCGTCTTCGGGACCAGCTGTCTGACCGCCGTCACTGCCCAGAACACGGCCGAGGTCCTCGCCATCGCCGAGGTGCCGGAGGAAGTTGTTGTCCACCAGATCGATGGCGTGATGGAAGACATCGGCACCGATGCGGCCAAAATTGGCATGCTTTCGTCTGCCTCGATCATCGCCTGCGTCGCCGACCGGCTCGAGGCGTGGGGGGTGACCAATCTCGTCGTCGATCCCGTCATGGTCGCGAAGAGTGGCGATGCCCTGCTCCAGCCGAACGCGGTCCGGGCGCTGGTCACGCAACTCCTGCC
>JAPXRQ010000146.1:0-7442 GCA_033813515.1 Thermomicrobiales bacterium
GAATCCGACACCCGCCACAAACAGCGATATCGCCGTCGCCTTCGCCAATCCCATCCGCAACATCACGGCCGAGATGAAGATCAGAAGAAAGCCTGGCACCTCGCGGATCGCGATCAGATAGCCATTTTGCTGACCATCCATCCCCAAACTGTCGCGGAAGAAGTTAGCCTGAATCGAGTCGAACAGACTCAACGCCAGCGTCATGCAAAACGTGGTGATCGCCAGCAGACGGAACCCATAATCCACCTGCTCGCGCGAGAGCGAATCATCGCGCACCGAATCCACCGCCAACTCCGCTGTTGCCACCGTTCAACCTGTCCACGCATCCCACGTATCGTGCCCGGATTCTACCGCCATCCCAACCCGGCCGGACATCACAATCCCGGTTGCCGCCGCCTTCGGTTTACCTCAGAATGTAATCAGTATTCGCTTCCGCCCAATCCGCCGCGAAGCCCGATCCAAAGGACGGTCTCTCATGCGCATCCTCGCCGCTGCCCTCCTTTTCCTCAGCACCCTCGCACTCGCTGACTCCCACACATCCGCGGCCATCACCTGCTTCGGCCAGGCCGCCACCATCACCGGCGCCGGCCGCATCACTGGCTCGCCCGGCGACGATGTCATCATCGGTTCCAATCAGCTCGACATCATCCACGGTAACGGCGGCAACGACCGGATCTGCGGCCTCGACGGTAACGACTCGATCGCTGGCGACGACGGCGCCGATCAAATCGACGGCGGCGCGGGCAACGACAAGCTCACGGGCGGAATTGGACCCGACATCATCGTCGGCAACGCTGGCAACGATCGCATCTATGGCCAGGCCGATGCCGATCAGCTCAGCGGCGACGACGGTAACGACTCCATCTCCGCCAGCTCCGGCGACGACAAGATCTGGGGCGGCAATGGCAACGACAAACTCGTCGCCAGCTCCGGCAACGACCGCATCCAGGCCAACGATGGCAACGATCGCCTCTACGGCGAATCCGGTAACGACACGCTCTACGGCGGTGGCGGCCAGGACTACCTCTCCGGATCAGCCGGTGACGACGTCATGGACGGCGGCTCCAACGACGACACCCTTTTCGCCAGCACCGGCCACGACAACCTCAGGGGTGGCACCGGAAACGACATCCTCAACGGCGGACCTAATGACGACACCATCAGCGGCGGGGCCGGGGACGACATCGCCTCCGGCTACACCGGTCGGGACATGTTGTATGGCGACGACGGCAACGATCTTCTTTACGGCAACTGGGACAAGGACAATCTGGATGGCGGGCGCGGCGATGACGAACTCGTCGGCGGAGACGGAAACGACATCCTCTCCGGTGGCGATGGCGATGACTACGTCGGCCTCGCCTTCGCCGCCAATATCGACTGGGACCCCGGCGATGATGAAATGACCGGCGGCCCCGGCAACGACATCATGTACGGTGGCTCCGGCTCCGATATCCTCTGGGGCGAAGCCGGAAATGATCAACTCGTCGGAGACGGTGAAGACCCCGCCGCACTCACCGGCAAAGACAACACCGACTACCTCGTCGGCGGCGATGGCGATGACGAACTCGACGCCCAGGCAGCGACTGCCGGCGGCCACGATACCTCGCCCAACTTCCTCTACGGCGAAGCCGGCAACGACATCCTCATCGGCTCGGCTGGCTCGGAAACTATGACAGGCGGACCCGGCAACGATCGCCTCTGGGGGAACGACGGCAACGACCTGATGGACGGCGGCGATGGCGACGACGAGATCCTCGGCGGATACGGCGACGACACCGCCTTCGGCGGACCCGGCGATGACTCAATCGGGGTCCATGACGATCACTACAACACCGATTACGACCCGGGCAACGACACCAGCGATGGAGGACCGGACCAAGACACCGTCTTCGGTGGCTCAGGCGCCGATCAGATAGTCGACCCCTCCGGAAACAACCTCATCTGCGGCGATTTCGATGGCTCGGAACCAGCCCATTTCGATGGAGACGAACTCCAGGGCGGCTCAGGCAATGACGAAATGTATGCCGCCTGCATCAACACCATTGAAAGCGACACTCACCACAACGAACTCCACGGCGAAGGCGGCAACGATCTTCTCGAAGGCAGCTCCGGCTCCGATAACCTCCACGGCGGCACCGGCCAGGACGTCATCAACGGCTACGATGGCGATGACATCCTCACCGGAGGCGACGATCCGCCGCCCGACACGTCGATCGACAGTTGCAACGGTAGCAACGGAACCGACACCGCCATCTCCTGCGAGCAAATCAGCAACATCCCTTGAATCGTCCGAATTGATTCCCTCTACCACCCCCTTCAGCGGGCTTTCGTACAGGTAGCCCGGGGTCTTTAGCCTCGGGCGTCTGGACCGACCTGCCTCCGACTCGCAGACAACTCCCCGACCACCGCGACCGACTCTCTCCAGCTCACCGCTCGCTCTCCAATCTGGTTCCATTTTTGAGCCCCTTCAGTGGACTTTCGTTCAGGTAGCCCGGGGTCTTTAACCCCGGGCGTGTCGGCCGACCCGATGGCTTAGGCAGTGCCCGTCACCAAGCCACCGATTCTTCAGTCGATCTGCTTCCCCGGCCGCGTGATCAACCGAACCCGCCGATGGTAGGTCAGATACCCGTACGCCCACTGGAACAACACAAAGACCCGATTCCGAAACCCGATCAGGTACGCGATGTGCACAAAAATCCACGTCAACCATGCCGGAAATCCGGTCAACCGCAGTTTCCAGATCTCTGCGATCGCGTAGTTCCGCCCAACAGTCGCCATGTTTCCGCGATCCTGATACCGGAACGCCGTCAACGGTTCCCCGGCCACCATCGCCGATACATTCGCTGCAACCTTCTTGCCCTGCTGAATCGCCACCTGCGCCACACCCGGGTACGGCTTTCCACGCGGTCCGTTCAACAACGCCAGGTCGCCCGCCACGAAGACAGACTCATACCCGGCCACCCGCAAATCCGCCTGCACTGGAATGCGTCCGACCCGATCAGTTTCCAGCCCGGCTATCCTCCCGATTGGTGACGCCTGCACCCCCGCCGCCCAAAGTAGTGTCGATGCCTCGATCCGCTCCCCATCCGCCAACGTCACGCCGTGCTCGTCGATCGCCGTCACCATCGATCCCAGTCGCACGCGGACACCCAGCTTTTCGAGTTCCCGTTGCGCCTTCCCGGCCAGCGAATCCGGAAACGCCAGTAGTATTCGTGGCGCACCTTCCAGCAACTGTATCGATGCCTGCGTCGGATCTATCGTGTCGAAATCGCGCGCCAGCGAATACCTGGCAATCTCCGCAATCGCACCTGCCAACTCAACCCCGGTCGGACCGCCACCCACAATCACAAAACTCAGATTCCGGGCCCGCTCCTCCTCTGTGCGCGATCGCTCCGCCGCCTCAAATGCCAACAGCACCTCGTTCCGAATCGCAATCGCATCATCCAGCGTCTTCAAACCACGCGCATGCGTCTCCCATTCCGGATGCCCGAAGTACGAATGCGTCGATCCAGTCGCCAGCACCAGATAGTCCCACCCGACAACCTCACCATCATCCAGGGTCACGGTCTTCGCAACTAGCTCGATTCCAACGACATCGGCAAGCAACACCCGCACATTCTTTTGCCGCCGCACCACCGCCCGAATCGGCGCCGCAATATCCGCCGGCGAAAGCGAGGCCGTTGCCACCTGATACAGCAGCGGTTGGAACAGATGATGGTTGGTGCGATCAATCACCGTGATCGAAACTGGCGCTTTCTTCAACGCCCGCACCACGTTCAGTCCCGCAAATCCCGCCCCTACCACCACTACGTGTGGCTGCCTGTTTTCCGGCATGACCGAAGCTCCCTCGCGTTCCTACAGGTGAATCAGTTCGGTCTCAATCTCACCGAGTTGCCCGAGCTCCACACTGCGTTCGATAAACGACGTCACGGTCGCCAGCACCTCATCACAATGCGGTCCGCTGTTGCTGACACACGTGATTCCAAGTGTCGCGATCCGGTGATCGTCCAGATCGGCAATCTCCGCCGCCGCCACATTGAAGCGATTATGAATGCGCTGCAGCAACGGTTTCACAACGCGTCGCTTTTCTTTCAACGAGTCCACCGCATCCAGATACAGCGTCACCCGCGCCGCGCCGATGATCATGCCGAACCTGTGCGTGCCTCAATCAGCACCGCATCGCCGTCCCGGCGCCAGCTCCACTGGATCCCGCAGGCCCTGGCAACCTCGCCGAACAGATCAAACAGCACGTCGCCCGGCACATCCGCCAGACCCATGCCATCAACGCGGTCGTAATCGGGAAAGAGCTCCACTCTGGCGTTCGCCGATTCGTCCTCGTACTCGGCCACTGGCGCATCCGCACCAAACGCCTGCAGATTCAGCAGCACCGCGTCGATAAACTCGTCCGCCGACCACGTTTCGCTCGTGTCCCACCCTTTGGCAAACTCTCGCGACAGGGCAGACGTCCACTCCGTCAGATCGATTCCCTTCTCCTGCAGAAACCGGATCGTCGCCAGCATGATCGCCAGCGAGCTCCCGCGCAGCAGTTCAAGCTCATCATCCGTCGTAAACGCCAAACTATCGTCAATCTCGTTCAATTCATCCAAAGCAACGCGCCTTTCACATAAGCCTCATGCACACCAAAACTGTACCCCCACTCCCCAAGCAGGTCCGGCGCACAAGTCCCGCTCCAACCAGGAACACACCTCCCTCCGTCCCTTGGTCCGGAATCAGGGGTTCACCTCATCACCTCACAAGTCCCTCGTTCCTCTTCCCTCTTCCCTCCTCCCCGGTCCCATATCCCGTATCCTCTGTGCTCAGTTCTCCGTTCTCAATCCCGGAGGGAACCCGATGCCCGCTAACACCTACGACGCCCTCATCATCGGCGGCGGTCACAACGGCCTCATCGCCGCCTGCTACCTCGCCCGCGCCGGACATTCCGTCTGCGTCCTCGAGCGCTATCACGAGGTCGGCGGCGCCGCCTACACGCAGGAAATTCACCCCGGCTACCTCCTTTCCGAAGGCTCATACGTCCTCTCGCTCATGCCTCAGAAGATCATCCAGGAACTCGGCGTGACCGACGACATCCAGCTCGTCAAACGCAACCCGCGCTTCTTCATGCCCTTCCCCGATGGCCAATCGCTTACCGCCTGGGAGGACGACGCGAAGTTCAATGCCGAGATCGCCAAGTTCTCCGCCAAAGACGCCCGCAACTACGCCCATTACGACGACTTCGTCGAACGCGCCGCCCGGGTCATGGACAAGTTCATCCTCCGCAACCCACCGACCTTCGCCGAGTTCGCCAGCGAGTTCAAAACACCCGACGAAGCCCGCATCTTCCAGAAGATGATCCTTGGCTCGGCTGCCGATGTCGCCGAATACTTCTTCGAGTCCGAGCAGATCCAGGCCAACTCCGTCGCCTTCGGTCTCATCGGCACCTTCCGCGGTCCGCGCGACGCCGGCACTGCCTATGTCAAGCTCTATCACTCCATGGGCAATGTCACCGGCCGTCGCGGTCAGTGGGCGTACGTCAAAGGCGCGATGGGAGCCGTCACCCAGGCCTACAAGCGCGTCGCCCTCTCACTCGGCGTCACCATCCGCACCAGCGCCGAGGTCGATCACATCTGCGTCGAGGGCGGCCGCACCACGGGCGCTGTCACCACATCCGGCGAGGAGTTCCACGCTCCGGTCGTCCTCAGCAACGCCGATCCAAAACGGACCTACCGTAACCTGGTCGACGCCCGACATCTGCCCGAATCTTTCCTGGCCGATATTGATGCCATCCAGATGACCTCGCCCGTGATGAAGATCAATCTCGCCCTCGAGGAACTCCCGCGCTACATCGCGGCCGGTGACGATCAATCCCGTGCCCACACCGGCGGCGTCTTCATCGGACCCAGCATCGACTACATGCAGCGCGCATTCGAACAGGCCCGCCTCGGACAACCCTCCGACTATCCATTCTTCAGCGTTCACACCCAGTCCGCACTCGATCCGTCCGTCGCGCCGGAAGGCAAGGCCACCCTCTCGATCTTTTCGCAATACTTCCCGTACAACCTCGCCGAAGGCACCTGGGACGAGCGTCGCGATACCATCGCTGATGCCGCCATCGCCCGCTACGCCGAGTACGCCCCCAACGTCCCCGGTGCAATCGTCGCTCGCCAAATCCTTGCGCCACCGGACATTGAGGACCGCTTTGGCCTCACCGGCGGGCACATTTTCCAGGGCGAACTCGTTCCCGAACAGGCCTTCGATATGCGCCCGGTACCAGGATCCAGCGAATACGAAGGCCCGATCCGCGGACTCTTCCTCTGCGGCTCAGGAGCCTGGCCAGGCGGCTGCGTCATGGGCGCCCCCGGCCACAACGCCGCCCACGAAGCCATCCAAAAACTCGCCACCGGCTCCTTCCGCTAACCCAACCACCGGTTTGCATCAGCCCGACCGACCAACCATAATGCCGGCCTGAGCTGCCAACGTTGTCGAGATCGGAACCGATTATGCCGGGTCTCCCACCGTCAATACCCGGATTCTCCCGGCGCTCTTTCCTCCTCTCGACGGGGGCAGTTTTCGCTACCAGTAGCGCGCAAGGTACCGGCGCCGCCGACTCCACACCAAACTCTGATGCCACCCCAACACTCCCCATCGAGCTCGACACACCCTACGGGACCATTACCCTCAAGACTGCTCCCCAACGTATCGTCTGCCTCGACTGGTTCAGCCCCGAAAACTTGCTGGAATTCGGCCTCACCCCAATCGGACTGCCCGAATTCAACGGCAACAACCTCGTCCTGCCCGAGTTCACCGACAAGATCAAGGACGTTCCCACCGTTGAGAACGCTTCACTCGACGTCGATATGGACCTGGTCACAGAGCTCAAACCTGACCTCATTCTCGGACTCGATTGGGGCGCCTTCGACTACGATCTGCTCTCCGAGATTGCCCCAACTGCACTCTTCGCCTGGAACGGAACCTCCGGCGATTGGAAGGCTTTCGCCGAACAGTTCGCCACCGCCGTCGCCGGGCAAGCTGGCCTCATCTCACAGCAATCCGCCTACGACGCACGCATCTCAGATATGAATGAAACATTTGGCGCCCAACTGGAAACGATGAAGTTCGCCGTCATCAATGGATCCGACGCGAACCACTTCTATCTGTATGTCGAAGACTTCGCCGGTGCCATCGTGCTTCGGGATGCCGGAATCCGGATGATCGACGCCGGCGTCGGAAGATCTGGTACCTATCTCATCACATCAACCGAGGACCTCAAGCTACTCGCCGATGCCGACGTCATCCTCGTCGCCGCGGACGAAAGCGGGAAGCCCTCTCCAGAAACTTCGACGCTGCTGGATTCGCCACTTTTTCGGCAACTTCGGGCCGCCCGGGCCGGCCAAGTCTATCCTGTAATCTTCGGCTTCCCTTGCAGCTACGGAATAGCACTTGAG
>JAPXRQ010000147.1:0-7417 GCA_033813515.1 Thermomicrobiales bacterium
TGAGGTGCAGGAAGCGCTCGATTTGTTGCACGGGTTTTCCGGCCGCATGCTCGTCTATATGGAAGAGCCGGTCTGGGCGTTCGAACCGCTCCGGGCCGATCGCCGCGATGCCTCCATTGAAGAACTCCTCGCGTTCCTGCGTGATCTGCCTCCCTCCGCCTATCTGGAGATGGTCGAGCGCGCCCTGGATCGCGTTCATCGTGAGCTGAAGTCCGGCGCATATCCGCCTCGCATCGATGACGAGAGTGGATGGCGGGCATATCTTGAGCCAGCCCTCACCACCGCCCAGATCGACGATGTCCTCGACCTGATTCGGATGCCTGCATCGCTCAAGCAGCGGACCATCGATTTGATCGCCGGTGTGTGGGAGCAGGTGCTTGGCGCGGAGTTCGATCGCCACCTGCCCGAGCTGCAGGAGGCCGTCGCGCGCGCATCTCGCACTGGCGCCAACGGGTTTGCCCCGACCTTCGTCGAGCTGACCGAGAACCGGCTGCCGGCCGCCCTCGTGGCAGGCGTGCACGATGTTGAATGCGTCACATTTGTCCCTTCCTACCACCTGGGTCCGTTTGTGAGCTACACAGCGTACGCTCCCGACCTGGTGGTCTATTTCTCCGCGCCGCTCTACCTTGCGCGCACAGGCGCCAGCCCGGTAACGCCCACCCAGCACGTGGTGGCCGCTCCGGAGCCGAATTGCCCATCGCTCTCCGCCGATGAAGTGCTGGAGTCGTTACGGGCCCTGAGCGATCCGAACCGGATGCGCATCATCGAATTGCTTTCTGCTGGCGAGTTGTATGCCCAGGAGATCGTCGGACGGCTGGGTATTGCCCAGTCGGCGGTATCCAGGCACCTCGCCCTTCTTGAACGTGCCGGTGTCATTCGGGTTCGCCCGCATGGCGGCATGAAGTATTACGACCTTCAGTGCGACCGAATGGACGCGCTGGCGGATTGGTTGCGGCAATGTCGCCGCTAGCGCACCCGGACCGCCCTGTGGTCTGAGTGTTCGGCACTCCTTGACAGGAACTGCTACGATAGTCGTACAGAACCTGTGCAAAGTGTGTATGTTCGGTGGCCAAAGTATGGGCACTGAGCGCAGTTTAACAACTTGATATCAGAGGGATTGCCCAACAGCCGCAAGCTGAACAGGCAATCACAAGCGGTAGGTCGAGCCTTCTCACGAAGCGCTTCCCAATCCGCATTGAGATAGTGATCCCCGGACGGCCAAACCAACCGTCCTCAAACCCCTCTCTCTACCCTCTTTGATGCAGCGGCCAGGCTTCGGCCGACCCCGCTCGCTTCTCTTTTTCCCCTCTGATGCGAGACCTGTCGATCGCGGGCTCGCTGGATTTACCCTCGGTAGCGATCGAGTAGAGGCAGAACGCCCGTCACGCAAGTGGCGGGCGTCACTGTTTAACCGGCACACATGCGCCCGACTCGCCTTCGCATCAAGACAAAACACCACTGGCGACCGATAGGTGGTCGCCAGTGGTGTTGATAAGCGGGTTGCGGGGTGCTGTTCTAGCAGCTGATGGTCCGGTTTGATCTGGAGGCGAAGATCGTGGTCCAGTAGAAGCCGTACCTGCCATCCAGGTTGACGGCTCGCCCGACGCCGATCGTTGTCCAGTTTGGATCCAGCATGTTCTGGTTGTGTCCGGGTGATGTCTTCCAGAGCATCAAAGCGCCATCCGCACTCTGCCGCCCTGCGAGAACGTTCTCACCCATGCCCTGGCCACGCGGGTAGCCATAGTTGAAGATGTTGTCGACCCAGGACAGGTTACCCAGCGTGTGATCAACATCATCTGTCTTCGCCATGTACATCGAGTGATTTTCGGCCGCGGCGCCCAATGAACGGGAAAATGTCAAAGGACGAACGCCGTGAGCCGCCCGATACTTGTTGATGGCGGAGAGGAACGCGCACTCATTCTTGTCGGGCCACCATAGCCCGGCCTCGGCTCCATTTGGTGCGGTGAATGCCAATCCGCCCAAAAGCATGCCCACGATGGCCGTGGCACATAGCAGCCTGGTAAACAAACGGTTCATAAGCCTGAAACACCCCTTTCCGGTCTGACCGTCGTTGAACGGCCTCCTGGTTATGGTGCTGCAGGGCTGGCGTGATTCCTATCGGATCAATGTCATCAGTCCGATGTTCTATCGGGCTAGGCTCCCAGGTACCTTTTGCTCGATCAATTGTCTACCTGACCCATGACGAGAGGTACTGTACGTACACGTACCGGGCACGGGCGAAGTCGTCCAGACGGAGCCATTCGTTCGGCGCATGCAGGTTGGCATTCGGCATCAGGAAGCCGAGTGAAATGGTCTCCAGGCCGAGCACTTCCTTGAACATGGCTGTGATCGGAACAGACCCGCCAACCCGCACGACCCGCACTGGTTTGTCGTACGAATCTTCCAGAACATCGGTCAGGCGCAAAAGGAACGGATTGTCGCGTGGAATGGCGTAACCCTTGCCGTTGCGTGCATACAGTTTCGGCTCAACACGCACCCCGGCAGGGACCAGGGAGGCGGCATAGTCGGCGATGATCCGGGCGATTCGGTCCGGCTCCTGACCCGGAACCAGCCGGCAGGTGATCTTCATCGTCGCCCGCGCCGGAGTGACGGTTTTGCTCCCATCACCCTGGAATCCGCTCCAGAATCCGTTGATATCGAGGGTCGGTCTGCTCGATCGACGCTCTTCCGGGGTGTAGCCGGGTTCGCCCCAGGTCACCTTCGTGCCGGTCTCAGCCAGCAGCGCCTCATCCGGGAGTGCCGATTCGGCGATCTCGGCGCGATCCTCTTCAGAGAGTTCACCTACTCCGTCGTAGAACCCGGGCACGGCCACCTTGCCGTCGTCGGTATGGAGCTGACCGGCGACCTGCATCATGACCTGCGCGGCATTGGGAACAGCGGCGCCGTAGCCACCCGAGTGCAAGTCGCCTTCCGCCGTGACGAAGGTCAGTTCCAGTGCGGCCATGCCCTTGAATGAGACCCACAGGGCCGCTGTCCAGGGATCGGCCATACCCCCGTCACAGGACATGACGACATCGGCGGCCAAATAGTCCGAGTACTGGGCCACCAAGGCGGGGGCACTTGGGCTGCCGATCTCCTCTTCACCTTCCCATATGAAGGTCAGGTTGACCGGGGGATGACCGCCGTTCAATGTAGCCAGCGCTTCAACCGCCTGCAGGAGCGCGACGAGGTTGCCCTTCATATCAGCGGCGCCCCGGGCATAGATCGCCTCGTCACGCACGGTCGGATCAAACGGATCGCTGAGCCATTCGTTCAGCGGATCGACCGGCTGGACGTCGTAATGCCCATAGACGAGGATCGTCGGGGTGCCAGGTGCGGCATGCCACTTGCCGACAACCATGGGATGTCGTGGCGTCTCGATCAGGCGCACCTCGGGCACACCGATGCGTTCCATTTTCGCCACGATCCACTCCGCCGCCGCACGCACATCACCTGCGAACTGCGGCTCGGTGCTGACACTCGGAATGCGAAGGAAATCGGCCAACTCCGCGAGGGCGCCAGCGAGAGAGGGATCAAGGACAGCGGCAAGTGACTTGCGATCAAAAGGCACTGAAAAACTCCGCATACACCGTTCGCGCCAAATCGAACTGACTGAGCAGGTACCACTCGTTGGGCGCGTGGGCCTGTGAGCCTGGTAACCCGAACCCGATCGTCACCGAATCGATGCCGAGAATCGCCTTGAAGTGCGACAGAATCGGAACCGAGCCGCCGGCCCGCCCGATCTGCGGCGCGTTGTCGTAGACCCCGGTCAGGACCGATGTGGCGATTTGCTCGCCGAGGAATCCGCGGGTGGCCATGTACGGGGGAGATCCATGTTCTCGCTCGCCAAAGGTCACTCTGGCACCGGGAGGGGCGTGCTTAAGGGCATGTGCCCGAATCAGGTCGGCGATCTTGTGGTTATCCTGATTGGCCACCAGCCGTGCCGTAACCTTGATGTGGGCCTCGCACGGGGTCACTGTCTTGCTTCCGGCACCCTCGAAACCGGACCAGATGCCGTTGATGTCCAGCGTCGGTCGCCCGGCGCGCCGTTCGCTGGCGGTGTACCCCGGTTCACCAACAACTTCGTACACACCCGCCTCGTCCATCAGGGCATCATCAGTCAACGCGACTGCGGCAATCTCGGCCTTGTCGGATTCGGTCAGGTCCAGGACATCGTCATAGAACCCTTTGACAAGCACACGGCCATCCGCATCGTGAAAGGTCGCCGCCAGCTTTGCAACGGCCTGCGCGGCATTGGGCACAGCGGCTCCGTAGCCACCGGAATGGAGATCAGTTGATCCAGTCCGCAAATCGATCTGCAGGCCGGTGATGCCCTTGTAGGCGACGGTCAGACGGGGCTGCGTTGGGGAGTTCTGACCACCATCGCCGGAGAGGACGAAGTCTGCCTTGAAGCGATCCCTGTACTTCTCGAGTGTCTCTTCGGCGGAAGGACTGCCGATTTCCTCCTCGCCCTCGAAGAAGAAGGTGAGATTGACAGGCGGCGTGCCTCCGTTTGCCCTGGCGGCAGCCTCCACCCCCTGAATGATCGTCAGCAGATTGGTCTTCATGTCGGAGACGCCGCGCGCGTAAATCTTGCCGTCGCGGAGCGTCGGTTCGAATGGATCGCTCTGCCACAGGTTTAGAGGATCGACCGGTTGAACATCGTAATGCCCGTAAACCAGCACGGTTGGCTTGCCTGGGGCAGCGTGCCACTCACCGTACACCACAGGATGGAGCGGCGTTTCGATCAGTTCGACATTCGGGATTCCGGCAGTGCGCATACGGGCTGCCACCCATTCAGCGCAATTGCGGACATCTCCCTTGCGTTCCGGATCCGTGCTGATGCTGGGGATTCGGAGCAGTTCGTAGAGTTCGGCCAACTGCTCGTCATGGCTGGATGCGACCCAGTCCTGGAATGTGCCTGCCATCAGAATGCCCCGAGGTACGCGGCGTAGACCGTGCGCGCCCGATCGAAATCGGCCTCGCGGAACCATTCATTGGGGGCATGCACCTTGCTGCCGGGCAATCCGAATCCGATTGTGACGGTGTCCTGACCGAGGATTGCCTTGAATGTCGAGGTGATCGGGACCGATCCACCGGCGCGAACAGCCACTGGCTTGACACCGTACTGCTCCGTCAGCACCCGCTCAGCGGTCGACTGGAGGATGTTGGTCCGATCGACGACATACGCCGGCGCGCCCCACTCACTGGACGTGAAGGTGACTGCAGCGCCCTCCGGAGCGTGTTTGACGGCATGTTCCTTGATGAGTTCGAGGATGCGCCGGGGATCCTGACCTTCGACCAGCCGGGACGTGATCTTCAGATGCGCCTCGCATGGCGTGACCGTCTTGCTACCATCGCCCTGGAAGCCGCCCCAGACACCGTTGAAGTCGATCGTCGGCCGGGCTCCCATCCGTTCGAGCATCGTGTAACCGGCTTCGCCCCAGGCCGCAGTAACCCCGGCGCCCTTGAGGATCTCCTCGTCGGACATGGGATAGAGCGCCAGTTCCGCCTTCTCGGCATCTGTCAGTTCGACGACCCCGTCGTAGAAGCCCTCGATTGCAACGCGCCCGTCGGCCGTGTGGAACGACGACGCGAACTTGGCCATGGCCTGGAGTGCGTTCGGCACGGTGGCGCCGTACATGCCTGAATGCAGATCGGTCGTACCGGTGCGCAGGTTGACCTGTACGCCGGTGATTCCCTTGAGTGCGAGGAGAATTGCCGGGAGATCCGGTCCCTCCATACCACCGTCACAGGAGAGCACGCCGTCCGCCTGCAACTTGTCCTTGAGTTGTGCGACGACTTCGGGCGCGCTCGGGCTGCCGATTTCTTCCTCGCCTTCAAAGAAGAAACGCAGATTGACCGGCGGGGCGCCGAACTCCTGGCCGAGTGCTTCGATCGCCTGAATCACCGTGACGAGGTTCGACTTCATATCGGCAGAGCCGCGGGCAATGACCTTGCCATCGACAATCGTCGGCTCGAATGGCGGCGTCTCCCACAGGTCCAGCGGATCAGCCGGCTGCACATCGTAATGTCCGTACACGAGAATCGTCGGCTTGCCCGGCGCGCCAATCCATTCGCCAGTGATCACCGGGTGCCGCTTTGTTTCGACCAGTTCGACAGTGGGAATGCCCGCCCGGCGCATCCGATCCGCGACCCACTCGGCGCAGCGGTGCACCTCGCCCGCAAGCGCGGGATCTGTGCTGACGCTGGGAATGGCGAGCAGTTCAAGAAACTCCTGGAAATGGGCGTCACGGGTTTGGGCCAGGTAGTCAGCGGTTGAAACAGACACGGTGCTTCGCTTCTCCTTACAGGGCAATCAGACGACAGGTTTAGTTACGGCAACTTGACTTCGAGAAATGTCTCGTCTGTGGTGACGGGCTCCATCCCGGCGGCTTCGGACCAGCCGCGGAGATCATCGAGACCGATCGGGCCATCGCTCGACACCTGGAGGCGGAGCACGCCTTCGGCATACTCCCGAGGCTCGACAGCATGCACAGCGCTCAGACCTTCCAGATAGCGCTTGAGCGAGAGCGCTGTGGTTGCCCGGGGCACACCATGGACGAGGATGGTGGTTGACGTTTCCTCACCGGGTTCATCGTCCGCCGCCGCATTGTCCTCGTCCAGCGAGGCGGTCAATTCGCCGGTCTCACTGTCGATTGGGTAAACGCCTGGCGCTTCAGGGTCCTCCTCATCGGCGGCAGGATCTGGTGTGGCCCAGCTTTCGAACGACGAAGCACCTGCTTCCTCGCTCTCGGCACCGCCAGGTGCACCCGACTCCCGATACGGTTCCTCAGGCGAGACATCGAAGTCGTCATCGTCCTGCTCTTCGGCAGGCTCGTCGTCATCCCCGTCATCACCCAGACGGTCGTCGCTCTCGGTATCAACCGCGTACGACTGGGAGACGCGTTCAACCGACGCCTGCATCTCCTCACTGAACGCCGATGAGGTCCCGACGCCAGCAATACCCGAACCCGAATCACCGCCATCCTCGGGGAAAATCTCATCGACTGGTTCAAGCGTGGCCCGCTCCGCGTCGTTTGGCTCGTCCGCGGCTCCAATCGCTCCGCTCGCCAGCGACGCATTGACACTGCCAGTGAAGGTCGGCAACGGGGGCAGGTCGTCATCCTCGCCCGCACCAAGCTCGCCCTGCGCTGGCAGGACGGCTTCCAGATCATCCAGCGCATCGGAAACCTCACGCGCCAGGCGTTCCACATTCTGCTGCACGGTCTGAATCTGATCGAGCAGGCCGGAGAAAACGCGCCGGTACTGAACCCGCTCTTCCTGCTGTTTGCGCTCGATCTCCGCCGTGCTTGAGCGGAGCGCCAGTTCGGTCTCGCTCCGCTTGGCCGCCGCCTCGCGAAGCAGATCGCCGGCGCGGGTAATGTTTTCCTGGATGAGTTGATCAAACGATTCG
>JAPXRQ010000148.1:0-7415 GCA_033813515.1 Thermomicrobiales bacterium
AACACCAGCCAACTGGCTTGCCATTGTGATAGGCAATTAAGCCCGGCGGGACGCTGGACTTCGTGCAGGCCTTGAGCCTTTCCCGGTTTTTCCCCGCTTTGCCTTCATCATACTCTTTGCGGCTCACGCGCCAGAGCATGCACCAACATCCACCTGAGCCACCTTTTGGTCCCATGACCAGCCCAAGATCGGCCCATCGGTCACTTGTTGCCGGATGGACCACATATTCGTTGACAGGTGTTCTCAAGTCTTCTTCCAATCGCCAGACGTGTTCCACCAACGGTGTGGGTTGTTGCGATCATCAAGACCTTTGGACCTGCTGGCAAGCACGGTTTGGACGATGATAACCGGCTCCTGGTAGCTGTGAACCTGAAAAATCTGTTCGACCATCCGGTTCAACAAGGCCTGATCATCGGGGAGTTGGAAGCTCAGCCAGCAGACGCCTGGCCGCTTTCGCACATCCTGTTCTGCGCCTGCGGCCGCCCCTTCCAGCGGACGATACCGTTCAAATCCGGGCGATGCCTCATAGGTGTTGTTGTCGTACTTGCCCAAAATCAATGGATCAATTTCCGCGATGGCTGCGGCCAATCTGTCCATGTCCTCGGCAGGGGCCTGGACCGAGACCAAGAGGAATTTCTCCATCCGCACTGAATGCGTCTCGAAAGCCTGCATCATGTTCATCCATCGCTTTCCATTTGCTGAAGCACCGTGCGTAAAACAAGCATACTGACAACTGTGTGTCAGTATGCTTGCTAGGACTTCAAGCTCCGATAGGAAGGCAGACGTGGCACGTTCAGATCGACTGTTTGAGATCATCCAGTTGTTGCGAAGGCGCAAGCGCGTGGTGACTGCGCAGTGGATTGCTGAGCAATTGGAAGTGACGCCCCGCACCATCTATCGCGACATTGCGGC
This sequence comes from Thermomicrobiales bacterium, assembly GCA_033813515.1. Classification (GTDB taxonomy): domain Bacteria; phylum Chloroflexota; class Chloroflexia; order Thermomicrobiales; family UBA6265; genus DASQCG01. The sequence goes on from JAPXRQ010000148.1 coordinate 913, forward strand.
CCTTCAGGCGATGCGTGTTCCGATTGAGGGGGAAGTCGGTGTCGGATAGCTGATGAGGAGTGGTTTTGATCTTCCTCCACTCACCTTCGATGCAGAAGAAGTTGAAGCGATTTCAGTTGGCCTGTCACTTCTCACCCGAACAGGAGACAGGGGATTGGTGAAAGCCGCTACACGGGTCGCCTGGAAAATTGCAGATGTCGTACCGCAACACGCCGCCAGGCAACTGGTAGGCTCCCAATCCCAGGTGTCCAGCTATGGCATAAAGCTTCCGAATGCGATCGACATGCCAAGGCTTCGTCGGGCCATTCGCGAAAGCACCAAGATTCGCATTGCCTACACGAATTCCAAAGGTGAGAAATCATTGCGGACGCTCAAACCCATCGCGATCTTCTACTATGTGGAAGTAGCCCTGTTGGTGGCCTGGTGCGAATTGAGAGATGATTTCCGTCAGTTCAGGATTGATCGCATCGGTTCGATTGATCACCTTGATGCTTCCTTTTCGAAGGAAGCAGATGCTTTGCGCGAAAAGTGGCTCAAGTCGTTGGCAATACCTCCTGCTGAAAGATTCTGAGATTGCTGTCCGCAGCGTGTTTCCAAGTGGGAAATGGAGATAGCACCCGCTGTCGTCCCCAAGCCGGGGAACATGTTACGATTTGCAGGCTGGAGCAGGGCTTTGCCTTGGGATCTTCGGCATCATGCCGCCTCTCTGAAGGCAGATAGAATAGCCTCCGCGACGATGCGGATGGCTGGCGTATTCTGGACGTCGGGATGCATCACCAGCCAGGCAATACGCGCAGGCGGCGCAGCAGACGGGACTCGCAAGAGGGTCCGGGACTGGTCCGCGATCCTTTCAGGCAGCAAAGCGATCCCCAGACCGGACTCAGCGGCGGACTTCTGGACATGCGGGTCGCTTGACATTAGGACGAAAGGTCGCCCGGCTGCAAATTCTGTCAGCCATTTCTGGGCGGGCGTGTGGGCAAGCTCTGGCCCCGCAGCGATGAACCGCCATGAAGTGGTGTTCTGTTCGATGTGGCGGCCAGTTCCGTAAAGCCTGTAGGAAATTTGCCCCAGCTTTCGCGCGATGCTTTGCGGCGCCAGCGGCTCGGTCAGACGGATGGCCATATCGGCGTGGCCCTGTTCCAGCGAGGTAACGCGGCTGTCTGCCACAAGATCCAGACGCAGTTCGGGGTAAGCGTCCAGTATACCGGCAAGCCGCGGCATCAGTGTTTCGCTCAGCATTGCAGGCGGTGCACTCAGCCGGACCGTGCCGCTGACCCTGCTGGGTTGCAGCTTTGTCAGGCGTTCAATCTGTTGGGCTCGCTCAGCCATCCCCAGAGCGAGATCGGCGATCTTGCGGCCTCGTTCGGTCAGCGGCGTGGACCGGGCCAATCGCCTGACCAGGCCTACGCCGACTTCTGCCTCCAAGGCCGAGATGCGCCTGGAAATGGTGGCATGATTGACCCCTAATACGCGTGCTGCTCCGGCCAGCGACCCCTCGCGCGCGACCTGTCCGTCGTCAGATGATTTGAGACGTTAGGGCGCGTGATCGAAGAGAGGATCTGGCGCATCTGGGTTTGATGTTATGCGGCCTTGCCGCGATGTTGCAAGCGTCGGGTTTTTATGGTGTCGCGTTTGATCCTTTCTCGTTCTAGGAGGATGGTCTGGCCACGCCCGAAGTAGACATCGGCCGGGGTTAGGTTGCTGATGCTCTCGTGGTACCGGAGATGATTGTAGTAGGCGACGAAGTCGCCGACCTTCCGCTCGAGTTCACCCGGCAAGTAGTAGTTCTCGAGGAGGATGCGGTTCTTGAGCGTCTGGTGCCAACGCTCGATCTTGCCCTGCGTCTGGGGATGTAGCGGAGCACCCCTGACATGGTCCATGCCCTTTTCCTCGAGCCAGTCCGCCAGGTCACCGGCGATGTAGCTCGACCCATTATCGCTCAACAGCCGAGGCCGGTGTGCGACCTTCATGCCGTCGAGCTCTGAGGCTTCCAGCGCCAGGGTCAGCGTGTCCGTGACGTCGCTGGCCTTCATCGTCGTGCAAAGCTTCCACGCCACGATATAGCGGGAGAAGTCATCAAGGATTGTCGACAGATAGAACCATCCCCAGCCGGTGACCTTCAAGTAGGTGAAGTCGGTCTGCCAGAGCTGGTTCGGTGCCGAGGTCTTGTCTTTGAACTCATCCGCAGCCTTCATGACGATAAACGCTGGGCTGGTGATGAGGTCGTGGGCTTTGAGGATGCGATAGGCTGAGGCCTCTGACACGAAGTATTTTTCGGTGTCGATGAAGCGGACGGCCAACTCCCGGGGCGACAGGTCCGGCTCGTCGAGCGCCAGTTTCACGACCTTGTCCCGAACCTCATCCGGGATGCGGTTCCACACCCGGCCCGGCTGTGGACGGCGGTCCTCGAGCGCCTCAGGCCCGCTGGTGCGATACCGATCATACCAGCGGTAGAAGGTCGGCCGGGGGATGCCGAGCTTCTCCAGCGTCCGCCGGACCGGCAGATGCGACTGCTCAACCAGCCGGATAATCTCCAGCTTCTCGGAGGCGGGATATCTCATTCCTCGTCTCCCCCATCCGCGATCATGCTTTTTTTGAGCAGGCGGTTTTCCAGCGTCAGGTCAGCCACTAGAACCTTCATGTCCCGCACCTCACGGCGAAGATCCTTGACCTCACCACTGGTCGCGGCCCGGGCCGTATCCCCCGCCAGGCGCTTCTTCCCGGCCTCCAGGAACTCCTTCGACCAGCTATAGTACAGGCTTTCGGCAATCCCTTCCCGCCGGCAGAGCTCCGCGATGCTGTACTCTCCGCGGAGCCCCTCCAGCACGATGCGGATCTTCTCCTCAGCCGAATGGTGCTTCCGGGTGGCCCGGCGGATGTCTTTCACAATCTGCTCGGGCGTCCCGCCCCGCGTCTCGGATTTCTGTCTCATCTGCGCTTCTCCTATGAGCTACGATGAGCCAGAAATCCTCCCTTCCTCAAGTCACCCGGTTTGTCTCAAGAGCGCTGATGCCGGACAATCGAGCGCTTGTTCTTGACTCATGAGGTTCTCTCTTTGGTTTGAAATCGTCGTGGTATCGGGATTCCTGATCAGAACTTGGGTAGGCTCACGCCCACCTGGTCTCCAAATTCACATTGGGTAAAGTCGCGGGTCCGCTGCTTTGGACGCGCCTGGTCAGCCGTTGTCGGGCATCATTGTTTGATGATATCGGCGGTGGTCAACACCTTCTCGGAATTGGCGTACTTGTTGATTTGCCAATCGCCGTTGATCATGTCCCAGACGATGTTGTTCAACAGGTCGGCGAATCCTTCATCGAGGATGTGGTGGTCGGTGGCGATCAGATCGACCTTTGAATGGTCCAGCAGGCGTGCCAATTCGCGGTACATCCGGGTCGCGCGGCGCGACCATTCGGGGTGATCCTCGTCCGGCTCCCAGACCGGCCCATCGCCATTGCCCTCGGCCCAACCGCGTTCCCGCGTCGCCAATTCCTCGGATTGGTCGTAGGCAGACCAGCCGCGCATCGGGATCACGAACGAAGTCGGGCCGGTGGTCCTGTTCAGCCGTTCGGCCATGTACTGGCAGAGTTCGTCGATCTCCTCCAACGTGGGCACCATGATGGTGACGCCTTCGTTGTGGACGTACGGCATGTCGGTCCCGTGGAAGCCTCGGCGCTTGCCCGTCTTGAAGTCCGCCAGGTACTTCGGATCGAACTGGGCCATGCCGTTGTAGGCGCTCTGGTCGAGGCCGCCGGGCGCGATGACCTGCGGGATCCCCATCTCGGACGCCGCCGTCATGCGTTCCCCCACCCACGTCTTCGGGTTCCCGTAGAAGGAGTTGTACATGTTGTTGGTCAGCTCACCCGGGGTCATGTCAACCACCGCAGTGATGTCGCCGGAGCGGATCAGATCCTCCATGGTTGCCCCGACACCGACGGCGTGGAAGGTCGCGCAATCCCAACCGTGGTCATCGAAGAACTTGGTGATGCGCAGTTGGGTTGGCGTGGTCGTCCCGTAGGACGTCACCGCGGCGAGCGGCCTGGTCAGCGAGGTGTCCTCCTCAACATTGGCCATCGCGACCACCGCGGCGCAGGCGTTGCTCACGATCCGGTGGGTGACCTTGTTGATGCCCTGTTCTGCGGTGGGCGAGGCGATGAAGATGTCCTTGTTGCCGAGCCACATCGACACGTCGGCGGACGCCATGTCGGTCAACAGAATCTTTGGCACACCGAAGGGCAGCGAACGCATGATGCCCGAGACCACGGTGGCGCCCACCGAGCCGGCCCAGGTGATGATGGCGTCGCAACTGCCCTTTTCGTGTAGCTCGTTCACCATTGCCGATCCGGCCTTGACCATCAGGTCGATTGCGGTGGCGCGCGGTGCGGTGAACACGTCGGAGGCCTGTTCGATGCCGGCCTTGGCCAGCACCTCGTCATTGCGGATGTGCGCCCAGGCAGGTGAGGCCGATCCCAGGGAGACATCGACGATCACTGCCTCGCCGCCGAATGCCTCTACCTGCTCGGCGAGGAACTGGATTTCGTTGCCCTTCGTGTCACACATCCCGGTGCAAACGATTACTGGCTTCTTGTTGTCGTTCATGATTCATTGGCTCCTTTGCCGGGTTGGGCTCAGTAGAGATCGAGCGCCGACTTGTATTCCTGGGTGACGGCGAGAATCGCCTTTTCGATCGGGACGCGTTCGGCCGCAGACCCGCCGATGAAGCCATCGGCGAGGGTGTTCCTGACCACGTGTGCCGCTTCCTTGGGGCCTTCGATAGGGCCGCCATGGGCGAACAGGATGACGTCAGGGTTGACCTCTCGCGCCGCTTCGAACATCTCCTGGGAGCGCTGCGTCGCCTCGTCCAGACTCACCTGTGACGCTGCACCGGTGATGCCGCCGACGGTGGATCCGAAATGCGTCGCGATGGCGTGCGCACCGGCGTTGGCCATCTGACGGGCCTCGTCGGGATTGAACGCGTACGCCAACGCGAACATGTCCTGGTTCGCTGCGGCCTCCACGAACTCGATCTCACGGCGCCAACCGATGCCGATCTTGTCCATCTGCGTTACGGTTTCCTGCCCGTAGATCATGATCATGAACGGGTTGATCCCGCTGATGCCGGCATCGCGCAGGCGACGCAGGTGATCCTTGTGGTTCATCAACGGATGAAATGCACTCGACAGTGACAGCAACGGCGTCTGCGAGACGTTGGCTGCGATCTCGGGTGCCAGCCCGAATACGACCTCGTTGACGTCCGAGATCGGCATCAAGGCGGCCAGCGACCCCTGGCCCTTCATCCGCCAGTAGCTGGTGCCCGAGACGACGATGAGGTCGGCCCCGCCCATCTCCTGCAGCTTAGCCGACAGACCGAACCCGCAGTTTGGCACGAACAGCGGTTTGCCTGCGTCAATCTCCGTGCGCAGCCGAGCGATGATCTCGCCCGCGGTGTAAACCTTCGCCATGTTCTCTCCTTTGATCTGGTGGCTAGCGGTGGAGTAGCTGGTGTTGTTTGATGAATTCGCTGGAATTCGTGTTGCGGACTGCCAGCACGTCGTTGGCCGTCAGGATCGTGTCCAGGGTCGGCAGCCTGGTGAGCAGCCGATCGAGGTTGCTTTGGGTGGCCTGCTGGGAGTACAGCGGCGCGTCCGAACCGAACAGGATGTGGGCGACAGAGCCGGCCCAGGATTTGACCGTCTCCAGCAGGGCGCGCACAGGTTCGTACTCAAAGCCAGGATCGCGACCGATCACCGACGAGATCTCGGCGTAGACATTCCGGTGCTTGCGCAACAGTCCGGCGACGGTCGGCCAGTCAATGCGTCCGGCGTGACCAAGAATCATCGGCAATTCGGGGAAATCGCAGGCTACGGTGTCGAACAGGGTGGCCCGAGTGTGCCGGTCCTTGATCGGCAGCACACCGATGTCGCCGGAGTGGAACAGCACCGGACGACGCTGCTCGGCGAGGACCTCGTAGAGGGGGTACATCAGCCGGTCATCGACGTCGATCTGTTGCATTGCGCCGTGGAACTTCAACCCTTTGGCGCCGGCCGCGAGTTCGTCACGAAGCATCGCCACCGCGTCCGCCGATCGCGGGTTGACCGCGCAGAAACCGATCAGGCGTGCTGGGCACTTCGCGACCTCGTCGCGGACGAACTGATTGATCTCGGTGACTTCTTGATCGGTTGGATCGGCTGAATGAACCAGCGCAACCGCGATCGCGGCATCGATGCCGCAGTCGTCCATTGATTCGAGCAGCGCATCGCAACCAGATTTCAACGATGAATCTGGCCGGCCGGCCGAGTAATCGCGCAGAAATCCAGGGAGGGTTCGTTCCGACCACAGGTGGGTATGGACATCGACCCTCACGTCAACGCTCCCATTCGGGCGGCTGGTAGCCGAAGGCGGCGAGGGCCGCGGCGAGCTCGGGATGATCGGTTGAGTACTCGTCGGTTGGGACGCCCGCCATGGTCGCATCGATGGCCTGGCGGAGGGCGCGTCCACCTGCGGCG
>JAPXRQ010000149.1:0-7380 GCA_033813515.1 Thermomicrobiales bacterium
GGTGGCAAGTTCGGTGAGCGTCGCCTTGATGTCGGCGGAACTGCCTTCCGCGACCGGAAAGAACGCCAGGTAGGCATCAGCCGCAGCGGATGCGTCGGCCAGTGCAGCGTCCATCGCTGCCTGATCAGACGACAGAAGCCCTGCTTGCACAGCAAACAGGGCGTCATCGAGATCGTTCCAGGCGTCAACCGGAGTCGGTTCGGCGGCGGATGTGCTCCAGCCACCCGACCCAAAGGCGCAGGCAAGAAGCAGAAACGTCAGCGCGAGAAGGCGGGCGGCACGATTCATGGGATCTAGACGGTCAGGCCAAGAAGCGCGACAGCCTGGGATACAAGACCGACCAGTGCCGACGCCTTGTCCTGTGCCTGCGTGCCGTAAAGCTCGGCCTCGTCGGAGGTGAACCGCTTGCCTTCCTGCTCCTGCCCGTACAGGTCCTCAACAAATGCGACCAGATCGGCAAAGCCCTCGTCGATCTGTGCGTCAAGCTCCTGAGCCACCTCGTACACCGTGGATCGGATCACATCGTAGGTGACATCAAGTCCGTGCACGATGCCGTTGACATCGAACAGGCGAGAGGTCGCGACGAACGATTTCTCGGTGGTCTCATCCTCGCCAGTAACGAACGAAGACAGCTTCCACTGCTCGAAGTACTCGCCCATGGTCGGAATCATGGTCACCAGTGCGGCGAAGGCATCTTCGAGGGTTGGTTCCCAGGCATCGAGAGCTGCCTGCAACTCGCTGGTGCTGGAGTCAAGTTTGTCGGAGGCCGCCTTGAAGACATTGGCTTCCGGCAGGACATCACCGATGCCCTCGTCACCGTCGCCGTCCAGGTCAACACGAAGAACGACCCAGGTATCTTCGGTTCCCCAGATCAGGGGCTCGGTCAGGTTGTGGAACAGATTGCCGGGCTTCTCCATCTTCTCGCCATTCGGGAGATCCAGGGTCCAGTCGAGTGCGCCTTCGGGGTCCTCTTCACCGGACGGACCAGCGTCGATGAGGACATCGAAGTGGGACAGAGACGGCACACCGGCGACGAGGCCCTCGTTCAGCTCGTAGTGCGTGCTGGCGAGGAGCCAGGCTTCCTTGGCGGCGGCCATGAGTCCGGGAACTTCCATCGCATTGGCATCGAGCATCGCCTGGTAATCGAAGTTGGCGGCGGTCGCAAGATCGAAATAGCGACCAGCGATGGCGGCCAGTTGGGTCGTGCCTTCCTTCATCTGTGCGGCCTGGTCGACGGTATACGCCTTCACCTTGGTCAGGTCGAGTGGGGCAGGAGTTGCCTCCTGAGCGGAAGCGGATTTCATTCCGACTGCGGCCAATGCACCGGCGGTGAGACCAAACGTGGCGCGACGAGTGAAGCGCGGCGAAACCGGGCGAGTCATGAAACCTCCTCATAAGTTGGAATATCGTCAGGCTGGCTGGTAAATCTGACCAGTCAACTAGGGTATTTGCAGAATAGCTGCCGCCGCGATTTCCTTCAAGGGCAAAAAAAGGCATCCCTGCAACCTGCAGGGATGCCGAAATGGAACGAAATGGCTTTGCCTAGGCACGCACCGGGATGGGGCAGGAAACGCCCGTCCCCTTCAGGCCGCAGTAACCGTTCGGGACCTTGTGCAGGTATTGCTGGTGGTAGTCCTCGGCGTAGTAGAACTCCGGAGCAGGAACGATCTCGGTGGTGATTTCGCCCATACCCCTCGCTGCAAGCGAGGCGCCATAGGATGCGGTCACATCTGTGGCGATCTGCTTCTGCCCGTCCGATGTGTAGCCGATCATCGAGCGGTACTGGGTGCCGACATCATTCTGCTGGCGCATGCCCTGAGTTGGATCGTGTGCCTCGTAGAAGACGCGCAGCAGCTCCTCGTACGAGATCCTGGCAGGATCAAACACGACTAGTACCATCTCGGAGTGGCCCGTCTTGCCGGAGCAGACTTCCTCGTAGGTTGGGTTGGGCGTGTATCCGCCGGCATACCCAACGGCCGTCGTGTAGACCCCGTCCAGTTCCCAGACGAGGCGTTCGGCTCCCCAGAAGCACCCGAGGGCGAAGTAGGCGACCTCAAGATTCTCGGGGAATGGCGGCTGGATATTGGTGCCGAGAACGGCGTGCCGGGTTGGGATCGTGAACGACGGTGCGCCTCGGCCGGGGAGGGCATCCTCGGGCGAGATCATGCGGGTCTTGTCGGTGCGGAAGAGCATCGGTGTACTCCATCTATCATGCGTCAGCGTGCAGCTGCAGAAGATTAAGGATAATGGGGACTCAAGGCGCGTTGAATGCGCTGCCTGTAATAGTAACGAAAGGGAAGCGACCATGGATGTTGTCAAGACCGACGGGTACGCGCCGGATATGGTGCTGGACGAGTACGGACCGATCAACGAGCACATCGGTGTCGCCCTGGATGGCCCGATGAGTCATCGCGGCAAGGTTTTCTGGTCGCGGGAGGATGATTCGGTCACCTGCGGCTTGTGGGAAGTCGATGCGGGTCGCTTCTCCTGCGCGTTTGATGGCGAAGGCGAAATGGTGCACGTCGTCAAGGGCGAGATTATTGCGACCGAGGAGAACGGCACCGTCACGCGGCTGGGAGAGGGCGATATCTTCGTCTTCGCTCCAGGCTGGACCGGAGTCTGGGAAATGCCGACCCCAATGCGCAAGTTCTTCACGACCTTCAAGTCGTAGGGCAGTCGTCAGTCGTAAGTTGAGAGTTTGGGGAGGTTTCGGCCTCCCCGTTTCGTTTGCAGGAGTCGGTTGGCGGCATCGACCCATGTAGCGCCGCATCGCAATGCGGCTCTGGTTATGGGGGCCTGTGCGCATGCGCCAACCGTCAATGTTGCGCGATTTGTTCCAGCCATTCGCATACGGGTGGTTTCGGTTGGGCTCGCATTGTCCGTCAACCGGGCGTTTTGGCAGAGGCTGGAACATCTGCCGCTACGTTCGTTTTGGCTGCGTCAGGCATCGTGCTCGTGTGGTGCTCTCCTCTTGCCAAATAAGAACAAGTGTTCTATACTCGACAGACCACCGGGTGATTCCATTCGGGGGGTGAGACCGGCATCATAGCCGGTTTCATTGTAATAGAACAGATGTTCCGTATTGTCACACCACAGGGAGAAAACGCCATGCTCCTCGCTTGCGTCCTCATCCCCAATTTCCCCCTCCGCCTCGCCGTCCTCGCCCAACCGGCCCTCGATGGCTTGCCCCTTGTCCTGACCTCCCCATCCACCAACCGCCCCCTTGTCGCCGATGCCTCGCCCGAAGCCGTCGCCCTCGGTATTCGCCTCGGTATGCCCCTGCGCGAGGTCCATGCCGTCTCCCCACATATCGTCTTCATCCCCGCCAATCCGGTACGCGATGGACTGGAGTTCGAAAAGGTCCTGCGCCAGCTGGAAACCGTCAGCCCGGCCATCGAACCACTCGAGCACGGTCGCTGCTACGTCGATCTGCACGGGCTCGGTCGCCATTACCCCTCCGAGCAGGAGATGGCCGAAGCCCTCCTCGTCAGCATGTCACCCATCTTCCGACCCCGCGTTGGCCTCGGTCCGACCCGTTTCACCGCCTGGGTTGCGGCCCGCATGGCCATACCGGGCTCGGTCAACACCATGCCGGCCGATCAGGTACGGGCAACACTGGATCGGCTGCCGGTCAACTGGTTGCCAGTTGATGACGCCACCTTCGTCAAGTTCGATCGTCTTGGTCTGCGCACCCTGGCCGATATCCGGGCATTGGCGCCATCCGCCCTGCAGGCCCGTTTCGGACCTCTTGGCCGGGATGTACACGCCTGGGCGTCAGGATCAGACGAGGCCCGCATCGTCCCCCGTCCGATCCTGGAATCGGTGCGGGAGGAGATGCTCCTGCCTGCGCCGATCGCCAGCCGGGAGATGCTGATGCTCGCCATCCGCCAGATTGTCCAGAAGGCATTTGGCCGCCCGGCCATGCAGCATCGCCAGGTCCGCCAGGCACGAATTCGGATCATGATCGAGGGTGGGCAATCGTGGGAGCGGGAGTTCAGCTTTCCGCAGCCGCTCGGTCCGCAACGGCTGACCGCCCTGCTCCTCAATCGGCTGCAGGCAATCGAGCTGACTGGTCCGGCCGAGGTGCTGCATCTCGATCTGATCGATCCGATTCGGCAGACGGCGGTTCAGGAGCTGATCCCCATGTTCCGGCCGCGGCAGGAGAAGCCGCTGATCGAGGCCGCTCGTCAACTCACCCAGCGCTACGGAGAATCGCCGCTGGCCCACATCGTGGAGGTAGAACCATGGTCGCGCATTCCGGAACGCCGGTTCGCCCTGATCAACTTCGAGCCCTGAACCGCCCGCGTCCGTGCCAGGTCGCGACCGAGCGCGGATTGCCGATCGCCATCATCGAGGGCAACCGGCAGTACAGGGTCGAGCGGATTCAGGATCGGTGGCAATTGAATGATGAATGGTGGCGCAACCCGATTGATCGCCATTATTTCGTGTTGAACATGGACGATGGCCGGGTGCGGACGGTGTTCCACGATCGCGATGCCCATTTGTGGTACGAGCAACGCGGATGAACGCGGTCGTCGTGGTTCCCGGCATGGAACATCCCCACGGGTGCATTGCCGTAGGGGCATATTGCATATGCCCGCCGGTACCGACGATCCCGGGTTGGGTGCACGGAACGGTGCCGATCGGAACCGTGGCCGGCAACCGTGGTTCCCGCGTGGAACATCGTTGGGGAATGCGGTGCGGGCGATCTGACGATCGCCCCTACGGATTGGTCGTGGCCGCACGGACCGGGCGGTGGTTGCGATGACGGCCTACACCGAACTGCATCTGCATACCGCCTTCTCCTTCCTCGACGGGGCATCCCAATCCGACGAACTGATCGGCCGTGCCCTCGATCTTGGCTATGACGCCCTCGCCATTACCGATCACAACGGGCTGTACGGGGCGATGGAATTCGCCAAACTCGCCAACGATGCCGGAATCCGCCCGATCACCGGCGCCGAGGTCACCCTGCTCGATGACACCCATCTCACCCTCCTCGCCGAGACCCAGACCGGGTACGCCAACCTCTGCAACCTGCTCACCGAAGCCCATACCCTGCGCGATCCCAATCCACCCTCGGGGCGCCTCGCCCTGCCATTCCCGCTCCGCACGATCGGGGTCTCCCGTCCGGCCCAGCGGGATGATCCGCCCGATCCCCGGCTCGATCCCACCCTGCTGGAGCGCTACGGCGAGGGGCTGATCCTGCTTACCGGCTGCCGCCAGGGGGAGATCAGTCTGCTGCTGGAAGCGGGGGAGTTCGCCGAGGCCGAAACCGTCCTGCGCAAGTACATCGGCTGGCTGGGTCGCGATCAGGTTTTCGTCGAGTTGCAGCACAACCTGGTCCATGGCGATACCCGCCGGGTCGAACTGCTCAGTCAACTGGCCGGACATGCCGGAGTGCGAACCGTCACGACCGGTAATGTCCACTATCACGTTCCCGATCGGCACCGGCTGAACGATGTGCTTGTCGCGATCCGCTCCCATTCCACGCTGGATGGTTGCCATCGCGAACGCCGACCCAACAACCAGTTTTACCTGCGCTCGGCCGAGGAGATGAGCGAGCGATTCGCCAACTATCCCGAGGCCATCGCCAGCACCCAACTGATCGCCGAACGCTGCGCCTCCTTCAACCTCGGCAAGGATCTCAACTACCGCTTCCCCGATTACCCGACCGAGAACGGCCAGACGCCGGACGATGTGCTGCGCGAGATCACGACCAATGCGCTCCATCATCGCTACCAGCCGCACGAATACGCCGAGGCGGAAGGGAGGCTGAACGAGGAACTGAAGGTCATCCAGAACCACAAACTGGCCGGCTTTTTCCTGCTCTACCGCGATCTGCTGGAGATGGCGCGGGAGGTGGCCAAAGAGGTCCGCGGCGAAAGCCCGGGCCGGACCCAGGGCAATCTGCCACCCGGACGCGGACGTGGATCATCGGTCAGTTCGATCGTCTGCTACCTGATTGGCCTCTCCCATGTCGATCCGATCAAGCACAACCTGCTCTTCGGCCGCTTCCTGAACGACGAACTGCACTCGATCCCCGATATCGATCTGGACTTCCCGCGTGAGATTCGGGAGGTGCTGATCGAGCGCGTCTACCACCGGTATGGCCACGAACGAGCAGCACTGGTTTGCGCCTTCTCGACCTACCAGTTGCGCAGCGCGGTTCGGGATATCGGCAAGACGCTCGGTATCCCGCTGGTCGATCTGGACAAGATCGCCAAGATGAGCGATCGACATGGGGTCGACCGGCTGGGCGACGAACTGGCCGAGCTGCCGGAATATGCCGGCCGGATCGATAACCCACCGTGGACGCATCTGATCGAACTGGCCGGGCAACTGGCCCATTTCCCGCGGCATGTCACCCAGCATGTCGGCGGCATGATCATCTCGTCGACCCCGCTGCGGGAGCTGGTCCCGATCCAGCCGGCCGCAATGGAAGGCCGTTTTCTCTGCCACTGGGACAAGGACTCGTGCGATGACGCCCGCATGGTCAAGATCGATTTCCTGGCGCTGGGCATGCTCTCGCTGGTAGAGGAATGTCTCGATCTGATCGTCTACAACGGCAAGGAGGCGGTCGATCTGAGCCGGATCGATTTCAACGACACGAAGATCTACGACATGATCTGCATCGGCGATACGATCGGCACGTTCCAGATCGAGAGTCGCGCCCAGATCCAGATGCTGCCCCGCACCCAGCCCCGCCGCCTTGAAGACCTGATCGTCGAGGTGGCGATTGTCCGGCCGGGTCCGATCGTCGGTGGTGCGGTCAAGCCATATGTCGCCCACCGCCAGAAATCGCGGACCAGTTTCCTGCCGATCGAGCCGGAATACGATCACCCTTCGCTGATCCCGGTCCTGCAGGAAACGCACGGCGTCATCCTCTACCAGGAGCAGGTGATCGAAGTGGCGATGGCACTGGCCGGATTCACCGCCGGTCAGGCTGATGCCCTGCGCCGCTCGATGACCCGTAAGCGCTCCCGCGAGGCGATGATTTCGTTGTGGACACAGTTCCGGGATGGGGCGGTGCGCAACGGCGTCGATCCCATGATCGCGAAGACGGTCTTCAAGAAGCTGCTCGGGTTCGCCTCGTATGGCTTCCCCAAGGCCCATGCCGCTGCCTTTGCCATCCTTGCCTACCAGAGCTGCTGGCTGAAGTACTACTACCCGACCGAGTTCATCACCGCCCTGCTCAACAACCAGCCGATGGGCTTTTACCCCTCGCACGTGCTGATCAATGATGCCCGCCGCCATGGGGTTCGCGTCTTTGCGCCAGATATCAACACCAGCGGCGTCCGGTGCGCGGTTGAGGATCTGAACGGGATCCGGATTGGGCTGGGGTATGTCCGCTCACTGGGCGGAGATGCTGCCCGCCAG
>JAPXRQ010000150.1:0-7363 GCA_033813515.1 Thermomicrobiales bacterium
GAACAGGGAGCAGGGAGCATAACTATGGGAATTCCGGCAATCGTGCACCTTATGGGCGAGGATGCGATCTACGGCGAGCTTGATACGCCGCCGGATCCGACGCACAACTTTCTCGTTCTGCGCAAGCTGAGCAAGAAGGATGGCAAACCGCTCGCCTATCTGATGGATGGCGTCGAGCTGGTGCTGTATGCCTGGCACAAGATCACGTTTGTTGAGCTTCTGCAGGATGTCCAGATTGCGGCCTCGACCGCACCGGCGTCCGCCCAGCCGGTGATGGCAGGAGTTTCCTCTGGCCAGCAAACGCCAGCCGGTACCACCGTGCTCGGGTTCTTCCGCGACGACAACTAGCCGATCAACAGACTATTCAGGCAAAACAAAAACCCCGCCGGAACTCGTCCGGCGGGGTTTGCGCTTACGGGATTTGTTCTAAATCTCGTCGGCGCGAACTTCGCGGCTGGCGCTGGACTTGACTTCCTGGGCGGTGTTTGCCGTGGTGGTCGATGCCTTCTCGGCGGTACCGGCAGCGATTTCGCTCGGATCATCGCCAGACTGTGCCTTGAATTCCTTGATGCTCTTACCAACGGCGCCACCGATCTCCGGCAGACGACCTGCGCCGAAGATGATCACGACGATGATGAGGACGATGACAAGTTCCTGCCATCCCAACGAACCGAACATGGAGACCTTCCTTACTGGGCGGAAGTGAGAGTCCGCGTAACGATCAGATTCCGTATCGCGAAGCAGTATACGGAGCGGCTGTCCACCCTGCCACCAAGTCTACTCCTCAATTTGGGAATTTGAAGGAAACCCCGCTATAATCCGCTGGTTGACGTGCTGATTAACCCTCACCGAACAGGTAAAGATGTCCACCGAATCCAATTCACAGGCTGACGAGGTCCGTCTCACAGAGGACGATGTTGCGTTCCTCCTTTCCCTCCTGCGGGACCCGGCCAATTCCCAACCCCTCACCACCCAGCAACTGATTGACGCCCTGCGCGAGCGCGGGATGGCCGAGTAGCGGACCGATCGCATCAGTTCGACCGATCAAGAGAGAAAGGCACACATGCTTTCTGTAGACGTCAGCTTTAAGGGCTCGCCAGCGGACAAAGCCCTGGCCGGCCAGTTGTTCAACGCCCTGACCATTGTCGGGCGCTTCATGGCGTTCGACGCTCCGATTCGCCTGCCAGTTGCCGATGCCATTGATTTGCTCGGCAAGATGGGTGTGGAGACGTCCGACTCCGCCATCGCGACCGCAATCAAAAAGAATGACGCTGTCTTTTCATCTGAGAAGGACGAGGATGGCAAGCTGGTCGTTCTGACCACGCGTGCTGGCCGTGCGCCGTTGGGCATTGAGCCGTCGAAGGCCCACACGTTCGCGGAGCGGTTCATGAAGCCGCTGCCGAAGCCGGAGAAGCCGGAGCCAGTCGCTCGGCCAGTCGTCTCCGAGCCCGTGTGGACCAATCTCGACACGGCCAGCGCGATCGAAGAGACCGTTTTGGCTGCCGAAGCAACGCTCAGTGGGGCCAATGGCGACGTTGTCGAAGTCGAAGAGATCGTCGTCGAGGAAATCCTCGAGGTCGAGCCGATCCCGGCCCCGCGCACGTTCACCATTCAGCCGCTTCAGATCACCAAGCTCGATGCCGTCGACGATGTTGCCGTTGCCAGCGCGATCACCGAGCGCCTTACCCAGGACAGCCGCGTTGCCACGTTCGGCGATCAGTGGATGCTCGAGGACCGCGTGCAGCGCCTCGGCCGCAATGATCTGCGCCGAATCCGTGAATACATCCAGGAGCAGGAGCAGCCGCTGACCGACGATGTCATCGCGCAGGATGTGATGGGCGGTCGGCCCGGCACTCCAGAGTTCGAGCAGTTGCGCTTCGCTGTCAACTTCCGCCTCTCCCGCGAACATCGCGAATTCGATTTTGTCGGTACATCCAACCAGCGGTTCTGGAGCGTCAGCTCGTTGGCCCCGCTCGGCACGAGCCGTCGCAAGCCAAACGAGATCGGCACCGATTACCGCTTCCTGGTTGACGATTCCGGCGAGGCTCCAGCCCACCGCACCCGGACGACCGTTGATCGGGTGCTCACCTTCTACGAGTTCCAGCTTGGACTCATCCCATACGATGCCGAGATGGCTGAGCTGTTGCCTGCACCCCTTCTGCCGAACCAGAAGTCGGCCGTACTCACATTCGAGTGTCCGCAGTCGTACACGACCTACCTGGTCGAACTCCGGTACCCATCCCCGAACCGCGGCGGTTTCATCGTCGGTTTGGACGACTTCTACAATGAGAATCTCGTTCCTGGTGCACTGGTCTCGATCGGCGCCACCGAGAACGACGGGCACTACATCGTCAAGTACGTGCCGGCCGGTGCCGAAAGTGCCAAGCTGCTTGAACTTGAAGATCGCCGCCAGCGCTACGTCTTCCGCCAGGGCACGTATGCCTGCGGCGTGATGGAGGATCAGCTGCTGACCGAGGAGCGCTTCCCGTCATTGGCACAGGAAAAGCAGATGGACGAGAAGTCGCGCCGCAAGCTGGACGATGTCATTGGGCTCGCGTTCCAACGCATCAACCATCCGCTCGAGGGCGGAATCGGCTTCGCAGCCACCTTCAGCGAACTGTATGCGGTCGCCAATATCGAGCGTCCGATTACCGAGAACCAATTGCGAACCGTGCTCGAGACCGAAGAGTCGGGCGCCTTCTCGCGGGATCCAGATATTGCCGATGGATACACCTACGTCCCGAGTGGATCCTGATCCATTCAGCCTGACGGCAGATGCCGCGATCGAGGAATTGAAGCAGGGCCGTATCGACCAGGAAGTCGTTACGGCCCTGTCCGATCTCTCCCGTCAGCAAACGCGTTCGATCACCACCGTCTGGGCGACCCTGCCAGGCGAGACTCGCCAATCCCTCCTCCAGACAGCAAACGACCTCTCCGCCTCGCACGTCGATCTCGATTTCGGTCGGCTCTTCCGCGTTGCGCTGGACGATAACGACGCCAGCATCCGCTTACTGGCGATCGCCGGTCTGGCCGATGACGCCTCGCGATCTTGCCGGGAACTCATGCTGCGGTTGGCCGTCACTGATCCGTCCGTGGATGTCCAGGCGGCAGCGCTGGCCAACCTCACCGATTCCGTGGCCGACAATCTGGATCCTGATGACGACGATCCCTTCCTGGAAGGCTTCGGATCGTTCATCGCACGCGTGGCCGGTCAGGATGATGCTCCGTTTGCGGTCCGGGTGCGGGCAATCGAGGCGCTTGGCGTACTTCCACAATCGATCGAGACACGCGCCCTCATCAATTCAGCCTGGGAGCATGGCGATTCTGCCCTGGCGGTCGCTGCATTGCTGGCCATTGCCCGGAGTCGGGAATCGCGCTGGCTCTCGCTTGTCCGTCCGGAGTTGACCAGCGAGGATGCCGAAATCCGCTTTGCCGCTGTGCGCGCGCTTGGCGGGGCTGGAACGACCGACGATGTCGAGGCGCTGGCAACGGCCCTGGTAGACGATGATGTCGATGTCCGCCTGGCCGCAATTGCCGCGCTGGGCGAGATCGCCGGACCCGGAGCGGTGCGGGTGCTTCGCAACTACGATCAGCGCGCCCCAGAAGACGAGAAAGCCGACATCGCTGAAGCCCTGGATGCTGCACTCATCGGATCCGAGCCGAGACCATGACGGAGATCACACGCGACAATGCGGCGTGGGATGCAGCGGTTCTCACGGCCAACGGACATTTGCTTCAGTCGTGGACATGGGGCGAGTTCAAGAGTGAGTTCGGGTGGGATGTGCAGCGTGTCGCCGTCGAATCGGACGGTCGAACGGCAGTCGCGCAGATTCTCTTTCGTTCGCGCGGCCCGGTTTCGGTCGGGTACATCCCGCGCGGCCCGGCAATTCCCGACGATGATGCCGATCTGGCCACCGCACTCATCAAACAGATAGATCAGGCCTGCAAGAAACGGCGCGCCCTGTACACAATCTTCGAATCTGATCGGGAGATGCCGTTCCAGGGCAATTTCAAGCAGCACGGTTTTGTGCTTGGTCCTGATCATGTGCAGCCTGCCCGGACAGTCAAGGTGCCGCTGGGCACCGATGAGCAGATTCTGGCCGGAATGCGTCAGAACACGCGGTACAGCGTCCGGTTGGCAACCCGCCGCGGCGTCTCCATCAAACAGCCAGGCGATCCGTGGTCGGTTCAGGACTTCTATCGACTGCTTGAAGAAACCTCGGACCGCAACAGCTTCGGCATCCATTCAGCTGCGTATTACGCTCGATTCCTGACATTGTTCGGCGACTCCGCATACTGTGGGTTTGCCGAATCGGACGGGAACCTGGCAGCCGGATTGATAGCGGCATCGTTCGGCAGCGAGTCGATCTACATGTACGGAGCCTCGTCAACCGAGCATCGACAGCACGGTGCAGCATTTCTCCTGCAGTTTTCGGCCATGCAATGGGCACGCGAGCGACAGGCCGCCTGCTATGACCTCTGGGGTATCCCGAAGGACGATCCAACCACCACAAGTGACAGTGGTGATTCGATCGCGGGCACCAGGGGGGACGATTGGCGCGGGCTCTACCGGTTCAAAACCGGGTTTGGTGGCGAGATCGTTTCGTATCCGCCCGTTCTTGAGCGGCGCTACAGTCAGCTTGGCTCGTACATCGCGCGCCGGATGATCCGTCAGCAGCGGGGCGATTCGTGAGGTCGCTTGGGGACCTGGCAAACGCCGTTCCCGGCAGTCGGCTGATTGGCGATCCCCGCACGATCGCCACTTCGCTCGTCTATGACTCTCGCGATGTGTCCCAGGGCGCGATTTTTGTGGCACTCCGCGGCGGATACGTCAATGGTCATGCGTTCGTGGATCGTGCGCTCGCGCAGGGGGCCGTGGCGGTAGTCGTTGACCATCCACTCAAGGTTGCGGTCCCGCAGATAGTCGTTCAGGACACGCGTCGTGATCTGGCAACCATCGCCGACGCGTTTTACAGCCAGCCATCCCGCGAACTGACCGTGATCGGCATCACGGGGACTGACGGCAAAACCACAACCAGCTACATCCTCGACCATATCCTTCGACAAGGCGGACTCCGGACTGGCATGATCGGCACCGTCTCGGTCCGGATCGGTGACGAAACCGTCGACCACGAGACGCGCCAGACCACACCCGAATCGGCCGATATCCAACGTCTCCTCCGGGCAATGGTTGCAGCAAACGTTGACACAGCCATTCTCGAAGCCACCAGCCACGGTCTGGATCTGCACCGACTTGATCACGTGGCATTCGCTATCGGCGTCGTGACCAACATCACCCAGGAGCATCTGGAGCATCACAAGACGATCGAAGCGTACTGGCGCGCCAAGGCCAGGCTCTTCGAGGTCGTTTCGAATGAGGCTGGCGTCGCGGTGGTGAATCTGGACGACGCGGGTGCGCGTTCCGTCCTTCCGTACGCAACCAACTGCCGGCAGTTGCTGACCTACTCGACGAAAGATCAGTCGGCCGATCTCTTCGCCTCGGTTCAGGAGAGTGGATTATCCGGCTCGCGAGCGACATTGCGGCACGCTGGACAGGAGTTCGCGCTCGATCTGCCCCTGGTTGGCGCATTCAATGTATCCAACGCGCTCGCAGCGATTGGCGCGGCGATGGCGCGTGGCGTGGCCCTTGCTGACGCGATTGACGCGGTCAATTCCGTGCCCCAGGTTCCGGGACGGATGACGGCGATCACGCAGGGCCAACCATTTGGCGTGATGGTTGACTATGCCCATACCCCTGAATCGCTTGAAAAGGTGCTCCGCCTGTTGCGCACCGCGATAGGGACGGGGAGACTAATCGCGGTTTTTGGCAGTGCTGGCGAGCGAGACACGGTCAAGCGGCCGATTCAGGGAGCCGTCGCAGCAGAAATTGCAGACATCGTCGTTGTGACCAACGAAGATCCGCGATACGAAGACGCGGCCTCAATCGTTGATGCCATTGCCGATGGCGCCGTTGCTGCGGGAGCTCGAGATGGCGAAACGCTGTTCCGGATTGTCGAGCGACGCGACGCAATCGCGAAAGCGATCGATCTGGCACGACCGGGAGATGCGATTTTGCTGGCTGGCAAGGGGCACGAACGCAGCATCATCTGGAATGGCGAGAAATTGCCGTGGGATGAGGCGCAGGTTGCCCGCGAACTGTTGGCTGAACGAGGATGGACGACGGTCTGATGCGAATCACACGGCGAGCACTTTTCTCGATCGCGGCGGTGGCGGGATTGCCAGTCAGTGCGCGGGCAGCGTCAGCACGCTTTCAACTGGCAACGACCTTCAGCGGCAAAATCACCTACAGCAGGAACTCCAGTATCTGGGTGTGGGAGAACGGGCAGACCAGCGAGATATTGAACGGAGACAACATCTCCGACCCGCGCTGGAGTCCGGATGGCTCCTCATTGATCTATGTCCGGACTGGCAACAGCTTCTCAGACCTCTACACATACAGCCTGACGAGCGGTGCGGAAACACAACTGACCGCAAACCAGCCCCCGTACGACATTGGCAGCGTCGAGTACATGCAGAACTCGTCGTGGGTCATCGATCCAGACTGGTCGAAATCGGGCCTGATCGGATTCATCTCGGATGCCGTTCCTGCCCAGGGCGCGCTGGCAGTCTTCCTGATGAGTTCGGTCGCTGAGGCTCCGTATCTGGCACTGATGCCGGAGACCTACGAGGAAGACATCTTCAATCTGCAGCTTTCCGCCGATGGATCCCTGGCCATTTACACCGTCCGCGTCCGGCTTGGCGATGCCTCGTCGGGGACGTATGTGGCGTTGCGCGATCTGAACAACGGCTCTGCCTACCAGTTGGCGGAATCGAAAGGCGATCAGTTCGATCCTGCGCTCAGTCCGGACAATGCCTGGGCGGCAATGACGATCCGCGATCAGAGCGGGGTGACTGATCTCTGGATCGTACACATCGAATCGGGCGAACGCACCCGGCTGACCCGCGGCCAGAACGCAATGTCGCCGCGCTGGAGCCCGAATGGTCAGTCCATCGCCTGGATTCGCATGGACAACTACAAGTTCGAGATTTGGGCCGCCACATTCGAAAACGGCAACATCTCTGGAGAAACCCGGCTGGTCGATGAAGACGGCATGGACCCGCTCGGTGGTTTGTCGTGGTGGATGGATTCGTCGATTAACGCAGGCGGTTAGGCCCCGGGGTCAATCGGAGCGAGTTGGAGTCCGACATCGGTCAACTGCTGCTCATCCACGGTTGAGGGCGCTTCGAACATCACGTCCATGCCGCGCTGATTCTTCGGGAAGGCAATGACCTCGCGGATGTTTGCCTCGTCTGCCAGGATCATGACAAAGCGATCGAGACCCATCGCGATACCGCCATGCGG
>JAPXRQ010000151.1:0-7321 GCA_033813515.1 Thermomicrobiales bacterium
ATCAACACGACCGCCCAGGGCAGATCGGCACGGAGCGGATTGTTCTTCTTCAGAATCGCTTTGGGCTGTTCGATGTCCATGGAACTCTTCCTCGCTCTCCCTATCTTGCGATCAGGTGAGACGGGGGATGGTGTTTGGCACCATCCCCCAGCGCATGCCTAAACCGAGTAGCTGCCGCGGGCCGTGGTCCACTTGTCCTCGGGCAGGACGACTGCGGCAGCGGAGGAGAGCTGCGCGCCGATCCCCAGCGAGGCGCCGACGAGCCAGATCAGCCACAGCCACCAGTTATCGGCGATGGCATCCCAGGCAACACCGTTGCCCAAGTCTGCGCGATCAATCTTGTTGAAGATCAACATCAGGCCGGCGATAACTGCTGCCGCACCAGACATCGCGGTGCCGACAATGATCAACCAGGTCGGGAAGTTGATGAACAACGCGGCCAGGATGAACAGGACCATGAAGATGATGCCGATGAAGAAGAGGAACCAGTTGGCATCGACTCCGATCGCGGCGAAGAGGCTGGAGCCGAACGCTGCGCCTGCCGTGCCGGCGGCCGCGAGTACACCGATGTACCACCACAGGTAGGAGATCACCGCGAAGATGATGCCGACGATGAAGCCAAGGACGATACCGAGGGTCGTCGACAGGAAGCCATCGCCGAAGATCGCCGTTGTGCCAGCTGCGCCGACCACAAATCCGGCAAAGAAGCCCCAAATCGGCAGAAGCAGAAAGAAGATCCGCAGGCCGGCCGTAGCTACCGTCAAGCCGACAACGACTGCAAGAATTCCAACAAGGATATCCACAAGCACTCTCCTCGCAACCGCCTCGCCCGGCAGTCGTTTCCCTATCCCCCGCAATACTGCGGCACGCGTGTTTGTACACCACGAACGGCTGGCAGCACAACATAACCGCGCCGATCCAATGAGAAACAACTGTTAGCTTGACGAAATTCCCGGGTGCTGAGGGGCAGACAGTCCATTTTCGGCGGATTTTCGCCCGGTGAACATTGCCCGCGACGTCAAATTGACTGAGAATGCATGCTGCGATCAGTTGCAATCAGTCCGATGTCGGTCGAGTCCAACGCCTCCCAACTGGCACCTGCCTGTCAACCCAAGGACCAGCGTGTGCGCCGCCTGAACTTGCTTACCGTGGCGATGGTCGCCTTGCTCGCCATCATGTTTGCCTCCGAGGTTGCCCCAGTCGCCGCGCAGGATGCGACGCCCACGGCATCCGGATCGACAGCGGCTACGACGAGTTCGTCGCAATCGGACGATCAGGCCCGGGCTGAACTCGCTGAGAAATACAAGCCGGTTGTTTCCCTGCGGCAGCAACGTGCGGAGTGCGATCGGTCAGGGGAGGGGTACTTTCCAGCCCCGATCGAAACAGTGCTCGGCACCCCGGATGTCGTACTCAAGAAGCGCACTGGCCGGAACTCCAGCCAGGACACCGTTGTGAAAGTCGCACCCGTCGCTCAGGACCTGGTTGGACTGGGAGCGGACTACTATCTCGATTGGCCGGGCAATCCGGTTCGGCCCGGATGCGATTTCGAGCGCTGGTTCCGACAACGCGTTGCCGAGATGGGCGCCGTCCCGACGACCTATGCGCACTACGTGGTCGATACCGCAAACAACCAGCTGTTCCTGCAGTACTGGTTCTGGTACACGTTCAACGACTGGAACAACACGCATGAAGGCGACTGGGAAATGGTCCAGTTCGTTTTCGACACGACGTCGGTGGTCGATGCGCTGACCCGTGATCCGATCCAGGTGGGATTTGCCCAGCACGGTGGGGGCGAACTGGCCGATCCCGATGACGATCGCATCGAATGGAGCGACGGCCACATCGTTGCGTATCCGGCCGCGGGATCGCACGGGACGTTTTACGGAAGCGAGACGTACATTGGCTGGGGTGAAGATGGTTCCGGCTTCGGCTGTGATATCACCACCGCACCGCAGCAACAGTTCGGAGTTGAGGTCGTCGTTGTTCCGGATGTGATCGATCCGGCGGGGCCGTTCGCGTGGCTGCTGTTCGAAGGGCGGTGGGGCGAGCGCGCACCGCTGATTTGGGACGGACCGCTCGGGCCAAATGTCAACCGGCGATGGAGTGATCCGTTCACCGCGACCGAATTTTGGCGCACCAGCAGTATCGCAATCCCCCAGACCACGCTCGTCGGCCCAAATGCGACGCGTCTCTTCTGCACGCTCAGCAAGCAGGGATCGGTGTTTGTCACGCGGATCGTGGTGCACCCGTATCTGCTTCTGGCGACGGTGCTGCTGGTGCTCGGCGCGCTTGCCTGGCTGATCTACCGAGCCTGGAATCAGATCGTTGCTGCCTGGCGGGCATATCGGCAGGACTGGAAGCTCTACATACTGTTGGGTCTGGCGACGATCCCGATCAGCATCGTGGTCAATATCCTCGACATCTGGCTGCGCAGTCGTCCGCCCATCGAGTTCCTGATCCGCTGGTTCAATGACACGGCCGGAGCGCGCCTGAGCCTGGCTTTGGCGCTCGGGGGTATTCAACAGTTCTTCATCATCGTGCTGGTGGCCCCGCCGGTCATCCGTACGATCTACGACCGTCGCCGTGGGCTCAGACCGACACTCAGGAGTTCGGTGTTTGATTCGTGGCGATACATTCCGCGCGTAGCGGCAACGCTGTTCGCGGCTGTGCTCATTGTCGGCGCGCTTTCACTGACGTTGATCGGAATTCCGATCGCCATCTTCCTGGCGGTTGCCTGGCAGTTCCTGGCGCAAACCACGACCTACGAGAATCGCTTCAATCCGTTTGCGGCAATTCGGCGCAGTCGATCGATTTGTGGCCGCAACTGGATTTACGCGCTCAAGACGTCGCTGATTTTTCAGGGGTTGCTCTGGGTTCCCGGACCATTTGTCGGAGCGCTCCTCTTGATCTTCGGAACAGCGGGCGTCAATCTGGCCAATCTGTTCAGTGGCATCGTCTACGCGCTCACCATCCCACTGGCGGTCATCGGAATCACACTTGCCTACCTCAATCTTCGTGAGCGACACGAAGGTGCACCGACCGAAGATGTGGCGAGCGGTCCGGCACCGAGCGCACTTCGCCCCGATGCACCCTGAACCCGGCTCGAACGCGGAAAGGAACGCGAATCAGTGAGAACGGCCGTTTCGTGGATCAGCCTGATCCTGTTTGCAATTGCCTTGCCGCTCTCGATCGTTTCGGTCTGGATCGAGTCGACGATTTTTGACCAGGATCAGTTTGTCGAGACACTGGCGCCACTGGCCAACGATGAGGCCGTGCAAACAGCCGTCTCCGTCCGCCTGACGCAGATCGCCACCGATCAGCTTGCATCGAATCGCATCACGGCGCTCCGCGGCAATTCGCTTGAGCCAATCGTTTCCGAGGCCGTGGTTGGGGTTGTCACATCGGATGCCTTTCCTGCCTTGTGGGAGGGGGCAGTGCGTGTCGCCCAACCAGCACTCGTCTCGATTCTGGAAGGTGATGACACGTCGGACGATGGCGCCCTGATCGTCATTGATCTGAAGGAGCCGCTCGATCAGATCCAGACTGCCCTTGAAGGGCGTGGGTTAGCGGTCCGCATTTTTGATTCGCTCCGGCCAGAGCAGGAAACACTGACGATCGCCCGATCGAACCGGCTCGTTCGAGTTCACAAGGCGACCGATTTTCTCCATACGTTTTCCGCAGTCTTGCCGGTGGTTGTGCTGGTGGCATTCGGACTCGCAGTTGGTGCCGCCCACAATCGGTGGCGAGTCCTGCGACGCATTGGCTTCGCCACAATAGTCTCGATGCTTGTTCTTGGTGGTCTGTTGATTCTCGGTCGAACCATCGGCCTCAACCAGACCGCGAACGACCTCCAGCGGGGTGCGGCGGAATCTGTCTTTGATGCGCTGACGGCGTTTCTCCGCACCTCTGTGATTGCCATGGTGATTGGGGGCGTTGTCATCTCTGCGGTCGCCTGGTGGATCGAGCCGAAGCACGCCTAGTCAGTCGTCGAGTTTCCAGGTTCGGCATTCCTGATCGATACTCTCCTCCATTGTGAATGGGATTCGGTCCCGTTCAATGCCGTTATGCAGGGAGATCCAGATGCCGTTGATCGGAGAGTACGAGCCAAGTTCCAGCGATTGGGCGCGCAAGCAGGCCGAGTTGTTTGAGTCGCCCAATGGCGATCAGGGCGGCGATATGCGCGGTATGCCGATCGTCCTTGTCACGTCAGTCGGCGCCAAATCGGGCAAACTCCGCAAGACCCCGCTGATGCGCGTTGAGCACGGCGGCGAGTACGCGGCCGTGGCATCCCTTGGCGGTGCACCGCAGAATCCTGTCTGGTACCACAATCTCGTCAAGAATCCGCTGGTTGAGGTGCAGGACGGTTCCCACCACGGCGATTACACCGCCCGGGAGGTCTTTGGCGACGAGAAGGCAATCTGGTGGGAGCGTTCGGTAGCGGCTTTCCCGGATTATGCCGATTACCAGAAGAAGACTGAGCGGCAGATTCCGGTCTTCGTGCTGACTCCCGTGCAGAACGGCTAGCAGTCGTTCGACGCACCCTTCGTAGCGCGGACCGCAGATACCTGTTGGCCGCGCTACGGTTTCTCTGCGAAACTGCCTCATATGGACGCCGCGCGCGCGTACTCGCAACGCACTTTCGCATCGCTCTCAATCCGCAACTATCGCCTGTATGCCATCGGACAGGGTATTTCGCTCTCTGGCACATGGATGCAGACCGTTGCGCAGGGCCTGCTTGTCCTTCGCCTGACCCATTCCGGCACAGCCCTGGGCGTAGTGACCGCCCTCCAAACCCTGCCTGTTCTCCTCCTCGGACCATGGGGAGGGGTGATTGCGGACCGGTACTCCAAACGCCACATCCTGTACTTCACCCAAATCAGTGCCGCACTGTGCAGTCTCGCCATGGGGGCCCTGGTGCTGGGCGACTGGATCCGCATCTGGATGGTTTACGTCACTGCTGTCCTGCTTGGCATCATCAAGGTCTTCGATAACCCCACCAGACAGACCTTCGTGCGCGAAATGGTTGGCCGTGATCTGCTGGCCAACGCCGTCTCCCTCAATTCCACCGAGTTCAATCTTGCCCGCGTGATTGGACCGTCTCTGGCGGGTATTTTGGTGGCGACTGTGGGACTCGGTTGGTGTTTCATGCTCGATGCCGCTTCGTATCTGATCGTGATCTACATGCTTTGGATGATGAAGCCGAGCGAGTTGCATCCAGCGCCACGGGTAGCGGCTGCCAAGGGTCAATTGGTCGACGGGCTTCGGTACGTCCGCTCAACGCCGGTCCTGTTCAATCTGCTCATCATGATGGGCATCGTCGGGATGCTGACCTACGAGTTCAGCGTTACGCTCCCCTTGTTTGCGGAGTTCACGCTGGGCGCCGGGGATAGCGGTTATGCAGCGCTGACGGCGGCAATGGGCGTGGGCGCCGTAGTCGGTGGTCTGTACACCGCTGGCAGGCGGCGAACTGGTCCACGGCTGCTGGCGATGTCGTCATTTCTGTTCGGATGCTCGGTGTTGCTCGTTTCGATCACACCGAATCTGATTACGGCGATCGGCGCGATGGTCGTGGTTGGGTTCTTCTCGATCAATTTCACCTCGTTGGGCAATGTCACCCTCCAAACCGAGAGCCGGCAGGACATGCAGGGGAGGGTGATGGCACTCTGGTCGGTGGCGGTGCTCGGAACAACGCCGATCGGTGGGCCGATTGTGGGCGCGATCGGTGAGCACATCGGCGCACGCTGGAGTCTGGTGATCGGTGGATTTGCCGCAATGGCGGCCGCCGGGCTTGGTTTGCTGGCAGCACGATCGGCAGATGGCAAGGCGAGCAGGATTTCGACACCACCGGAGCGCGTGGCTCAGGTCCAGCAGGTCGTAGTGGAATCCCGCCAGGGCGATTAGGAGTCGCCGTTGTCGACGGGTCGCGTCCACCAGCCAGTCCGGCGGCCGGGCATCATCCGCTTTCCGGCGTCATCGGTTGCAGAAGACGATGTGACATCGCTCTTGCCAAACTGATACTCGACAACACGCACGCCATCGATCTGTTCGAGTTGGGAAACGATGGTGCCTCGCTGGCCGGCGGGCACATTCGCCAGTTCGAGATCGACTCTGGCCTGATCGCCGCCGGAACTGCGATGCATGGCAATGTGCCGAATGGAGACCGGGAGATTGGCCAGTCCGTTCTCAATCGCAACGAGGCCCTCGGTTGTCGAATCCAGTTCAAGCGCGAAGAGATGGGGCTGCCGTTTGCTGGAAAAGCGCTTCTCGATCGGGCGGATGATGGCCTGAATCGCGAGGATGATGGCGGTCGCCAGTGCGGCCGGCCATAACAGCCCTCCGCCACATGCCAATCCGATCCCGGCGACCGCCCACAGGCTGGCGGCGGTAGTCAGACCATGGATGGCGTTCTGTCGAAAGATGATGACGCCGGCACCGAGGAACCCGACACCAGTCACAACCTGGGCGGCAACCCGGCTGGGATCGAGGGAGATATGCGAGCTGTTGAGGTTCAGAACATCGGTGAATCCGTATGCCGAGACAATCATGACCAGGCTTGCGGCCAAGCAGACAAGTGCATGCGTGCGTAGGCCGGCGACCCGATCCTGACGCTCGCGTTCGAATCCAATAGCCAGGCCGAGGATGGCTGCCAGACCAATCCTGAGCGCGACCTCTGACATGGAAATCGTGAGTTCGTTCGGCATACCGGTATTTTGCCAGAAGTCCTGAAGCGCCCGGTACCTGGCTTGCGTTCGTTGTTTGGCACGCTAGAATGGCGTAATCCCCCGAGCCGATGTGTTGGCGACACTGATCGCCACATTCTGGAGTTCGTCAATGCGCACGCTGTTGGTTCGTGTCCTGGCAGTCGCAACGATTGTCCTGGTCCTGGCGCCTGTTCGTTCTGGCGGGGCTACTTTTGGTCCGTCCTGTCTCATCGGCGGGACCACATTTTTCATCACGATTACCGGTGGTGGCCACAAGACTGGGACATCCGGCAACGATGTGTTCCAGGGATCGAGTGGTGATGATGTCATTGTCGGTAACGGGGGCAACGATGCGGTCTGTGCCTCCGCCGGAGATGACGACATAACATTCGGAAGCGGCAACGATCGCGCCGATGGCGGTACGGGTAACGACAAGATCCGTGGCGGGGGCGGTGTCGATTACATCTGGGGCGGGCCGGGCAACGATTCGCTACAGGGCGCCGACGGTGATGACATCATCTTTGGTGATGGCTATCAGGATGCCGGCAGCTCGGGCGATGACAAGATCACCGGCGGCGATGGCATCGACCACCTGCATGGTGGGGGCGAAGATGATCGCC
>JAPXRQ010000152.1:0-7269 GCA_033813515.1 Thermomicrobiales bacterium
GGCGGGACCTGGAGCAGGCGGCGAAAGAGCCGATTCTGATCACCACTGGCTCAATCGATTGTGCCGACGCCAGCAACTATGTCTTCACGGAATCCCTCCGCTCCTGCGAGATCCACGGACTCCGCCACGAGGTCCTGAACGCATTCCAGACCGTTGCCCGGTGGCCCGCATTCAGCCTGCCAGCCAACCACATGACCGTCTACCAGCCCGATGGTGGCTACGTCATGTCAGAGCGGGCGATCGTGGCCCACGTCATCGGCGCAATCGAAGCCGGCGCCGATATCCGCGGCTTCACCCCGATGTTGTCGTGGCAGACAACGCCAGCCGGTGTCGCGGTTGAGACACCTCGCGGCCGATTCGAGGCTGAGCAGATCATCTTTGCCGCAGGTGCGTGGATGGGCTCGCTGATTCCCGAACTCGCTCCTGCTCTCCAACCGGAACGGCAGGTACTTGGCTGGTTCTGGCCGGAGAATCCAGAAGCCTTCCAGGACGACACCTTGCCGGTCTTCAATCTTGCAGGCAAGGACGAACGCTGGTACGGCTTCCCGATGCGCGGGTTCCCTGGCTTCAAATTCGGCAAGTACCATCACCGCTTTGAGCAAGTCCATCCCGATCAGATGGACCGCAACCCGAATGCCGGCGATGAAGCGATTCTCCGCGCCGGCCTCCGCGAGTTCTTCCCCACCGCCGCCAAGGGCCCTGTCCTGACAATGGCGGCCTGCATGTTCACCAACACCCCGGACGAACATTTCATCGTCGATCGGCTTGGTCCAGATAGCCCGGTTGTCGTTGCCTCACCCTGCTCCGGCCACGGCTACAAGTTCGCGGCGGTCATGGGCGAGATATTGGCCGACCTGATCGAATCCGACGAACCCCGCCTCAATATCGATCTCTTCCGCCTCGATCGCTTTCAGTCGGAACCGCAAGCAGTCACACCGTAGGAAACCAGGAAACGATCGAGCGCATACCTGGCCATCTCGACCGCGACCTCGGCCTCACCGCCAAGCAAGGCGACGATTGATGGTCCGGAGAGCAGGCGCGCAACCATGAGCGGATCGATGTCAGCGGGCAACACACCCTCCTGCACCCCAAGCCCGATAATGGCGCGCATCCCTTCGCCCACCTGACTCCGTTCCACCGACGATGCCTGCCGCACTTCTGGCATGTGCAGGTTCAGTTCAAACATCGCCGCGATCAGCCAGGATGATTCGGGCACCGCAATCCGCTCGATGTACGTCAGCACAAAGGTGCGCAGGGCGTGCTCGAAACCGTGATCCAGATCGGGCTCCGGCATGGGTGGTCGGTGCACCCGGACCATATCGGCCATCACCTCGGCCAGCGAGTTCCAATGGCGGTAAATCGTGGTCTTGGCGACACCGGAGCGATCCACGATCCGCTCGATGGTGAGGGACTGGGCGCCAGATTCAGTCAGGAGTTCGCGGGCAGACTCCAGGACGCGGGTTTTGCTGCGGGCAACGCGTGGATCCAGGGGATCTGTTTCGGTAGATGGTGGAGGAGTCACGGAATCACCTCTTGACTGATTCGCTACGCTACCGTATCGTATCACTGTCAACGACGACATTCAATCGCAACCCCGATCCATGAGGCACGCATTGTCAGACACCGCTCTTCCCCACGCTCACCACGCGCCCGAACCAATCCTCGATGCCGGCCAACGCCGCAATATCCTGATCGCCATGTGTCTCGGACTGATGGCCGTTATCGCCTCGGTCTCCGGACTCAATGTCGCCCAAACCCAACTCGCCCTCGATCTTGATCTCTCCCAATCAACCATTCTCTGGATCATCAACGCCTACACTCTCGCCCTCGCCGCCCTGCTGATGCCGATCGGCGCCATCGGCGATCGCTATGGCCGGCGTCCCGTGCTTCTGACTGGGCTCATCCTCTTCTTCCTTGCCACGCTCGGTGCCGCTTTCGCCCAGAGTGGTGCAGCGATGATCGCCGCCCGCGCCCTGGCCGGTGTCGGTGCAGCCATGATCATGCCAGTCACCCTCTCAGTGATCACCTCCAGTTTTCCGGAAGAGGATCGCGGCCGCGCAATCGGTATCTGGGCAGGTGTGGCCGGCAGCGGAGGAATCGTCGGTCTGCTAGTCTCCGCCTTCATGGTCGATATCTTCACCTGGCGCTGGCTCTACATCCTGCCGGTTGTCCTTGTCATCGCCGCCTTCGCGATCGCCTTCAAATCCGTCCCCAATAGCCGCGAAGAGTCCGATTCGCCGTTCGATATCATCGGCTCGGTCACGTCGTTCCTCTCGATCGGGGGACTTGTCCTCGGTATCCACGAAGGTCCGGAACGCGGATGGTCCGATAGCCTGACACTGCTGGGTCTGGTCGTAGGCATCGTCTCGTTGATTGCCTTCATCATCTGGGAACTACGCACCGAAGCCCCGCTGCTCGATGTCCGCACCTTTTCCAATCGCTACCTAGCGACGGGCTCTGTCACCCTGATGCTGCTTTTCGGCGTCCTGTTCGGCATCTTCCTGGTCCTCTTCCCCTTCTTCCAGGCCGTCCTCGGCTTCTCCGCCCTGCGTTCGGCGGCTTGCCTCCTTCCCCTGGCGCTCGTGATGATGCCGCTCTCGACCATCGCACCACGTATTCGCCAGCGCATTGGCACCCGCACCATCATCATGGTCGGTTTGGCTACCGTTGCCGCCGGTCTCGCGATCATGGCGATCTTTGCCTCGGCCGAAACCGGTTACTTATCCGTGTTGCCCGGATTGCTCGTCCTCGGCGTCGGGATGGGTCTGACCATGACGCCGTCAACCGAAGCGATCACCTCGTCACTGCCGGCCGACAAGCAGGGCGTAGCCTCGGCACTCAATGACACCGTGCGGGAAGTCGGCAGCGCACTGGGTGTCGCGCTGCTCGGCTCCATCCTGAACTCCAGTTACCGCAGCAATGTCGACCAGGCGACGGCCGGTCTGCCCGAACCCGCCGCCCAGGCCGTGGAAAGTGGCATCGGTGGCGCGCTGATGGTGGCCAGTCAGATGGGAGAACAGGGACAGGCACTGGCAATCGCGGCCAAGGATGCCTTCGTCTCGGGTTGGACCCAATCGATGTGGATTGGCATGGGGATTGTGCTGATCGGCTTCGCCTTCGCCTTGATCCGCGGTCCCCGCGCCGAAGACACCCTCGCCGAGGAATCAGTTTCCGCGTAGCGTCATCGCCGCCAATAAAGAGAGTCCCGGGATTCGTGCAGAACCCGGGACTCGTTCTTCAGGAAGCGCAATCGGCTACGACAACCTCGCGACGACCTCGTTCGAGAAGTACGACACCAGATCAGGCTCGTACGCGGCCTTGGTGACATACATGATCACGTAGTCGATTCCGGCCTCCTGGAACCGCTCCGCTTCCTCACGAATCTGATCGATCGTCCCCACCAGTGTCTCGCTCTGGAACTTCTCCCAGGTGTAGTGATCTCCCCGGTATGCTGCGGTTGCCTTTTCGGGATCATCGCCGGGTTCGATCAGGAAGACCCGGTATTGCGTTGATTTGGTGATCGAATCGTAGTCCCGGCCGACCTTGTCGCAATGTCCGCGCAGGATGGCGAGTTTGTGCCTGATCGTCTCGGAGTCACCCATGACATTGCAGGCGTCACCATATTGCGCGACCAGCTTCAGGGTCACCTGCTCGCCGCCGCCACCAATCCACAGCGGAATCTTGCCCTTGCCGGCATTCTTCGGCTCGTTGATCGGCTTGTCGATCGAGTAATAGTCGCCAGCAAAGGTTGGATAGTCCTCGGTCCACATCTTGTGGATGATCTGAACCGCCTCGCGGAACTTGCGCATCCGGACAGGCGTCTCGTCGTCCCACTGGTACCCGTACGCCTTCCACTCGTGCTCATACCAGCCCGCACCGATCCCGGCATACAACCGACCGTGTGAGGCGACATCGACCGTCGAGGCGATTTTGGCGTAGAGCGAGGGATTGCGATATCCGTTGCAACCGACCATCTGGCCCACATGGACCCGATTGGTCGCGCGTGCCAGGGCAGTCGTCGCTGTCCAACACTCGAACGTCGACATCAGTTCCGGCGTCGGGATGGTGTGGAAATGGTCATACACCCAGACCGAATCCCATAAGCCCGAATCAGCCGTCCTTGCAACATTGATCATCGCCTCAAACTGGGCGATGGGATCCGCGATCTCCCGCAAATCCCCCCGCCACCCCTGCGGCGCAAAAACTCCGAATTTCATTGTCAGTCTCCAGTTCGCAGTCGTCGGTTGGCAGTTGGGCAGCAGCAATAAACTGACTACTGCCCACTGACCACTGGCTACTGATAGAACTCATCCACGATTCCGGTCAGGTACTTCACGTAGGGTGCTGGCGAGATCGGGCCGCCGAGGAACTTTTCGGTTGTGGCGCGCGGGCTGTACATGCGGCCGAACTGGTGCAGGTGCTCCTTCTGCCAGTCACGCAACGGGGCAAACTCGCCCTGCGCAAAGCCGGCCGTCAGACCCGGCAGATCGCGCTCGATCATCTCCCACGCCTGCGCGCTGATCACATTGCCGATCAGGTAGGCGGAGAAGTAGCCAATCCCGCCGCCGGCCCAGTGGATGTCCTGCAGCACCCCCTGCTTGTCGTCTGGCACATCAACTCCGAGCAGGTCCTTCATGCGCGCATTCCAGCTCTCGGAGACATCCTTGATCGCCAACTTCCCGTCGATCATCTCCTGCTCGATCTCGAATCGGAGAATGATGTGCATGCCGTAGGTCAACTGATCGGACTCGGTCCGGATGAGCGAGGGGAAGAGCTTGTTCATCGCCCGGTACATGGTCTCGGCGTCATACTGCTTCGCCTGCTCCGGGAAATGCTTCGCAAAAATCCCGTGCGCCCACTGCCAGTAGGTGCGGCTCCGTCCGACCTGGTTCTCCCATGTCCGGCTGTTCGATTCGTGCAGACCAAGCGAGGCGCCGACATTCAGACCAGTCCGCTCCAGGGCAGGATTGATCTGGCGCTCGTAGATACCGTGGCCAAACTCGTGATTGATGCCACCGACAGAAACGGCCAGATCGTTCTCAACGTACTTGGTGGTCAGTCGGATATCGGTGCACGCGAAGCGAGTTTCGAACGGGTGGACGGTCGGATCAATGCGCCAGGCATCCTCGGTGGTGCCAATCCCGGCCGCCAGTTCCTTGACCAGCGCCACCTGCGTCTCAATTGGGTACGTCTGGTTGAGTGCTGAGTCATCGACGGCACCAGGCTGTGCCGCCACCCGCTGGATCAAAGGCTTCAGCCCATCCCGAACCTGATCGAAGAGCGACTTGACCTCGGCCGTCGTCATGCCAATCTGCGAGTTCTCGAGCAGGACATCGTAGGACGACTCGGTGGGCGGAAAACACTCAATGACGCGGTTCTGCAGGTCGACTGCCTTCTGCAGTGCAGGGGCGAAAATCGTGAAGTCCTTCTTCTCGCGCGCCTCGAGCCAGATCGGCACGGTCACCGCCTCGAACCCGGCCAATTCGCCCGCCAGCGCCGAAGGCACCCGTCGCTCTCGATCGAAATCGTGCGCAATGCGTTCGACCAGACAGCGATCGATGCTGTCCTCCGGCTGGGTCTCCGCCCAAGGCATCAGCCGCTCGGTCAACTGGCCGACCTCAGCCGCCGTGATCTTGTCGTGTCCGATCTTGGCCAGGGTCTCGGACGCGGCGCCGCGGGCCTCTGCTCCACCCGACGGCATCATCACCATCTGATCCCAACTGATAACTGCCAGCGCGTGATCGATATCGTTCACCTCGCCGGCAATCTCGCGCAAACGGGCCAGGTCTTTCTCAACATTGGTCGCCATGAAAGCATCTCCAGTGAATTCGAAGCAGGTTCACAGAAAGCGCAAACCTTCCCCGTATAACGTAATCATAGGAATTGTATCTGTGACCTATTGACACAGGAACAGATGTTCGCTAATCTGTGTACGTACAGGTGTTCGAAACGATTGTACGAAAGGTTCAGGAGACATCAATGTTCAGAATCGCCGCCCTTCCCCAAATCCCGTCCCGCCGCATCGCGCCGGCCACAAAGTCCGTCGCTCTCGCCCGACCGGTCGAGGCAGTCAGCACCGTCAAACCAGCCACCGCCGATATCCGCATCCGCCGCTTCGAGCAGTCCGGCGTCTCCGAGGAAACCTATTCGGCCATCCTCCCCGCCACCGACTCGCCACTCGACCTGATGCGAGTCATCACTGAAGCCTGCAAGGATCTTCCCGAGTTCCAGATTCGCAATCAGGACGACGAGCAGTTCATCCTCACCCTGACGCTCAAGTCCTGATCGATGCCCGCTCTGGAACGATCTCCCCGCTCCCGCTCCCGCCGGCGTGACTCCCGCATCACGCCGCCCCGCTATCCCGCCGCCTTCGCCGCCCGGTAGCCCGCAACCAGGCCGAAGCTCCCTGTCAGCATCATGTCCCCATGCGGCGCCGCTCCGTACCACCCCAGATCCGCGGCAATCCCCCGATTCGGTCCCGTAATCGCCACAAAATCGAACGCAACCGCCGGATCGATATCAGCCGCCAGCACCGCGCCGTGTCCGTCGTAGCGCTCCCGGAACTCGGCATTGGTCAGATCTCGCGCCTGCATCCGCGCCACCAGATCGACCAGCAGATCGCGCGACATCCCGCCCGTGTGATGCTCAAACACCCCAACAATCCGCCGCCCAAGCATCAACGCCGCAAATGTGTGCATGTTGCCGATATTGACCAGCACCGCACCCTGCTCCGCTGCCTGCGCCACAACGGGATCATCGAGTGCTCCCAGAAGTGCGGCCGCTCCGGTATCCATCAGGACACAACCAGGCACTGTCTCTGCGATCGCCTGCATCCGTGTCATTCCGGACGGAGCAGTGGTGAACGCCGCCCGCTCCAGCGACCCTGCCTCCCGCACAAGCCAATGCAGATAATCGCCCCGCACATCGTTGTTGCCGCGTCCGGTGGCGACGCCGTGATCCTGCGCGCCAAAGGCAAATGCCTCCGGCATCGGCACACCAAACGCCGCCAATGCCGATCTCAGCCCGGGCAGATCGACATCGCCCAATGTCACCGTCACCGCACCAGCCGGAGCGGTTTCAGCAATAACCACCCCAGCCGCCGAAACGCGCTCGGGCCGGTTATGGACGGTTCGGGCAGCATCCGCCGTTGCGGTCACGGCCAGGCCAGCCGCCACGTGCTCGGCGATTGCCGTGGTCGATGCCCCACCGCCCATCACCACGCCATCAAGATGCAATGGCTTGCCCGCGGCCGTCACCTCTCGAATCCGT
>JAPXRQ010000153.1:0-7266 GCA_033813515.1 Thermomicrobiales bacterium
ACGTTGTAACCGAACGCCCAGAACAGCCCCTGCTTGATCGTCGCCACGGTCCGCCGGGAGAGGGCGATCGCGGTGACTATGCCCCGCAGATCGCCACCAATCAATGTGATGTCCGACGCGGCGATGGCGACATCGGTTCCGGCTCCAAGCGCGATACCAAGATCGGCCTGGGCCAGGGCAGGTGCGTCGTTGATGCCATCGCCGACCATCGCGACCCGGTTGCCGCCGGCTTGCCGTTCCAGGATCGCGGCGGCCTTTTCGCCCGGCAGGACCTCCGCAATGATGCGATCGGTTGGCAAACCAACCTGGGCCGCGATTGCCGCAGCGGTCGCCTTCGTATCACCGGTCAGCATCCAGACATCGAGGCCGAGTGCGCGCAGTTCCGCGATTGCTTCGGCGGACTCGGGTTTGACCTGATCGGCGACGCCAATGACCCCGGCCAGCTCGCCATTGATTGCGACGAGAATCGGCGAGGCACCTTTGCTGCCAAGCGACTCGATCGCGTCCGAAGCGGCATCGGTGGCGATGGACCACTCAGCCATCAGTTTGCGATTGCCCAGTTGCACAGCCTGCCCATCGACAACTGCCGTGATTCCCTGTCCGGCCGTCGTGTTCATGCTCTCGGCCGGTGGAATTGTCAGCGCCTTGCGGTCCGCTTCAGCGACGACGGCTGCTGCCAGGGGATGCTCGGACCCCCGCTCAACGGCGGCCGCAATCGTCAGGAGAGCATCCGCCGACCAACCTCCGAATGGGTAGATAGCAACGACTGCCGGCTTGCCCTGGGTGATCGTGCCCGTCTTGTCGAGCACGATGGTCTGAATCGCACGGGCGGTTTCGAGCGCTTCGGCATCCCGGATCAGGATGCCGTTTTCGGCCGCCTTACCCGAACCAACCATGATCGCGGTCGGAGCGGCCAGACCGAGCGCACAGGGGCAGGCAATGACCAGCACGGCCACTGCCGCCTGCACGGCATTGGGCAGTGTCGGATCCGGACCCCAGATCATCCAGATTCCAAAGGTGATCGCGGCCAACGCCAGGACGACCGGGACGAAATAGCCCGAGATCGTATCGGCCAGCCGCTGCAGCGGGGCTTTCGATCCCTGAGCCTGCTCGACCAGGCGCACAATCTGTGCGAGCACAGTGTCCTTGCCGACCCTGGTCGCGCGGAAGATAAAGCTCCCGGTCCCGTTGATTGTCGCCCCAATCACCTGATCGTCAGATGTCTTTTCGACTGGCAGCGACTCACCCGTGATCATGCTCTCATCGAGCGAACTGTGCCCTTCGGTGATGACCCCATCGACCGGAACGGTTTCACCCGGGCGAACGCGAATCAGATCGCCCGCGACCACCTGCTCGATGGGCAGATCGATCTCGCGACCATCCCGCAGAACCCGGGCGGTTTTCGCCTGCAGATTGAGCAGGGCGCGGATCGCCTCGCCGGTTTGCTTCATCGCCCGCGCCTCAAGCCAGTGCCCGAGCGTGACCAGCGCAATGATGATCACCGCCGATTCGAAGTAGAGGTGATTGGCGAAGCCCCACTCGTCGGCCTTGTCCGGCCAAAGAGTGACGAACGCGCTGTACCCGTAGGCGACCGAGGTCCCGGCTGCGACGAGCGTATCCATATTGAAGGCGCCGTGCTTGAGCGCTTTCCAGGCGGAGCGGTAGTACATGCCGCCGGCCCAGACCTGCACAAAGGTGGCAGCGATCAGCAGGATTGGCGCGAGGGTGCGGGTGCTGATGCCGGTATCGATGTACATCGTCAGCATCATCAGGATGCCGATGACCAGCGAGACCAGCGCCTTCCGCTTCATCTCGTCGCCGCCATGGCTCAGGTGATCGTGCTCACCGCCAGCCGCCGCGTGCTCGCTATGTTCCGTTGCTGCGTGCTCGTGAGTCGGGGCGACCGGAGCATTGGGATCGATCACGGTGCCAGGGGTGTAACCGGCCTTGTCGATCGCCGCGGTCAGGAGATCGGCCGAAGCGGTGGTGGGATCGAAGTGGACCGTTGCGCGGTGGGTGGCAAGATTGACATTGGCCTCCGCGACCCCGGGTACTTTGGTAAGCGACTTTTCGACCCGCCGCACGCACGACGCGCACGTCATTCCGCCGACCTCGATATCGAGTGTCTTGATGGGAGTTTCGACGGTGGCAGGGTGATCATGTGTCTGTGTCATCATATACCTCTATGGGGTATCGTACCATCATCGTCAACCGTGGTACGCAGGGTGAGCGGATCGTCACGGTAGAGATGACCTTGTGAGACGCATAAGCCCGGTAGGGGTATATCAATGGAAGACACACACGAACACCACAGTCACGCCTCTTACGCCGGGCACAAAAGCCGGATCCAAACCCGGCTGCGGCGGCTGGAGGGTCAGGTCCGCGGAGTGCAGCGGATGATCGATGAGGACGCGTACTGTGTCGATGTCCTGACCCAGCTTTCGGCGATCATCGCGGCGGCGCGGGGTGTGGGCATGCTGGTGCTGGAGGATCACATTCGCGGGTGCGTCGTCGGGGCGCCGGCGGACGAGCGCGAGGACCGGATTGACGAGTTGACCCAGGCGATCGAGCGCTTCACCCGCACCGTCGGCGGCTGACCCGAGTGACGCTTGACGTATCGCGTCCATCTCGGTAAAGTCGTGCCATGACGGACGCTGCTGAAGATGTATTCGGCGACCAGTATCGCGACAAGCGAACTCGACTTTTCGCGAGCGGGAAGCGAATTCCCGCCTTTCAGTCGATTGAAGAAGCTGCGAATCGTCGGCTGCTCATCCTGTTGAAGGCGAAGTCACTCGGCGGGCTTCGGGCAATGGGAAGCAATCGGCTGGAAGCACTGGGTGGCGATCGACTGGGTCAATTCAGTATTCGCATTAACCATCAATGGCGAATCTGTTTTGAATGGGACGAGAACCAGGAACGGCCGTACAACATAGAGATTGTCGATTACCACTAACAGCGAGGGTTCAAAGATGTTTGAAGACCGACCCATCTATCCAGTTCATCCTGGGGATGTACTGGCAGAGGAGCTTGAAGTTCGTGGCCTGACCGGCGCTGACCTGGCCAGAGCGCTCCATGTTCCTGCCAACCGGATTTACCAATTGTTGGCGGGCAAGCGCAGCATGACAGCCGACACAGCGGTGCGATTGCAAAAGTGGCTGGGGGTCGAGGCGGAGTTCTGGTTGGCTCTGCAGGCACAATACGAGTTGGATGTGATTCGCCGGGACAGTTCGGTCAAGTTGCTTGATGAAATTGTCCCTATTCAAACTGTCGCAGCTGCCTGATCGAACAACGTCAACCTTCCAACTTTGAGAGCTGATGGCAGTTGCTGATAGTTGGCGAGATTCCATTGCAGGTTTGAGAGGGAGAGTGGCCATGGCATCGCGATTGGCGCGCAAGGAATTTCAGGATGTGCAGCGGCTCGTGCCGGGCATGTACGAGGCGATTGCTGAGGTCGGCAAGGCGATCAGCGCGACCGGCATCGACGAGCACTACCTCGAACTGGCCAAGATCCGTGCCTCGCAGATCAACGGCTGTGCGCAATGCCTCGGGATCCACCTGAATGCGGCCCGCAAGATGGGGGTGGATCCGCAGAAGATCGATCTGATCCCGGCCTGGCGCGAAGCCGGCTGCTTCGACGAGAAGGAGATGGCCGTCCTCGAATGGACAGAGCGGATCACCGAACTGGCCCATCATCCGATCGACGACTTCGCCTTCAATCACATCTCCTCGTTCTTCACCGATCAGGAAGTCGCCGCCCTGACCGGAGCAATCTCGGCGATCAATTTCTACAATCGCTTCGGCGCCGTCTATCGCTACAGCCCTCCACGCTATCGGTAATCAGTTGGCGGCAGTCAGTGGTCAGTTGACCGAACACGAGTCGCTTCCTCAGGCGAGGTGGGCGACGTTGGTTATTTTTGGGTCGGCCGGGGCTGGGTTGGCGACGTGGTTCCCGTATGTCCCCCATGTCCAGGACAAGCTCGATCTCTCGAATGCCACCCTCGGACTTGTGCTGCTTGGTATGCCGATCGGGAGCATTCTCGCCGCCCAGTTGACCTCCGCCGTCATCGGGCGGATCGGCAGCCGGATGCTGACCCTGATTTCCAGCATCATCTTCTTTCTCACCCTGCCTCTCACGGTGCTGGCGCCATCTCTCTGGACGATCATCCCGGTGCTGATGGTGCTCGGTGCGACAACTGGCCTCCGCAATGTGGCCATGAATACGCAATCGGTGGAGATCGAACGGCTGTACGACCGGCCGATCCTCTCCGGCTTCCATGCCGCGTTCAGCATTGGCTCGCTCTCGGCGGCAGGATTGGCGGTGCTTGCGATCGGGCAGGATTGGTCGCCGGCGCTGCACGTGACGGTGGTTTCGATTGGGCTCGGTGTGGCCGCGGCATGGTGTTGTCAGCGCCTGCTCCCGATCGCCGCGGAGCGTTCCGCCACCCGCACCCGATTGGCCCGACCCAACCGCAACCTGCTCAAACTCGGCGTCATCGCGGTCTGTTTGCTCGTGGCAGAAGGGGCGATGGCCGATTGGGCATCGGTGTTTGTGCGGACGGTGCTCGATGCCAGTCCCAGCGCCGGCGCGATTGCCTATGCAGCATTCGTCGGCATGATGGCGCTTGGACGGTTGGCTGGTGATCGCCTGACCGCGCAGCTGGGGCCGGTCTGGATGCTGCGCGCCGGCGGAAGCCTGATTGCAATCGGCATGCTTGTCGCGGCGACCGTTCCGAGCGCTTCTGTCGCAATCCTCGGCTTTGGCTGTGTTGGATTGGGAGTCTCCTGCGGCTACCCGATCGTGGTCAGTGCAGCAGGCAGGGTGCCAGGCATGGCGACCGCGGCCGCGCTGACAGTTGTCGTGACGATTGGCTCGATCGGGTTTCTGCTCGGACCTCCGCTCATTGGATTGATCGCCGAGGCAACATCACTCCGGGCCGCATTGATCCTGGTCGCATCGGTCGGCCTGGTCGAGATCGCATTGTCGGGTGAGGCCCGACCAGTCAATCCTGCGGCGAATTGAGAACTGGCACCGTATGGAACCGGTGCACTACATCTGATCCGTTCCGAAGACGAAGACGGTGGTGGAATCGAACTCCTCGCCTGGGCGGAGGACCGTGCTGGGGAAATCGGGTCGGTTCGGCGAATCGGGATAGTGCTGCGTCTCCAGGCAGAACGCGTCCGATTGCCGATAGACCTTGCCGCCCGGTCCGACCAGTTCGGCCTTAAGGAAGTTCGCGGTATAGAACTGCACACCGGGTTCGGTCGTGGCCACCCGCAGCGTCCGTCCCGATGCCGGATCGCGCACGAATGCGGTCGGCGCCAGGCTGTTGGTGTCTCCAGTGGCCCGATCGACGACGAAGTTGTGATCGTATCCGTGCCCGAACAGGATCTGCGGATGATTCTCCCGGATCCGACTGCCGATCGCGCGCGGTAATCTGAAATCAAACGGTGTTCCCGAGACATCGGCCAGCGGGCCTTCTGGTAATCCTTCGACATCGCTCGGCGCATACGCACTGGCGAAGAGCGTGATTTCATGATCCAGAATCGAGCCGCTGCCTTCGCCCGTCAGATTGAAATAGGCGTGGTTGGTCAGGTTGAGCACGGTTGGCTTGTCGGTTACCGCCTGATAGCGGATGCCGAGCGCATTCTGGTTATCGAGCTTGTAGGTGACGGTCACATCCAGCCTGCCAGGGTAGCCTTCATCGCCATCCGGACTGGTCAATCGCAACACCACCCCGACACTCTCATGAGTTTCGAATGCCTCCCCGGCCCAAAGGTGGGCAGCGAACCCGCGCAACCCACCGTGCAACGCATTCGGACCCATATTGATCGGCAGATGAAATGTTTCGCCGTCCAGGTCGAAGGTGCCAAGGCCGATGCGGTTGGCGAATCGCCCGATCAACGCGCCGAACGAGACCTGTGCATTGAGCCGCACATATTCATCCAGTGTCGCGAATCCGAGTGTGACGTTGTCGATTTGACCGTCGCGATCCGGTACGGAGAGCGTCTGGATAACTCCGCCCAGGGTCAGAATCTGGACAGTCATCCCGTGATCGTTGCTCAAGGTATAGCGATCGACCTGGCCCTCGTCGATCGTGCCGAATGGTTCCACCTCAACCTGCACTGGTTGCCCCTTCCTCACTTGGTGCGCTGCACTCCCCGTAGACTACTGGCAGATCGATTTGGATGCAGCATCGACTGGAGCACGCGTGACTGATCAGCAACCGTTTATCGAAATGTTCCGCCAGCAGGCCCTGAATGCCCTGGAGGAGATCTTCGTCGAGATTCATCACATGATGCTCGATCCCCAGGAGCCAATGTTCCAGACCCTGGACGAGATCACCGCCGAACTCGCCTCGCAGCCGATCGGATCGGAAGCCAGCCTGGCGGCGCATCTTGATCACACCGGCTTCTACATCGATGTCCTCCTGGCCGGCGAAGAGAACGCCAACTGGGCGCTGAGCTGGTCCATCACGAGCACGAACGACGAGGGTCTCATCGCGCTCAAGGAACGATTGCGCGCGTCGTACGAATCGCTCCGCTCGACAATCCAGACGATCGAGGAATGGGACGAGGACGCGATCGGCATGGTTATCAGCCAGATCGGACATGCCGCCTACCACCTGGGCGTAATCCGCGAGGGACTGGCCGTCCTGCGCGGGTAATCCCGTACCTGCCAATACTTCCCAAACTGAACTAACCTTCCACCAGTGATGGTTCGATCATCTGGCGAAAGGCTGTAACCGTGGCAATCAAGTTCGGCGTCTTCGTTCCGCAGGGTTGGAAGCGCGATCTCAATGACATTCAGAATCC
Organism: Thermomicrobiales bacterium; assembly: GCA_033813515.1. Taxonomy (GTDB): domain Bacteria; phylum Chloroflexota; class Chloroflexia; order Thermomicrobiales; family UBA6265; genus DASQCG01. Next base: position 6,814 of record JAPXRQ010000153.1, read on the forward strand.
GATCGATCAATTTGAGGCGATGACCAATGTCGCCCGTGTAGCCGACAGCGAACCGAACATCGACTCGATCTGGGTCTACGATCATTTCCACACCGTCCCCACCCCCGAGCACGAAACCACCTTCGAGTGCTGGACCGCGACGACATCGCTGGCGCGCGACACGAAGCGGGTCAAACTTGGGCAGATGGTCGGCTGTAATGGCTATCGCAATCCCTCGCTCTACGCCAAGATCGCCTCGACGGTCGATGTCGCGTCGCACGGTCGGTTGTATGCCGGGATCGGGGCGGGCTGGTATGAACACGAGTGGAAGGCGTACGGGTACCAGTGGGACGACACCCCGGTCCGGATGCGCAAGTTCCGCGAGGCGGTCCAGATCATCCACAAGATGTGGACCGAGGACTATCCAACATTTGCAGGCGACTACTACGCGATCGACAAGCCGATCAACGAGCC